>WFUT01000073.1 GCA_015484845.1 Desulfobulbaceae bacterium
CCTGAAACCCCTGCCACCCCCCAACAGGCCCGAAGAGATCCGGAACCGTCACCTCACCGATGACCAGATCCCCCGCAATCCGCTGGAAGCGCTACTCAGGGAGTCCAATGAAAAAAAATAAGCCCATCAGCCGTCGATCGTTTCTCAAAGGCACTGCCGCCGGCACCGCCGCGCTGGCAATCCCTGTCGGCTCGGCCGACGCCTCGGTATGGGAGGCCTTCTTTCAACAGCATTTCCAGGAGATGGATGATGACGAAAAGGCCACCGTCATCGCCCGCCTGGAAAAGGAATACAAGAAACGGTACAAAAAGGATTTTTCCATCAAGACCACCGAGGCCATGCCCGGCGTCCTGTTCGGCTACGGCCTCGACCTGTCTCGCTGCATAGGCTGTCGCCGTTGCGTGTACGCCTGTGTCAAGGAAAACAACCAGTCCCGTGATCCCCAGATCCAGTGGATCACCGTGCTGCGCATCGAAAAGGGGGAGAAATTCGTCAGCAACCTGGAGGAGGCCGACAAGTACTACTACCCGGAAAAGGTCCCGGAAGACGAATACTTCTATATGCCGGTCCAGTGCCAGCAATGCGAGAACCCGCCCTGTGTCAAGGTCTGCCCCACCAGGGCGACCTGGAAGGAACCCGATGGCATCGTTGTCATTGACTATAACTGGTGCATCGGCTGTCGCTTCTGCATGGCCGCCTGCCCCTACGGGGCCCGGCATTTCAACCTGAAGACCCCCCGGATCAGGGAAGAAGAGATCAACACCAACACGCACTACCTGGGCAACCGGCCCCGCTTCCAGGGGGTGGTGGAAAAATGCACCTTCTGCGTACAGCGGACCAGGGGCAATCCCGGCCGCTATCCCGCCTGCGTCGAGATCTGTCCCGTGGGGGCGAGAAAATTCGGCAACCTGCTGGACCCGGACAGCGAGATCCGCTACTGCATCGAGAACAAACGGGTCTTCCGCCTCAAGGAGGACCTGAACACCTCGCCGAAATTTTATTATTTCTTCGCAACCTGACCCGATCCCGGAGGAGCATGACAATGAAAATTCTGGCAACAAACTTTCTGGTTCTGTTGAAGGAGATCGGGCGGGGCAACAGGTACTATTTTGCCTGGGTGGCCCTGCTGGCCCTGCTGATATGCGCCGGTGCCGCCGCCTACATGCAGCAGCTCAGCGAGGGGATGATCGTCACCGCCATCCGTGACCAGGTCTCCTGGGGTTTCTATATCTCCAACTTCACCTTCCTCGTCGGCGTGGCGGCGGCCGCGGTCCTGCTCGTTGTGCCGGCCTATATCTATAATTTCAAGCCGATCAAGGAGATCGTCCTTTTCGGCGAACTCATGGCCATTGCCGCCATCACCATGTGCATCATGTTCGTGGTCATCGACATGGGAAGGATTGACCGGCTCTGGCATGTCCTCCCCTTTATCGGCCGCATGAACTTCCCCTCCTCTCTTCTGGCATGGGATATCATCGTCCTCAACGGTTATCTCTTCATCAACCTGACCATCTCCTTCTATGCCCTCTACAAGATGGCCAACAGCAAGGAGTACAATCTCAATATCATCAAGCCGCTGATTATCCTCTCCATTCCATGGGCAGTGAGCATCCATACGGTCACCGCCTTTCTCTACAACGGCCTGTCGGCCCGCCCCTTCTGGAACGCCTCCATCCTGGCGCCCCGTTTCCTGGCCTCGGCCTTCTGCTCCGGTCCGGCACTGATGCTGATCGTCTTCCAGATCATCAGGAAGGTCTCCAAAATCGAGATCGAAAACAGGGCGATCTTCAAGATCGCCGAACTGATGGCCTATGCCATGGGGATCAACCTCTTTCTCTTGGCGGCCGAGTTTTTCAAGGAATTCTATTCCGACAGCGTTCACCTGGCCCCCATGGAATACCTCTACTTCGGCCTGCACGGGAAAGACAACCTGGTGCCATGGATGTGGTCGGCCATGGCCTTCAACATCACCGCCTTTTTCATCTTTCTCCGGCCGCAGACAAGGGAAAACCTCTTTACCCTCAATATCGGCTGCGTCCTGATCATCATCGGCATCTATATCGAAAAGGGCATGGGCCTGGTCATTCCCGGTTTCATCCCGGGCACCCTGGGCGAGATCTACCAGTACAGCCCGACCGTGATCGAAAAGATCATCACGGTCGGCGTCTGGGCCACTGGCGCCCTGATCTACACCTTCCTCCTGAAACTGGCCATTCCGGTCACCACGGGAGAGCTTCGATTTGCCAGAAAAGAGGAACCGTTGCGGGCATCCTGAAGCCGGGGTCAATGGCCAATAATTTTGCCCCCCTTTTGCTCAATACAATTGACCCCTCCTGGGGCCAGGGAGATTTTTCTTACCCTTAGTGATGAGCATGACGACCCGAAGATACGCGGGCATGACCAAGTGCAGCACGGTCACCGCCAGCCGTGATCTGGCCGACCTGGTAGACAAAAATATTTTGCAGAAACGGCCGGGCGGCGGCAGGAGCACGAGCTACGAACTATGCCCTGTGTGAAACTTCAGCAGGCCATAATTGTGACACCGAACTTGACTGCGAACGTAACAAAGGCTTTACCCCGCTATTACCGGGATAAAGCCTTGTTTTTGACTGGTGCCGGAGGTCGGAGTCGAACCGACATGAGCATAAGCTCGCTGGATTTTGAGTCCAGTGCGTCTACCAGTTTCACCACTCCGGCACAGATTGTGGCGTCTATCTAATACTGTACCACCCTTTTTCGTGTCAAGGGGAAAGCCTCTGCCGGGCAAGCCGGTCCTGTTTTCTGTTCTGCCGTCAAAGGCATGTAGTCCGCCTCAATGCAGCAGCAACGGTGCCAGGCAGGGAGCCATGGAGAGCTCGGGGGCCTCATAGGCGCCGATATCATACCCCTGCCTGGTCGGCCGCGGCGCTCCGCGCTGATCCGTGACAATGCCAGGCAGGGTGAGGCCATGATCCATGGCCGGACTGCCCGGCGACAGGGCATGGGTCGGGGTCTGGCCGCCGTTATCGGCCAGGGGCCCCAGGCGGGGATCGACATCTTCCATGTCAGCTCCTCCGACCAAGCCGCAGGTGGAGCCACTGTCCAGGTTACCGCCCTCGGATTCGATGGCTGCGGCGAGGAAACAGTTGCCGCCGGAGTTGCCGGCAAGCAGTGTGTTGACCATGGCCAGGCGGCCGGGCCCGGCAACGCCGCCACCCATGGCGGCGCTGTTGGCGGCAATGGTGCATTGAACCAGCCTGAGACTGCCGTCATTGTCCGCGCCGCCGCCCCGGGACCCTGCCCTGTTGCCACTGATGGTAGCGTTGGTCATTGTCGCAGAGCCGCTGTTGCGAAGACCTCCTCCCTCGGCCGCGGAATTGGCGGCAATGGTGGATGCCTGGACAGCGAGACGCCCGGTGGCGCCATTGAAGAGACCGCCGCCGGCACCGGACGCAACATTGCCGACCACGACGACCCGGCTGAGGGACAGGGAGGCGCGATTTCTCACACCGCCACCATCCCTCTCTCCGGCGGGCAGGCCGGCCGGCAGGGCGCCGCCCCGGATGGTGATCCCGGAAAGAAAAACCTTTGTTTCTGGTCCGCTGATATCAAAGACGCGGTCCAGCCCGGCGGCATCGATAACTGTCCGGTCGGCGCCGGCGCCGATGATCCGCAGCGAATCCGTGATATCGAGATCGCCGCTGGCGGCCCGATCCTCGCCCGTCCCTGCCAGTGACAGGGTATAGGTCCCGGCGTCGAGGTAGATGGTGTCCTCTCCCGGCAGGCTGTTGGCCTCTTCGATGGCGGCCCGCAGGGTGCAGAAGGGCAAAACAGCCGGGAGATTGAAGATGATATAGGCCACGCAGAGGCCGTTGCCGGGCTCCAGGTCTTCGACGTCATGGCCCGAGTTGACCGAGAAGGTTGCAGCCGGGAGGGAGGCGGGAAAGACAGGCGCCAGCAACAGGAAGACAGACAGCAGAACGACATGGGCCAGCCACTTTCCTGGCGGCGCGGCAACGGAGTATTTGACACCGTGATCTGCTGGAAGTAGAGTAGCCGACCTGTTCCGCTCCCTTACCGATTCCTTCCCCTGCTCTTCTGCCATGGCGAGCTGTCTGTTGGCCGGTATAGTGTTTCTCGCAGCCGGGTTCGTCCAGGGCCTGACCGGTTTCGGTTCCGCCCTTGTGGCCATCCCCCTGCTCAGCCTGATCATGGACGTGAAGCAGGCGGTGCCCCTCTGCATCCTCAACGGCCTGGCCATCACCGGCTACCTGGCGATCCAGTTGCGCAGGGACCTGGATCCGGCCAGGATCGCTCCCCTGCTGCTCGGCTCTCTTCCCGGCATCCTTGTCGGGGCCACCCTGCTGAAGACCCTGGATTCCGCCCTGATCCGAAGCGGCATCGGCCTCCTGCTGGTGAGCTACAGTCTCTACAACCTCTTTTTCCGGCCGCGTCCACTGTATCCCGGCAGGGCATGGGCCTGGCTGGCCGGTTTCCTCACCGGCGCCATCGGCGCGGCCTTCAGCGCCGGCGGGCCGCCGGCCATCATCTACACCACCCTGAGCGGCTGGAGCAAAAACGAGATCAAGGCCACCCTGACCGGCCTCTTTGCCATCAACTCCAGCCTCATCGCCGTGGCGCACGCCCTGACCGGCGTCACCACCCGGGCCACGATTGTCGACTTCGGCGTCACCGTCCCCTTTGTCCTGGCCGGAACCGCCCTGGGCTCCATGATGACCGACAGAATCGACCGCTCCACCTATATCCGGATCATCCACGTCCTGCTCACCATCATGGGCCTGATGCTGCTTGCCTAGCCTGGACGAGAGAGAGTGCGACCGCCCGGCATGGCCGGGAAGCGAAGATTCCCCGGCCCGGGATCAGTCGGCGTCCGCCTCCAGGAAGACGCGGCGCAGCTTGTAGAAATAATCGAGGCCGGACCAGACAGTGAGCACCAGGGCCACGTAGAGGATGGCGAGGCCGATGCCGTGCAGGTGGGGGATGAAGGGGACTAGGCCGGCCGGAAAGATCAGGGTGCCCAGGGCGATATACTGGACGATGGACTTTATCTTGCCCAGGCCGCTGGCGGCAACCACGACCCCGGCCGCCGAGGCGACGCCGCGCAGGCCGGTAACCATCAGCTCGCGGCAGAGGATGAGCAGGGAGAGCCAGGCCGGGATCAGGCCCAGGGGGATGAGCATGATGAGGGCCGTGGCCACCAGCACCTTGTCGGCCAGGGGGTCCATCAGCTTGCCCAGCACGGTGACGCTCTGGTACCGGCGGGCAAAGTAGCCGTCCACCCAGTCACTGACCGCGGCCAGGACAAAGACCAGCCAGGAGATGGCGGCGACAGGGGTGGTCTGTTCCGTGGCGAGCAGGACGGCCAGGCAGCCGGAGAGCACGAAGCGCCCCGCGGTGATGAGATTGGGCAGGTTCAGGACCCTGTTTGCACGGTTCAATTCACTGTCACCAGTTTCCGGACATTGATCCTGGTGGCCCGCACAACCATGCCCTGCTTGTAGGAACGGTACAGCCCCAGCACCTTGTTGACATAGGCCATGGTCTCCGGGATACGCGGGATGGAACCATGCTTGGGCACCCGGCCGGGACCGGCATTGTAGGCGGCCAGGCTCAGGGCAAGATCCCCGTCGTACCAGTCGAGCAGGCGCCGGAAATAGCGGGTGCCGGCGGCGATGTTCTGGCGCGGGTCAAAGGGATTTGTTACCTGCAGGTCCCGGGCTGTCTCGGGCATGAGCTGCATGAGGCCCTGGGCGCCATGCGAGGAGATGGCGCGCGGATTGAAGTTGGACTCGGTCTGGATGATGGCCCTGATCAGGAGCGGGTCGACCCGGAGCCGGGAGGCGGCCTGCCGGATGTGGCGGTCATAGCTGCTTGGCCCCATCCAGCTCCTGCCGCCCACACGCTGCTTCCTGGCCCTGCCGGCCCTGACCACATGCGGCCGTTTCCTGCTGACCATGCGGCTGGAGGACGGCCTGAGGGCCGGCAGCCGGATCTGCCGGTACCGGCCGTCACCGGGGACGTTGGTATAATGACGAATACCCCTGGCATCGACGTAGGAGTAGATATCGGCCCGTCCCGGTCCGGCCAGGACCAGGACCGACAGCAGTGCCACGGCGCAGAGTATTCCCTTCATCATACCGCCCCCTGTCTATTTCTGTCGTTTTTCCCAGTCTGCCAGGAATTTTTCCATGCCGATGTCGGTGAGCGGATGGCGGGCGAGCTGGGCAATGACCTTGTAGGGGATGGTGGCGATGTGGGCGCCCATGAGGGCGGATTCCACCACGTGCATGGGATTGCGCACCGAGGCGACGATCACCTCGGTGTCAAAGCCATAATTGCCAAAGATGGTCATGATATCGCCGATCAGGTCCATGCCGTTGCTGGAGATGTCATCCAGGCGGCCGACAAAGGGACTGACATAGGTGGCCCCGGCCTTGGCGGCGAGCAGGGCCTGGGTGGAGGAAAAGATGAGGGTGACATTGGTCTTGATCTCCTCCGCGGTGAGCCGTTTCACCGCCTTGAGGCCCTCCTCGATCATGGGCACCTTGATGACGATGTTGTCATTGATCTTCGCCAGCTCCCGGGCCTCCTTCACCATGCCGTCGGCATCCAGGCTGACCACCTCGGCGCTGATGGGGCCATCGACAATGGCGCAGATATCGTTGAGGATATCCGCAAACGGCCGCTGCTCCCTGGCCACCAGGGAGGGGTTGGTGGTGACACCGTCCACCATGCCGAGTTCAAGCCCTTTCTTTATCTCGTCGATATTTGCCGTATCTATAAAAAATTTCATCTTTTCCTCGTCCGCCACAGGTTGGGGGGTTGGGGTTTCGGGTTGGACCGCGGCCGGATGCGCCAAGGGCAACCAACTGACTATTCGTCAGCGGCCGGACGATCGCTCTTCTGCTCAAACTCCTGCCGGCACCTTTCACAGCAAAAATAGTAGGTCACCCCGCCACGGCGCAACTGCAGGGCCTGGTGTTTCGGCACCAGGGTATGACAGACCGGGTCCTCGACCAGGACATCCTGGACCCTGTCGCCCCCCTGTTTTCCGGATCGGCGGCCGGGGGACGAATCTTTACCCAGCCCCCGCAGGAGACGCCAGGCAATGTAGAAAAGAACGGCCAGGATGAGCAGGCGGATCGGGCTCATGAGCCTGCCTCCGGCATGCCCATGGGTCTGTCATCTTCTCTATACATATCTGTATTATATACGGGGAAGGCGAAAAGTCTAATTCTATCTGGCGCGATCACCTGGCCATGCGCGGACCTCGATGGCCGGCCTGTCCGGCCGGGCCAGGAGGCACTGCAGCCACTGCCGGACGCTGCGGCCGCTGCCGGGAATCTCCTGCCCCGGAACCAGCTCGGCCAGGGGCGCGAGAACGAACAGCCGCTGGTGCATGTGGGGATGGGGCAGGACGAGCCGCGGCGTGGCCATGACCAGCTCGCCGTAGAGGAGCAGGTCCAGGTCCAGGGTCCGGTCCCGGTGGTGGCAATGATCCTCCGGACCGCGCCGGCGCCCGAATCGCTGCTCCGTGGCCAGAAGATGGGTCAGCAGTTCTTCCGGGGCAAGGGTCGTGGTCAGCAGCCCGGCCGCGTTGATGAACCAGTGCTCGCTCTCCATGTCCACCGGTTCGGTCAGGTAGGGCCGGGAGAGGGCACTGGTACGGATACCGGGAATCCGGCCCAGCTCGGCCCAGGAATCGAGGAGCAGCTCCATGGAGTTGCCCAGGTTGGAGCCCAGGCCGATGCAGACCGGATGCATGATCACGGGGAATCCAGGCAAAGGGGCATGCGCAACAGTTCACCGCTGAACGAATCCGCCAACCTGTCGAACTGGTGCGAACTCGCCGGATTCAGAATCAGAAGTCGTTCAGGCCAAGGACATCGAACATGGTGTAGAGGCCGTTGGGCCGACCCGCCACCCAGGCTGCGGCCAGGGCGGCGCCGCGGGCGAAATTATCCCGGCTGTGGGCGCGATGGGTGATCTCGATGCGCTCGCCGGCACCGGCAAAGTAGACCGTGTGCTCACCGACGATATCGCCGGCGCGGATGGTCTGGATGCCGATCTCCTTGTCCGTCCGTTCGCCGATCACGCCGTGCCGCTCAAAGACGCCCACCTCGGCCAGGTCCCGCCCCAGGGCACCGGCGGCCATCTCGCCCAGCTTCAGGGCCGTGCCCGAGGGCGCGTCCTTCTTCATCCGGTGGTGGGCCTCGACGATCTCCACGTCATAGGCGTCGCCCAGCACCGAGGCGGCCTTCTCCACCAGCTTGAAGAGCACGTTGACGCCAACGGCCATGTTGGGCGCCTGCACGCAGGGAAAATGCGCCTCGGCCGTGCTCCTGAGAAGTGCCAGGTCGTCGGCCGACAGGCCGGTGGTGCCGATGACCATGGCCCTGCCGTGCTCGGCGGCAAGGCGGACAAACTCCATGGTCGCCGTGTGGAAGGTGAAGTCGATGATCACGTCGCCCTTGTCGATCACCGGCTCCAGGCCGGCCTCGATGATGACCCCGGTGGTGCCGAAGCCCGCATTCTCTCCCACATCCCGGCCCACGGCCGGGTTGTCGGCGTGTTCGAAGGCGGCTGCCAGTTCCAGGTCCGGGTGCTGGTGCACCATGAAACTGATACGCTGTCCCATCCGGCCGGCAGCGCCGGCCACTATAACCTTGGTCATCGTGTTTCCCTTGGGTTTCGGATTTCGAGTTTGGGTTTGGATTCCTGGTGCCGGCTTGTCGTACCGACGGCTGCCGCGATCAGAGAAGACCCAGCTCTGTCATGGCTGCTTTCAGTTTTTCCAGGCTGGGCTCGTCCATGGCCGTCATGGGCAGGCGGACCTCGCCGGAGCGGATCCTGCCCATCAGCTCCAGGGCCTTCTTGGCCGGTGCCGGGCTGGGATAGCAGAACATGGTGCCCATGAGCGGGAAAAGGCGGTAGTGGATCTCGTTGGCCCGGGCCAGGTCACCGGCCAGGGCGGCCTCCATGAGATCGGCCATGCCGCGCGGCTCCACGTTGGAGGTGACCGAGATGACCCCCTTGCCGCCGATGAGCACCGTGGGCATGGAGGTGAAGTCGTCACCGGAGAGGACGATGAAGTCGTCCGGGCAGACCCGGATCACCTCGCTGATCTGGTTCAGGCTGCCGCTGGCCTCCTTGATGCCGATCACGTTGGGCAGCTCGGCCAGGCGCGCCACCGTGGCCGGCAGCATGTTGGTGACCGTGCGGCCGGGCACGTTGTAGAGGACCATGGGGATGTCCACGGCCTCGGCAATGGTGCGGAAGTGCTGGTACAGCCCCTCCTGGCTCGGCTTGTTATAGTAGGGCACCACCGACAGGACCGCGTCGGCGCCGCTGGCCTTGGCCGACTCGGTCAGCTCGATGGCCTCCAGGGTGTTGTTGGCACCGGTGCCGGCAATGACCGGTACCCGGCCGTCCACGGTCCGGACGGTCAATTCGATGACCCGCTTGTGCTCGTCAAAGTCCAGTGTCGCCGACTCGCCGGTGGTCCCGCAGGGAACCAGGCCGTGGATGCCGCCGGCGATCTGGAACTCGATCAGGTCGATCAGCCCCTGCTCGTCCACCTTGCCGTCGAGCATGGGGGTAACGATGGCGGTAAAGGCGCCCTGAATCTTTTTCATTTTTCTCCCTCCTCAGACAGATATCCAACCGGCCGCTGCCGGTTTCCCTTGCATCAAGCCGACCCCGCCTCTCAGCGCAGGGCCTCTTCGTTGAGTTCCCCCCTGTAGACCACGTGCGCCGGTCCCTTCAGGAACACGTTGTCCGCCGCGCCCTCCTGCAGGTCAAAGAGGATGGTCAGCCGGTCGCCACCCGAGGTGACGATCTCCACCGGCGACTCGGCCCGGCCCAGCAGGGCGGCCACCAGGGCCGCGGCCACTGCCCCGGTGCCGCAGGCCCGGGTCTCGTCCTCGACGCCGCGCTCATAGGTCCGCACCTTGAAGGCGCCGTCCGGTCGCTGCTGGACAAAGTTGACATTGGTCCCCGCGGGCATGAAGGCCTCGTGCCCGCGGATGCGGCGGCCCAGGCCGCAGACGTCGGCCCGGTCGATATCCTCCACAAAGACCACGGCGTGCGGCACGCCGGTGTCCACGCTGTGCAGGGTCAGGGAATCCCCGTCCATGTCGATCCCGAGCTCCATGCGGAGCCCCTGCGGCCGGGTCATCTTCACCGACACCTGGACATCACTGACACTGGCCTCGATGATGCCGGCCATGGTCTCGAACCGCATCCGGGCCGGTGCAATACCGTGCATGTAGGCGAACCGTGCCGCGCAGCGGGCCCCGTTGCCGCACATCTCGGCCTCCGAGCCATCGGCGTTGAAGAACCGCCAGCGGAAATCGGCCTGCTCCGAATCCTCGATCAGGATCAGGCCGTCGGCGCCCACGGAAAAGCGGCGCCGGCAGACCAGCCGGGCAAACTCCGGCATGGCCTCGGCAGCGATGCGGGGTTTGCGGTGATCGACGAGGATAAAGTCATTACCCGTGCCGCTCATCTTGACAAAGGCAAGCGGCAGATCCACGATATTCATTTGCAATCCAGCTCCACCACGAATTCACCCCGGACCAGGTCTTCATAGTCCTCGCGCATGCGGATGACCCGGAAGCAGTCGCCGCCCACCAGGACCTCGGCCGCCCTGGGCCTGGAATTATAGTTGGAGGCCATGGAAAAGCCATAGGCGCCGCAGCTCATGATGGCCAGGAGATCGCCCTGCCGTACCTCGGGCAGCATCCGGTCCCGGGCCATGAAATCGCCGGTCTCGCAGATGGGGCCGACGATGTCCACCCTCTGCCCGGGCCGGTCGTCCTGCACCACCGGGATGATCTCGTGAAAGGCGCCGTAGAGGCTGGGCCGGGCCAGGTCGTTCATGGCCGCGTCCACGATCACGAACCGCTTCTCCTCCTCGCCGCCGGTGTTGACCTTGGTGTACTGGACCTCGGTCACCAGGATACCGGCATTGCCGGCAATGACCCGGCCGGGCTCCAGGACCAGGGTGTAGTCGGCATCGCCCAGTTCCTCCCTGATCGCCTGCGCATACTCGTGCGGGTCAGGGGGCTGCTCGTCGTCGTAGGTGATGCCCAGGCCGCCGCCCAGGTCCAGGTACCTGATGGTGATACCCCTGTCGGCCAACCGGGCGATGAAGTCCTTTACCTTGCGCAGGGCCTCGATGAAGGGCTCGACCTGGGTGAGCTGGGAGCCGATGTGGCAGCTCACGCCCAGGATCTCGATATTCTCCATGTCCCGGGCCCGCTCATACTCGTGCAGGGCCGCGTCCACCGGGATGCCGAACTTATTCTTGGCCAGGCCGGTGGAGATGTAGGCATGGGTCCTGGGGTCCACGTCCGGGTTGATGCGCAGAGCCACCGGCGCCCTGGTTGCCATGCCGGCGGCCACCTGCTGCAACCGGTCCAGTTCCTGGGCCGATTCCACGTTGAACATCAGGATGTCGGCCAGCAGGGCCTCGCGCATCTCGGCCACGGTCTTGCCCACGCCGGAATAGATGATCTTCCTGGAGTCGATCCCCGCCTTGAGCGCCCGGAACAGCTCGCCGCCGGAGACGATGTCGGCGCCGCCGCCGTGACGGGCAAACAGGTTGAGAACAGCGATGTTGGAACAGGCCTTGACCGCGAAACAGGTCAGGTGCGGTGTTCCGTCGAAGGCGGAATCAAAGGCCGTGAAGTGACGCTTCAGGGTGGCCACGCTGTAGAGATACAGTGGCGTTCCCACGGCATCGACCACCTCGCGCACCGGCACGTCCTCGCAGTACAACAGGTTGTCCTTGTAGTGAAAGTGATGCATTGTCTTCCCGAATCAGCCGCCCATGCGCCGGGACACGGCGCATGGCTGGTGGTTATTGTTTGAGCATGACCTCCGGCGAACTGGCGCTCTCGTTGGCCGGGGTATGGTTGTCGATACTGGAAACAGAGTAGAAGATCCTGGCCGCGTCCGCGGGCGGTTTTTTGTCCACGAACATGGTATAGGGCGCATCGACCTCGCCGATGAGCTCGGGCGCCCTGTCACCCGGCAGGCGGCGATAGACGCGGTAGCCCTTGAGATCGCGCTCTTCCACCGGCTGCCAGAAGACCTTGACCCCGCGGCCGGTGAGCACGGCGCGCACGCCCAGGGGCGGTGCCGGCGGTGTCCGGTCCACCGGGGTCACGGCCACCGGCGCCGTGGATCCGCCCCCGACCCGGCCCTGTTTGTAGACCTCGATGGCCTGGACCCGGTAGAAATACTTCCTGCCGTTTTGCACCCGCGTATCGGTGAAGGTCGTGCCGCTCACCGGCTTGCCCACCTTGGCAAAGGAGCCGCCGCCCAGGCTGCGCAGGACCTGGTACTCGACCCGGCCGGTGATCGGGCTGCCGTCGAGATGGATGGTGACCGGCTGCCAGCGCAGGGTCACCTCGTGATCGCCGGCAACGGCCTTGAGACCGGACGGCGCCCGCGGCGGAATGTTCCAGAGAAAGGAGACGATGTTGGAGTCCGCCGACTCGGCCCACCAGCCGTTTCGTGCCCGCACCTTGAAGAAGTAGAGGTTGCCGGGCCGGAGCAGGGTCGCCTCGTAGGTGGCCGTCTTCCTGCCCTCGCCGGGCAGGACGCCGCCGGGCAGCTCGATGGGCGTGCCAAAGGGGATGGGACAGGTGTCGCAGTAGGAATCCACCGGCACCACGGCCCGGTAGAGCTCGAAACTGGAGATCTCGGTAAGATCCCTGCCTGTCACGGTCTCGATGGGATAGCTCCAGGAGAGGGTCACGCCCTTCTCGCTCAACTGGTAGCGCAGGTCCGTGATCGGCCGGGGCACCACCTGCTGCGGCGGCACCGGCCGGTCCTTGTAGCCGCAGCCGGCCAGGATGGCGAGGACAAGGGCGAGGAGAAGGGAGAGACCTGCACGCGTGCGATACCGACAGATTCTGATCATCTTGCTATTCCCAGTTGTTGTTCCGCCCGGCGCAGGGCCTCTTCCACCCGCGCAAGGGCCGTGCCGCCGGTGGAGAGGCGGCTGTTGACCGAGCCCTCCACGGAGAGGACGTCAAAGATATCGGCCTCGATGCGATCGGAGAACTCCCGCATCTCCTCCAGGCTCATGTCCTCAAGCTCGATGCCGCGCTCCTGGCAGTGGGCCACGATACGGCCGACCACGCCATGGGCCTCGCGAAACGGCATGTTGCGGCGCACCAGGTAATCGGCGAGATCGGTGGCGGTCATGAAGCCGCCCCGGGTCGCCTGCCGCAGCCGGTCCTGGTCAAAGGTGGTGTTGGCGAGCAGCTCCGCGGCAATGGCCAGGCTGGCCTTGACCGTGTCCAGGGCGTCGAAGACCGGCTCCTTGTCCTCCTGCAGGTCGCGGTTGTAGGTCAGCGGCAGCCCCTTGACCGTCATCAGCAGCGAGACCAGGGCGCCGGTGACCCGGCCGCTCTTGCCCCGGATCAGCTCCGGGATGTCCGGGTTCTTCTTCTGGGGCATGATCGAGGAGCCGGTGCAGTACCGGTCGCCGATGCGGACGAACTCGAACTCCTTGCTCGCCCAGAGCACCAGTTCCTCGGAGAGCCGGCTCAGGTGGAGCTGGACCAGGTTCAGGCAGAAGAGCAGTTCCAGGGCAAAGTCGCGGTCCGAGACCGTGTCCATGGAGTTGGCCGACACACCGGAAAAACCGAGTTCCGCGGCCACCCACTCCCGGTCGATGGGCAGGCCGGTGCCGGCCATGGCCGCCGCGCCCAGGGGCAGCACGTTCATCCGCGCCAGCCAGTCCCGGATCCGGCCACGGTCCCGGTCAAACATCTCGTGGTAGGCCAGCAGGTGGTGGGAGAGCAGCACCGGCTGGGCCCGCTGCAGGTGGGTGTAGCCCGGCATGACCGCGCCCAGGTAGCGGCGGGCCAGGCGGACAAGGGCCTCCTGCAACCCGGCCAGCAACTGGTCCAGTTCCCTGCCCTCGTCGCGCAGGTAGAGGCGCAGGTCAAGGGCCACCTGGTCGTTGCGGCTGCGGGCGGTGTGCAGCTTGGCCCCGGCCGGACCGATCCGGTCGGTGAGCGACTTCTCGATATTCATGTGAATATCTTCCAGCTCGGGCCGGAACTCGAAGGTACCGGCCTCGATCTCGTCCCGGATCTCGGCCAGGCCCGCCAGGATGGCATCCCGTTCCTCGTTGCTGATCAACCCCTGCCGGGCCAGCATGCGGGCGTGGACCATGGAGCCCATGATGTCATGGCGAAAGAGCCGGGCGTCATACTGGATGGAGGCGGTGAACGCCTCCACGGACGCGGCCGTGGTCTCGGCGAAACGGCCGCCCCAGAGCTTGCTCGATCCGCTGTTTTCCTGTCCGCTCATGGTCCGGCTCACTTTCTGTTCAGCGCCTGGATCTGCAGGCGCAGGGAATTGAGGCGGATAAAGCCGGTGGCGTCGGCTTGGTTGTAGACCTCGTCCTCCTCGAAGGTGGCAAAGGACTCGGAGTAGAGGGAGTTGTCCGACCGGCGGCCCACGGGCACGCAGTTGCCCTTGTAGAGCTTGAGCCGGACCACCCCGTTGACCGTCTTCTGGGCCTCGTCCATGGTCTTCTGCAGCAGCTCCATCTCGGGCGAGAACCAGAAGCCGTTGTAGATCAGCTTGGAGTAGCGCGGAATCAGCGAATCGCGGATATCCATGACCTCCCGGTCCATGGTGATGGTCTCCAGGTCGCGGTGCGCGGCGCGCAGGATGGTGCCGCCCGGGGTCTCGTAGACACCGCGCGACTTCATGCCCACGAACCGGTTCTCCACCATGTCCAGGCGGCCGATGCCGTTCTCCCCGCCCAGGGTGTTGAGCCGCTGCATCATCTCCACCGGCCCCAGCCGCTCGCCGTCAATGGCCACCGGCGTGCCCTGCTCAAAGGTGAGCTCGACATAGGTGGGCCTATCCGGCGCCTTTTCCGGCGCCACGGTGAGCTTGAACATCGCCTCGTCCGGCTCGTTCCACGGGTCTTCCAGGATACCCCCTTCAAAGCTGATGTGCAGCAGGTTTTCGTCGGAACTGTAGGGATTCTTCTTGGTGACCGGCACCGGGATGTCATGGGCCCGGGCAAAATCCATCAGTTTCCGCCGCGAGTTGAGGTCCCAGATCCGCCAGGGCGCGATGATGGTGAGCCGGGGGTTCAGGGCCAGGTAGGCGAGTTCGAAACGGACCTGGTCATTGCCCTTGCCGGTGGCGCCGTGGCTGACCGCGTCCGCGCCCTCCTGCTCTGCAATGCGCACCTGCTCCCTGGCGATGACCGGCCGGGCCAGCGAGGTGCCGAGGAGGTAGGAGCCTTCGTAGATGGCATTGGCGCGAAAGGCGGGAAAGATGTAGTCGCGGACAAACTCCTCCTTCAGGTCGGAGATGATCACCTTTTCCGCACCCGTGGCCAGCCCCTTTTCGCGGACCGCGTCCCAGTCCTCGTGCTGGCCGACGTCGGCGGCATAGGCGATGACCGGGCACTGGTATTCCTCGGCCAGCCACTTGAGGATCACCGAGGTATCAAGGCCACCGGAGTAGGCCAGAACGATCTTTTCTACACTCATGGTTCAGTCGTTGTGTGAAATCAGGGTTACGGGCGTCCCGACCACTAGCGATCCTGCGAGGGATCGGCGAGCAGGCTGTCCAGGATCGCCTTGTGGATGTGCATCTTGTTTTCCGCCTGGTCAAAGGCCACGCACTGGCTGCCCTCCAGCACCTCTTCCGTGATCTCCTCTCCCCGGTGCGCGGGCAGGCAGTGGAGGACCACGGCGTCCCGGGCGGCGTGGGCCAGCAGTTCGCTGTTGAGCTGGTAGGGCCGGAAGATCCCGACGCGCTGCTCCTGTTCGTCCTCCTGGCCCATGGAGGCCCAAACATCGACATTGATCACGTCGGCATCCCGGACCGCCTCCACGGGATCGCGGAGCAGGGTGATGGGCTGGCTCGCCCGGGCCCGGGCCGCCGCAAGCACGTCCGCGTCCGGCTCATAGCCCTCCGGGCAGGCAAGCGTGAGCGGAAAATCCAGCACCGAGGCCGCCTCGATCCAGGAGTTGGCCATGTTGTTGCCGTCGCCGAGCCAGACAATCTTCAGGTTTTCCGGCGCGCCCTTCTGCTCGATCACGGTCATGATGTCGCTGAGGATCTGGCAGGGATGGTAGCGATCGGTGAGGGCGTTGATCACCGGCACATCGGAATAGCGGGCCAGCTCCTCGACCACCTCCTGGCCAAAGGTGCGGACCACGATACCGTCCACGTACCGGGCCAGGACCCTGGCCGTATCCTTGAGCGGTTCGCCGCGGCCGAGCTGGCTCTCCCTGCTGGCCATGAAGATGACCTGGCCGCCCAGGCCGTACATGGCCGCCTCGAACGAAACCCTGGTCCTGGTGGACGGTTTTTCGAACAAGAGGCAGATGGTCCGGCCGGCAAGCTGCTGGTGCCGCATGCCTTCCCGGGTCTCGTTCTTCAGGCGCATGGCGCGCACGATCAGCGACTGCAGCTGTTGCTTGTTGAAATCCTTTAATGCTAACAGATGGTTTTTCATGATCAATACCACGTGTTCCTGGTACTGCCCAACCGGTGTTCTTTCCGGGAAGCCTCCGTATGCTCCGTCCGGAACAGTTGGGCCAAAAATAGTAATTGATACAAAAAAACCATAACTTTGCAAAGAAATTTCGCAGGGGATGCGGATTTTCACCGTGCCGGGACCTCACGCGGCCACGATCAGGACCACCCCGGCCACCATCAGGGCCCCGGCCACCAGGCTACGCCGCAGGTGCTGTTCCCGAAACAGCCAGCCACCGTACAGGATGCCGAACAGCAGGCTGGTCCGCTTCAGGGCGATGAAGTAGGCGACCTGGACGTGGGCAATGGCAAGGAAATGGGTGCTGATCATCACCGCCATGCTGCCGCCCACGAGAAGGACCCGGGGCCAGCGGCGGACAATCAGGCGCGGCCGAACGCGACGGCCGGCCGGGAGCACGAGCAGGGAGACCGCGCCGAGCAGGACCATGTAGAAGGGCCCGAAGCTGACCGGGTCTGCATACTGCATGGCCCGTTTGCCCAGCACCGAGGTCAGGCTGTAGATACAGGCCACGGCCAGCATCAGGCGGGAGCCGCGGACCCGGAACACGGCGGCGAACGGGGCAAGCAGGGCCCTGGGCCGGGCCGGATCGGCATTGAGGACCCAGGTCCCGGCCACCACCAGCAGGATACCGGCAAACCCGGCCGCCGAGACCCGCTCACCCAGGATGAGCAGCCCGGTCAGGACGTTGAAGACAGGGGTAAAGGCCAGGTACGGCATGGTCAGGTGCAGGGGCCAGTCCCGGATCGCCACCATGTAGAGCCCCATGGCCAGGAATTCAAGCGGCAGCAGGATGGCGATCAGGAGCCAGAAGGCCGGCGGCACCGGCGGCAGGGGAAAGAGAACAAGCAGGGGCAGCAGGAGCAGGGCCGGGC
>WFUT01000074.1 GCA_015484845.1 Desulfobulbaceae bacterium
TATAAGAATACTTCAAGCCCTTGATAAAGAAGCAGATTCGGCAAGATTGCCAATGCCTGCGGGCAAGAAGATGTAGAAAAAATCCTTCACACGGTCAGTGAGTGGAACAAGACGATCACATTCGCATAATCCGCTGATACGGCAAAAGAAAATTTTTTCTTCATTTTCGAAGTGCAGGATTCTGGTATCATAGGGCAGAAGCCGGACCGGTTGCCGGCGAACAACCCTGGTGGAAAACGAAAACGTGTATTCGTGGAGGACAAGGGGGCAAGGCGCGGGAGACAGTGCAACGTCCCCGTCCGGGCAGCATCTCCTCCCGCACTGCCGCTGATCTGACCATGGCGTCCCAGACCGCAACAAAAAAACTCTCCGAGCTGTCGGCCACGGCCATCTGTGGCAACGATATCTCCTCGTCCGTCCTCTACGTCTCGGCCCTGTCGATTATCGCCGCCGGCCAGTATGCCTGGATCGCCCTGCTCATCGTCGCCCTGATCCTCTACCTGTTTCGCAAGATCTACGGCGAGGTGGTGGGCGCCCTGCCGCTCAACGGCGGTGCCTACAACGCCCTGCTCAATACCACCAGCAAGTCCATGGCCTCCCTGGCCGCCTCCCTGACCCTGCTCTCCTACATGGCGACGGCGGTGATTTCGGCCTCCGAGGGCATGCACTACCTCCATTCCATCGTTCCCGGCCTGCCGGTGACCCTGGCCACCATCTGCCTGCTGGCGCTGTTCATGGGCCTCACCATCCTTGGCATCGGCGAGTCCGCCTTTGTCGCGGTCCTGATCTTCCTCTTTCACCTCGCCTCCCTGGTCCTGCTCGCCGGCGCCGCCACCTCCTACCTGCTGGACCATGGCCTGTCGGTCTTCCTGGCCAACAACATGCAGCCTCCCCGGCACGGGTCCGTGGCCATGGCCGTGTTCTGGGGGTTCTGTGCCGCCATGCTCGGCATTTCGGGCTTCGAGAGTTCTGCCAACTTTGTCGAGGAACAGCAGCACGGGGTCTTTCCCAAGACGCTTCGCAACATGTGGCTCGTGGTCTCCATCTTCAATCCCCTGATGACCGTGCTCGCCCTCAGCGTGCTACCCATGGACCAGGTGGCGCAGCATAAGGCCTATCTCCTCTCGCACCTGGGACACGTCGCCGGTGGCTCCTGGCTGGCCGCCCTGGTCTCCATCGACGCGACCCTGGTACTCTCCGGCGCCGTCCTGACCTCGTACGTGGGCGTGACCGGCCTGGTGGAACGGATCACCCTGGACCGGATCCTGCCCCACTTTCTGCTCAAAAAGAACCGGCGCGGCTCCTCCTACCGGATCATCATCATGTTCTTCCTCCTCTCTGTCTCCATCCTCACCATCACCAGGGGCCAGGTGGAGCTCCTGGCCGGGGTCTATACCATCTCGTTTCTCTCGGTCATGGCCCTGTTCGCGGTCGGCAACATCCTGCTCAAGGTCAAGCGGAAGAAGCTGCCGCGGCCGGAACGGGCAGGCAAGGGCGCGGTGATCCTGGCCCTGGCCGCCGTGCTGGTGGCCCTGTGGGGCAACATCATCAAGCAGCCGCCGCCGGGCGAGCCCTCCAACCTCAAGGTCTTTGCCGAGTACTTCATCCCCACCATCATCGTCACCGGCATCATGCTCAAACGTATCGCCCTTCTTGAAGGGCTGCTGCATTTCGTGGAGATGCTCTTTGTTCCCATCCTCAAGCTGGTTACCCGCATCAACCAGTCCATCTATGCCACCATGGACCGGATCCAGTCGCAGAAGTTTGTCTTCTTCACCCGGGGCGACAGCCTGGCCAACCTGAACAAGGTGCTGCTCTATATCAAGAACAACGAACATACGCAGAAGATCAAGATCGTGCACGTCACTGATGAGGATGACTCCGAGACGATCCGGCAACTCGAGCAGGACCTGGAGTTCCTGGACCGGGAATACCCGGAGATAAAGATCGAGTTCGTACCGCTGAAGGGAAAATTCGGGCCGCAACTGATCCAGGAGCTGTCCAGGAAATGGGGGATCCCGACCAACTTCATGTTCATCGGCTCCCCCGGTGACCGGTTTCCCTACCGGATCGAGGAACTGGGCGGGGTGCGGCTGATCATCTGAAACCTAAATCCTGCACTTCGAAAATGAAGAAAAAATTTTCTTTTGCCGTATCAGTAGATTACACGAACGTGACCGTTTTGTTCGACTCACTGGCCGTGCGAAAGGATTTTTTCTTCATTTTCCCGCCCGCAGGCATTGGCAACTTCTGCGCCCCTGATGCCCTGCATCTCCGGCAGGATTGCCGGTTGCAGGCTGCGGGAAGGACGCAGAAAGATCTTTTGCAAAGCACGGGTTTCCGGTACCACCGGACCAAGGAACAGGGAGGGGGAAGATCATGACTATGGCAATAACGGAACGTATCAACCTGGCCGGCCTGCAGGGATTTGTCATGCAGCGACTCCGTTCTGATGGCGGTTTTGCCGCCACCCCCATGCAGCCGCACACCATCCAGGATACCTATTTCGCCGTCAGCATCCTGCGCTACCTGGCGACACTCGGCCTGGAGGACCTGTCCGCATCCCTGGCAACGGGCGCCACCGGCAGCTACCTGCGCGACTATGTCCGCCGCCACCCGGCCATGCCGGTCAAGACGGCCTTCCAGCTGCAGCGGCTGGCACACCACCTGGATCTCGACCTGGAGGTCCACTGGCGGCCGGGGTGGGGCGAGCGTGTGCCTGATTACGAAGAGAGATGGTACGAGGCCGTACTCAAGGGGGGCAGGGCGGCTGACCCTGGCAGGTTTGCACCGCGGCGGCGGACGGTGAAGGAGCTCTGCCACTATCTCAGGCTGCAGCAGGTCCTCTCTCCCGGCCGGCTGCCGGCAGAGGCGGAGGAGATGATCCAGTGGCTGCGGCGCTGCCAGGCGCCGGACGGCGGCTTCGGCTTTTTCCCCGGTACCACGTCCTATATCGAGAACTCCCACTACGCCCTTGTGGCCCTGGCCCTGCTGCGCAGCCATGCCCCGCACCAGGGCCGGGCCGAAAAGTTCATCGTCTCCTGCCAGACGGCGTCCGGCGGCTTTTCGCGAAACAGCAAGGCCGCGCCCTTCCTGGACGCCTCCTGGCACGCGGTACAGGCGATCCGGAGCCTTGCGCCTTCTACTTCTTTTTCTTCGGCTTTGCGACGATAAAGGTCGTCACGTCGACACCGGTGTTGCCGTTGGCCGGGTCATAGGCATAGACAATGGCCTTGTAGACGCCGGGACCGGCACTGACCCTGTAGTCGGCGCCGAACTGGCTGGCTTTCTTGAGGTAGGCGAGCGGGATCTCTGCCACCTGCCTGCCATTCTTGATGATGCGCGCCGCCACCTGGTAGCGGTCCGCATCCCAGACGCCGCCCCTGGTGATGGGGCAGCCGCACATCATGGTCACGTTGGCGCGGATGGGCACGGTGGTGGTTGCCGCATCAAGCTTGATATGCGAGGGCGGCGCCAGCACATCGACCACGAAGCCGGGCATCTCCAGGACCCAGCCGTTGCCGCCGGTCAGGTCCTTGCCCGGCACGATCCACTGGGTGGCAGTGACCCGGTTTGCCCCCTGGCGCTGGGCAAGGGGTCCATACGCGGCGACCTCGATGCGGGTCGGTTCGTTGATGTCCAGGGTGGCCGTGAAGGCGGCGTCCTGCTTGCGGGCATAGGTCTCAAAGCGGGTGATGGGCTGCTTCATCAGGACCTTGGTGTCGCCGGTGGCCCCCTTGGTGACCCCCTTGGCCAGGAGTTGACCCGTGTCGGCATCCCTGATGGTGATCAGGATACCGCCAAAACTGGTGCCGATGAACTTGGCGTCCCTGGCCTTGACCCGGACCGTCACCCTGGTCGGCACGGCCAGGACCTGGGCTGCGCTGAACAGCAGGATGACAATGCAGAGAAACGAGATCTTGCCTTTCATGATTCCACCTCCTGGTTCCAGGTTCCGGTCGCGGCCGTTGCCGCCGGTTTCCCCTGCCGGGCGGCGGCCAGCGACCATGGGTAAGAACGTGACAGTTCCCGGCGCGATTGTCCGTGCAGGCATCCCCTCGGGCCCGCATGCCGGCTGGCATGAACAGTGCGAATATGGCGGGAACCGTGACGTAAAAACAGATCTCTTCGTGCAGGGCGGGGCGCTTTGCCGGCGCCCGCAGGTCTTGGGCGCGGCATGGCGGCAGCCCTGAACATATGCACAAAACCATAGGGAAGATCCGGCTTTTTGTCAATCCCGATTTGCACTGATTCCGGGTGTCAATTCCCGCCGGTGGCGGTTTCCGATGTACAAAACCGCAGGGTGTGGTACTGTTAGACAGGTACTCTCCCTGGTCCAGTTGGAGCGAGGTCTGCCATGTCCGGAAGATTTTCCGTTGCCCTTCCCCCTGTCCTTCTTTGCCTCTGTTTCCTCCTTGCCGCCTGCAGTCCGGTGCAGGTGAGCTATGACTTTGATCCGGCGGTGGATTTTTCCAGGGTCAGGACCTACGCCTGGATGGACAACACCATGGCCGGCGACCAGCTCCGGCAGGACCCGCTGCTCAGGAAGCGGATCATCGCCACCATCAACCGGTACATGAAGAGCCGGGGATATGCCATGACCACGCCGGACAAGGCGGATATTCTCATCACCATCTACGGCACCAGCAGGGAAAAGATGCGGCTCACCAGCCGGCCTGTCGCCGGCGGCTCCTATTACGGCCCGGGCTACTCTCCCCACTGGGGCAGGGGATACGACAGGGTGGATGTGCACTATTACACCGAGGGTACCCTGGGCATCGACATCATTGACCCGCGGCGGCGGCAACTGATCTGGCGGGGACTGGGCACCGGCATTATCCGCAAGTCCGGGAACCGGCAGAAGATGCAGAAGGAGATAGACACCTACGTCACCGAGATCCTGCAACACTTCCCGCCCGGCAACACAAACGGCAACAACGGCGCCTGAGTCCCGGCAGCGGTCGTCTGCAGGCGCCTTCGTCCTTTTTTCAGCGGAGCATCCATGACCAAGACAGCGACACAGGGCAAGAGCGACAAGGAACAGAAAAAGACAACCTCGGTCCCTGCCCGGGAGAAGAAGAAAAAGGAGTTCGATCTTACCTCCCCGGAGTGGTACCTGAACCGCGAGCTCACCTGGCTCGAGTTCAACCGCCGGGTTCTCCACGAGGCGCGCGACGAGCGGACGCCGCTGCTGGAACGGATCATGTTCCTGGCCATTGTCGGCTCCAACCTTGATGAGTTTTTCATGAAGCGCATCGGCGGTCTCAAGCAGCAGGTGGGGGCCGGCTTGAAAAAGCTCTCCATCGACGGCCGCACCCCCCAGCAGCAGATCGACGAGTGCCACGTGGTCGTGCGCGACCTGCTCCGGCAGCAGCAGGAACTGGAGGGCCGCCTGCTTGGCCTGCTGGCGGAGCGGGATATCCGCATCGTTCCCTACAAGGCCCTGACCAGGGAACAGCAGGAGGAGATGGACGTCTATTTCTATGACAACATCTACCCCCTGCTCACCCCCCAGGGCATGGACCCGGCCCATCCCTTTCCCTTTATCTCCAACCTGTCGCTCAACCTCCTGGTCGCCACCCGTTACAAGAGTGACGACCACATCTTCCTCAACCGGATCAAGGTCCCCACCGGCGTGGTGATCCCCCGCTTCATCCGGGTGGGGCCGGGCCATCTCTATGTCCGGTTCGAGGACCTGATCGCCAACAACCTCGATACCATCTTTCCGGGCATGATCATCGAGAGCTGCGAGCTCTTCCGGGTGACCCGCAACGCCATCACCGAAAAGACCCTGGACCAGGCCAACGACCTGCTGGCCATGATCGAGACCGCCCTGCGCGACCGCAAGTTCGCCGAGATCGTCCGGTTGGAGGTGGGCGCCTGCATGAGCGACAACCACCGGGGCATGCTGGCCGCCGAGCTGGGCATCGACCGCGACCGGGACGTCTTTGCCGTGGACGGGATCATGGCCAAGCGGGACCTGTTCGAGATCGCGGCCATTGACCGGCCCGAGCTGCACTATCCCGTGCACCAGCCCTTTGACCACTACCGGCTGGCCGGCGATTCCCCCAACATCTTTCATATAATCCGGGAGGAGGGGGCCCTGCTGCTCCAGCACCCCTATGAATCCTTTGATTCATCGGTGGAGCGGTTCCTGCGCGAGGCAAGCACCGATCCCAAGGTCCTGGCCATCAAGATGACCCTGTACCGGACATCGTCGGATTCCCGCATCATCCAGTACCTGCTCGACGCGGCCCACAACGGCAAGCAGGTGGCGGTGGTGGTCGAGCTCAAGGCCCGGTTCGACGAGTCGGCCAATATCCACTGGGCCGGCTACCTGGAGCAGGCCGGCGTCCATGTCACCTATGGCGTGGTCGGGCTCAAGACCCACTCCAAGGTCATCTTCGTTATCCGCCAGGACTATGACGGCCTGCGCCGCTACGCCCACATCGGCACCGGCAACTACCATGCCGGCACGGCCCGTATCTACAGCGATATCGGCCTGTTGACCTGTGATCCCCAGATCGGCCGCGACCTGACCGAGCTGTTCAACTTCCTGACCATGGGCTATGCGCCGGCGCGTAATTACCAGAAACTGCTGCCCTCGCCCAAGATCCTGAAAAAGGGTCTCCTGGAAAAGATCGAGCGGGAGATCAAGAATCATTCGGCCAAGAATCCCGGCCTGATCCAGTTCAAGACCAACGCCCTGGAGGACCGCGACATCACCGCGGCCCTGTACAGGGCCTCCATGGCCGGGGTCAGGGTGGACCTGATCGTCCGCGATACCTGTCGCCTGCGGCCGGGCATCGAGGGACTGTCCGAGAATGTGCAGGTGATCTCCATCGTGGGCCGGTTCCTGGAACACAGCCGCATCTACTATTTCAGGAATTCGGGCAAGGAGGAATACTTCATCGGTTCGGCCGATATCATGAAACGCAACCTGGAGGAGCGGGTCGAGGTGATCACGCCGGTCGAGCCGCCCGAGCTGCAGGCGGCGCTGCGGGAGATCCTCGATGTCCAGCTCAACGACCAGCGTTCGGCCTGGGTCATGCAGCCCGACGGCACCTATATCCAGCGTCGGCCCAAGCCGCGGGGCGAGCAGCGCAGCTCGCAGGAGATCCTGATCGAGCTGGCCGCCAAGCGGCTGGCCAAGGCCAGGCGCCTGTTCAAGAAGAAGATCAAGAAGATCGCCAAGCGCAAGGTCAAGTAGTCATGGGGCAGGGCAGGCCGCTCCCCCGGCCGTTTCGATGCCGGCGCCGACCCGCCGCACCCCTTGCCGTTGCCGGGATTCGACCGGACGCGCCTCCTGCACGGTGAGGGTGGTGGCGCCGAACTCCTTCTCCACCGTGCCGGCGAGGAGCAGCGGCCGGCCGCTGTGCAGCAGGTGGCCGCTGCGCTGGTAGGCCTGCGGAAAGAAGGTGCACTCCACCTGGCCGGTCTCGTCCTCGAAGGTAAAGAACTCCATGGCCTCGCCCCGGGCCGTGGCCACCACCTTGCCGCAGAGCGGCCAGCCGAGGAAACAGACCCGCCGGCCCACATGGTCCGCCAGTTCGGCGGCCCGCAGGGTGACCGGCAGCCGGCGCCGGTCGATGAGGGTGATCGGATGGAGGGCGCAGAGAAACCCCAGGGCCCGGTACTCGTTGCGCAGCCGCTGGTGCCGGTCCTCGGGCGGCAGGGCGGGCAGGGCAGGGGACGGGCCGTTGCTCTGCCAGCAGCGGAGCCGCCAGAGGAGCGCGGCCCGGCCGCCCTGTTCCCCGGATCCCGCCAGGCTGTCCAGGGCGCCGGCATGGATGAGTGAACAGGCCTCCGTATCGCCGGGCCGCACCCGGTCCAGGAAATCACGGACCGAGGCAAAGGGGGCCTGCGCCACGATCCGGTGCATGGTGGCGCGGCCCAGGTGGCGCACGGCCATGAGACCCACCCGCAGGCGCTTCTGCCGGCCCTGCCACCGGATGCGGGCCTGGTTGACATCCGGCGGCAGGATGCGCAGGCCCAGGCGCCTGGCCTCGGAGACATAGGCAAAGGTGGAATAGTAGCCCCCCTGGTTGGAGAGCACTGCGGCCATGAACTCGGCCGGGAACCAGGTCTTGAGCCAGGCCGCCTGGAACGAGACCATGGCGTAGCTCGCCGAATGGGCCTTGCAGAACGAGTAGCCCTCGAAACTCAGCATCATCTCCCATATTTTTCGTATCTTCTCCCTGCTGATCCCCCGGGCGCCGGCCAGGTCCGAAAACCGCTGCCAATGATCGGCCAGCCTGGCGTGCCGCGCCTTCTTGGCCATGATCCTGCGCAGCCGGTCGGCCTCGGCATGGGAAAAGCCGAGCCGCACCGCCACCCGGGCCACGTCCTCCTGGAAGACCAGGATGCCATAGGATTCCAGGACATCGGCCAGCAGCGGATGCAGGGGCTGCCAGGCACCGCCGTGCAGGCGGCGCAGGTATTCCCGGATCAGGTTGTTGGCAGCGGGCCGGATCAGGGAGGAGTGGATCACCAGGTGCTCGAAGTCGCCCCGGCCCGCCTTTTTCTGCAGCAGGCGCATGGCCGGGCTCTCGATGTAGAAACAGCCCATGGTGGCGCCGGTGGCCACGGTCTTCCGTGTTGCCGCGTCGTCCTCTGGCCGCCAGTCCCTCTCCCCGGGCACCACGCCGTTTTCCCGCATCTGCGCCAGGGTATCCCGGATCACGCCCAGGCTGCGGTTGCCCAGCAGGTCGATCTTGACCAGGCCGGCCGCCTCGGCCCCGTCCTTGTCCCACTGGATCAGGGGCACGCCCCTGGCCGCCCTCTGGACCGGTACATAGTCGGTCACTGGTCGCGGCGTGATCACCACGCCACCGGAATGGACCGAGACATGGCGCACCATGCCACTGACCGCGCCGGCAAGACGCAGGATCTCCGGCCAGGGTGCGGCCAGCTCCATGCCGGGCAGAGGGACGGCCTGGCCGGGGCCGCCCCGGAAACGCAGGCCGCGCAGCCGGCGCAGCGTCTGCCGGATCTCGGCTGCGGGCAGGCCAAAGACCCGGGCCGTCTCCCGGATCGCCATGCGCGGCTGCAGCCGCACCAGGCTGCAGACCATGGCCGCGTGCGCGCCATACTGTTCCAGGACCCGGGCCAGGACCTGGTCCCGTTCGTCCCAGGCAAAGTCGATGTCAATGTCCGGCGGGTCGGGCCGGCCCGGATTGAGAAAGCGCTCAAAGTAGAGGTTGTGGCGCAGGGGACAGACATTGGTGATCCGCAGGCAGTAGGCCACCAGGGAGGCAGCAGCCGAGCCCCGGCCGCAGGTCCGGGACACGGGCGCGACAATGTCGCGCACCACCAGGAAATAGGAAGAAAATCCCCGGTCCGCGATCACGGCCAGTTCACGATCCAGCCGCGCCCGGACCTCTGCCGGCAGCGGATCGCCATAGCGGCTGCGGGCACCGGCCAGGGCGGTCCGGCGCAGGAGGGCGTCGGCCTGCCCGGGCGCCAGGTCACGGTAGGGCGGCAGGACGGTGCCGAATTCCGGCCCGCGGAAGGAGCACTCCTCCAGGATCCTGTGGCTGTTGTCCACTGTCTCCGGCCAGATGGCGAACCGTTTTTCATAGACCGTGGCCGGTGCCAGGAAGCTGTCCGGCCGGGCCACCTCCCCGGCCGGCAGCCGGGACAGGGTGGTGCGCAGGGCCATGGCCCGCTGCAGCCGGTGCAGGGGATAGTCCCCTGGCGCGGCAAAAAAGACATCCGGCAGGGCCACCGCCATGACCCCCAGCCGTCCGGCCAGCCTGTGGAGCCGCGAGGCCCGGTGGTCGGGCCGTCCCACCAGGGCGGCGGCGACCCGTGCGCCGCGCCCGTGCAGGCGGGCGAGCAGCGCACCGCTATCCGCCAGCAGGAACAACCCCTGGCACTGGTCGGCATGGAGGTCGGGAAGGGAGAGTTTCCCTGCCTGCCGGGCAGTGAGCAGCCGGCAGAGGTTGCGGTAGCCGGCCGGATCGCGGACCAGGCAGAAGAGCCGCTCCTGGCCGCAGACCAGCTCGGCGCCGATAACGGGCGTGAGGTCCTCCCGGCGGCAGGCGGCAAGAAACGGCCACAGGCCGTGCAGGTTGTTGCTGTCGGTCAGGCCCAGGGCCGGGTAGCCGAGGAGCCGCGCCCGGCGGCACAGGGTGGAGACATCCGCCGTGGCCCGGAGCAGGGAGTAGTGGGAGCGGCAGGCCAGGGGGATCATGGCGCGGCCCTGCTCTTCCGGCCCCTGGCCTGGACAGTGTCCCGACGCGGACAGACCAGGGTGGCCGGCCTGGGCATGGCCGCCCCGAAACGTTGATAAATTGCATCAAGGGCCATGCTTATCTGCATGGATTTGACGTTTTTTCTTTCAATGTCTTCAAAGAGGGAGAGCTGGCGGACCAGGGTGCGGAGACCGCTGCAGGAAAGGGCCAGCCGCCGCAGTCGGACCCGGCGGCGCCAGCAGCGATAGAGGGCGGTGACGGCCAGGCCGTGCAGGGCGTGGTTGTCCGCGGCCACGTCCCTGGCCGCGGCCTGGCGGACCACCTCCAGGCCGTCACTGTACTCCAGGTGCACGGCCAGCCGCCGGCAGCCGCGCCCCTGGCGGCGCAGCCGGCGGCCGGCCCGCAGGACCAGGTCGTGCAGGGCGGCGAGAACAACATCCTCCTGGTTGGTGTCCGGTGAAAAACGATGAATAAACAGGGGTTCCGGGCCGGGCGGTGTGGAGAGGGGCCGGACCGGCCGCGGGTCGATGGCGTGCAGGAGCCGCTGGACCTGCCGCGCCCGCTGGCCGCAGACCACGGCCAGCTCCTGGAGGGAGAGGCACCGGGCCTGGGCAACGGTACGGATGTTCAGCTCGCCCAGCCGGGCCAGGTCGTGCCCCTGCAGTCCGGGCAGCAGGGCCAGGGGCAGGGGGGCGAGGAACTCCTGTTCCGTGCCCGGCGCCACGACGCATCCGCCGTCCGGCCTGGCCAGGCGGCCGGCCACCCTGGCCACCATCCGGCTGGTGGCCAGGCCCCAGGCCGGGGACAGGCCGGTGGCCCTGTGCAGTTCCTGCTGCAGTCGCCGGGCCATGGCCGGGGCCGGGCCCAGGAGACGGCGCGAACCACTGAGATCAAGGTAGAGGTGGCCCATGCCCCGGCCCGGTTCCACCAGGGGAGAAAAGGCAAGGGCAGGCCCTGTGCAGCGGGCCATGAATCTCCTGTATCTTTCCGGCCGGGGCGGCCGCACCACGGCCCGGGGGCAGCGGCGGCGGGCCGCGGCCAGGGGCATGCCCCTGCGCACGCCGTCGCCTTCCGCCTCCCGGCTCGCGGCATGGACCAGGGCCCGGTCCGTGGTCGGCGCAATGATGAGCGGCCGTTCCGCCAGGCTGCTGTCCCGCAGCCGCTCCAGGCCCACGGCCAGGTTGACGAAATTGAGATGCAGTATGGCGCGGTCCATGCCGTGATGATAGCAAATGTACAGAAAATGTAAAGTACATTGTCTGTACATTTACGGAGCATGGCATCCCGTCTACCTCTTTGCCATCTCCTCCGGGCCGCGCTGGATCCCGATGACCCGGCCCTGGACCAGGACCTCGCCGAGCCGGTAGCGCATGACCGGAAAGGCCTCGTTGGCAGGGTGGAGCTCGATGTGGGTGCCGCGGTAGAAAAAACGTTTGACCGTGGCCTCCTCGTTGTGGAGCAGGGCAACCACGATCTCGCCGTTTTCGGCAAACTGGCGGGGCTCGCAGATGGCGATATCCCTGTCCAGGATGCCGGCGTCGCGCATGGAATCGCCCTGCACCCGCAGGGCGAACAGGTTGTCGCCGCGATAGATGCGGCCATCGACCACGATCTCGCCGTCCCACTCCTGCTGGGCATAGAGCGGCAGGCCGGCGGCCACCCGGCCGATGACCGGCACCCGCCGGCCGGCAAGGGCGGGGTCCGGATCGGCAAGCAGGCTGATGGAGCGGCTGTAGCGGCCCTGGCGCCGGATCCATCCCTTCTGTTCCAGGGCCTGCAGCAGGCTGGCCACGGCGGTGTGGCTGATGCCCAGGGCGCGGGCGGCGGTGCGCAGGCTGGGCGTGACACCGCCCTGCTCCATCTCCTGTTCAAGATAGTTCAGCAGTTCCCGCTGCCGGCGGGTGAGAGGTTTCTTCATGATCGCACCGATGGTGGAGACGGCAGGGTTTTACAAACGTACAGTAAATGTTAATAGTACATTTATGCCGGAAAGACAAGGGACATCCGGTGGGCAGGAATTTCTCCGCCGCTGTGGCAGGGCGGTGGAAAACTGTGGACAGGCACTGGCCGCGGACATGCTGCCAGGGGAATGCGGAGTCGTGTGACAGGGGCTGGAATTCGCCCTGGTTCGCCCCGGCTGCCGCAGGAAAACAGGAGACCTAAATCCTGCAATTGGCAATTTTTTTTCTTCATTTTCGAAGTGCAGGATTTAGGGGAGAGATCATGAAGATCATCCAGGATCGACTCACTGCCGGGCAGGAACAGGCATTGTTTGAGCTGCTCTCGGAACTGGTTTCCGTTCAGAGCGGCAGTCACAACCGGACCGGGGTGAACAGGGTGGGGCGGCTGGTTCGCGCCGCCCTGGCCGGGCCGGGGCTCGACCTGGAGCTGGAGACGGTGGCGGGCGGCCGGTACGGCGATCACCTGGTCTTCCGCACCAGGGCGGCCTCCGGCCCGGCGCGGCCGATCCTGGTCACGGGGCACATGGACACGGTCTTTCCCCCTGACACCCCGTTCACCGACTGCACCAGGCAGGGCCGGAGGATCCATGGACCCGGCGTCATCGACATGAAGGGCGGCCTGGTGGTGACCATCGGCGCCTGTCGCCTCCTGGCCCGGGCCGGCCTGCTGGCCGGTCTGCCCCTCGTGCTCCTGTTCAACTCCGATGAAGAGGCGGGCTCGCCCTCTTCCCTGCCCATCCTGCGCCGCCTGGCCCGGGAGTGCAGCTGCGCGCTGGTAACCGAGTGCGGCGGCATGAACGGCGAGGTGGTGACCGGTCGCCGGGGCAAGACCGGCTACCGGCTGACGGTCCACGGCCGGGCCGGCCATGCCGCCTTTGCCGGCAGGGACAAGGCCAGCGCCATCCTGGAGCTGGCCGGCAAGATCATTGCCCTGGAGGGATGCAATGACCGGGAGGTGGTGGTCAACGTGGGCAGGGTCGAGGGCGGCATCGGGCCCAACACCGTGGCCGACCATGCCACGGCCCTGGTGGACAGCCGCTACCCGGACCAGGAGGCAGGGGTGCGGCTGCGCCGGAAGATCAGTGGCATCTGCGCCGCCACAACAGTGGCCGGCACCCGTTGCCGGCTGGAGATCACCAACGAGCGGCCGGTCATGGAGCGCTGCGAGGCCAACCTGCGCCTTTTCCGCCTCCTGGCCCGCGTGGGCGAACGGCTGGGGATCGTGGTGCGCGAAGAGGTGCGCCGGGGAGTCTCGGACGCCAATACGCTGGCAGGCGAGGGACTGCCGGTCCTGGACGGCCTGGGCCCGCTGGGCGAGTTCGATCACAGTGAAGAAGAGTACCTGCTTGCGCCGAGCCTGCCCCGGCGCACCCTGCTCCTGGCCAACTTCCTGGCCGCCCTGGCCGAAGAGATACCTGTACCGGAAGACAGGAGGAGCCGGGAGGCATCAGCCGGCCCAGGCGTGCGGCCGCAGCGAGGATGAGGAGCCCCCCGCTCCATCCCGCAGGGCGGGCAGGGGGAACGTCGGTCGGCCTATCCCAGGATTCGCTTCACGACGTTCTTGAGCCTTCCCTCGTATTGCTGCACGATCATCACCGGTGTCCGGGAGTAGCGGGCGACCCGTTCCGGGATCTCGCCGAACAGGACACTGGAGAAGATGCCTTCCCTGGAGGCCCCCAGGACCACCAGGTCATACTCGCCGGCAACCCTCACCAGGGCCTCTGCCACCCTCTTGCCCTCGATGAGCCGTATCTCCGCCTTTCCTTCCAGTCCTGTCCCGTGGATGGTCTCCCTGATCCGGTTGCGGGCGGTCTCGCGCTGATGTTCACTCGCACCGGCAGGCACCACGTAACAGCAGGTCACCTCGTACCCGTACGCCTGCTGGTAAAGGCTCAGGAACTCTGCCGCCAGGGCCGTGTGCGGACCCCCGGCCGTGGGCATCAGGATCCTCCTGAAGGAGTCCTCCCTGCCCAGCTTCACCGTGATCAGGTCACAGGGCACGAGCCGGACGGTCTTGTCCGTGACCTCGCCGAAGATACGGTCCCGGGTGGTGGTGTATCCCTTCCAGCCCATCAGCACCAGGTTGGCATCCTCTGCCACCGCGGCCTGGATGATGCCGTCATACACCCGGTGGGCGATACGGACGGCCGAGCGGGTCTCCACGCCCTGTTCCCGGCCGAAACGGATGGCCTTGCGAAGCAGGGAATTCTTGTGGTGAACCCAGAGCATACCTTCGTGCAGCGGCAGGTTGATGGGGACGGAAACCACCGCCAGGACGATGATCTCGCCTTCGTGTTCCCTGGCAATGGGAATGGCGAGCCGCATCAACGGGATCACGTTATCCGGGTTGGCAATGGGGATCAGGATGCGGTAGGCAGAGGAACTCTTGCTTTTCGGCTGCCGGACGGCAAGGACCTCGGGCAGCTCCGCGCCCACGAATTTTCTGAAATAGACCAGGTAGACAAAGAGACCGGCGATGATCCACGCCACGGCGATGTACCAGGCCTGCGGGGCAAAGCTGTATTGGCCGAGGGCCAGGAACAGGTTGAGAAAGATTGCCGCAACCGGGGTGAACGGGTACAGGGGAACCCGGAAGCCTCCCTTGAGCTCGGGAAATTTCCGGCGCAGGGCGATGAGCGAGAGGTTCACCATCGTAAAGGTCAGCAGGAACATGACACTGGCCGCGGACCCGATCACGTCGATGGGAAAGAGCACCGCCATGACCAGCATGATCACCCCGGTCACCGCAATGGCGATGTGGGGTGTGCGCAGGCGGGGATGAATGATACTGAGCGAGCCGGGCAGCATCCTGTCGCGGCTCATGGAGAATGCCACCCGCGAGGAGGCCATGATCGTGGCGTTCAGGGCCGAGATGGTGGAGAGCAGGCCACCGAAGATGACGAGGGCGATGCCGAAAAAGGGCATGAAATTTTCCGCCGCCTTGGCAATGGCCGTTTCCTGGTACCGTCCGAGAAACTGCCAGGATGTCCCGGAATCCGGCCGGATGGCACCGATACAGACCACCAGGACCAGGATGTAGATGGTAATGGTCACTGCCAGGGAGATCAGGGTGGCGCGGGGAATGGTCTTTTCCGGCTTCTTGATCTCTTCGGCCACGGTGGCGATCAGGTCGTAGCCCTCGAAGGCGATGAAGGTCAACCCCATGGCCATCACCACGCCGCTGAAACCCTTTGGGAAAAAGGGAGTGAAACTTGCCAGCGCCTCGCCGGGGATCCGGAATATCTGCCGCAATCCGTAGAAGATGAAGATGGCCAGGATGACGATCTTGGCCAGGGTGATGACGTTTTCCACGTTCCCTGTCAGGGCGGTTCCCCGCATGTTGACCACGATGAACAGGATGCCGACCACCACCGTCATCAGGAGCGCCGGCGCCTGGTGCCCCATGGCCTGGAAGACGAGCCCGGAGAGCGCCGGGAAATAGTGCTGGACGAATTCCCAGAAATAGCTGCCAAAACCACGGGCATAGAGGGCACAGGCAATGATGTAGCAGAACCAGAGCATCCAGCCGGCCACGAAACCGGCTGCGCCGGGGAAGGCCTTTTTGATGTAGGAGTATCCGCCGCCGGATTTGGGATATGCCGAGGCAAGCTCGGCATAACAGAGGGCGGTGAGCAGGGTCACCGCCCCGTTGAGGGCAAAGGACAGGATCGCGGCCGGACCGGCCTCGCCGGCGGCAATGCCGGTCAGGACAAAGATTCCCGCGCCGATCATGGCCCCGATGCCGATCATGGTGGCGTCAAAGAGTCCCAGGTCGCGGGAAAAAGAGACTTTCGCGGCACTATTCTCCTGAACCGGTTCTTCCATTTTCTTCGGGCTCCATCGGTTGCTCATGGTTTGCCGGCACGGCATCTGCTCCCGGCCGCCGCTGCCGGCGGAGGATCAGCTGCTTTGCACAACATGACAGGGCAGGCGGGACACGATGCGTCCCGGCTGTGCCCTGTGCCGGCAATGGTCGCTCGGACCGGGGAAAGGGATACGGGGCTGGACAGAAGGGGCGTGCATGAAGGACGATCCCGCCGGGAGAGCTGTGGCGGGCCTCCTCTCCGGGAGGGTAATGTCACAGGGGAGTCGCCCGGATGCGCCGGGTTTCACCGTCTCTCCCGGCACACCACATGGCGGCGTGCCGGGCGGTAGTACGTTCGCATCATGGAGCGTGTCCCCGTAAAGGGCTTCGGAGCACACTGCTCCGCTTAGCCGCGGCCAGGCTTTGCCTGCGCAGGCGCGGCCGGCTAGGCCAGCATCGGTTTGCGCTCGTGGAATTTTTGGGCGCATTCGCGGATCATCCCCTCGTCCTCCATGGCCACATCGAGCAGTCGGGTCAGGCCAAACATCCGCCCCAGTTCGTAGATCGTCCGCAGCAGTTCCTCGCGGTCCTCGGCCTTGCGCCTGGCCTTTAAAAAGTCATTCTTCACCGTGACGTCAAACCCGAGCGGCTTCAGGATCTCGGCGACGAGAAGGACCCGCAGCCGCCTCCTCTTGGCGTCGGCCGCCCCTCCCTTGAAGGAGAGGGTAATGTAGTTGTTGTAGGGATCGTCGGCAATGTAACAGTCCAGGGTGACATAATGGTACCCCATGCTCAGGCTCAGGTTGAGATACTCGGGGGTGACCACCGCATAACTTTTCGCATCTTCCGCCTCGGCCTCAAAGGCCCTGGTCCGTGTCATCGCCGACAGCAGGTCCCGGGCGCCCATCTGCTGCGTCGGGCCCTCCCAGCTGACATCCTCTGCGGTCATCCCCTTCCAGAGCTCGCGGAACGGGGCGGCGTTGACCTGTTCCGGCTCGATCTCCCTGCCCTTGGCGCCCTCCACCGTGGTACCGAAGAGATCAAAGACGAACAGCCTGAAGGGGAGATCCGTCCTGACCCGGTAGACATTTTTTATCGTGTTGACCTTGCCCTTCTGCTTGAGAAGAAAGATCTCGTTCAGGGCGGTTTCGTGGCAGAAACGGAGGATGTCATGCCAGGTCTTGCAGGATGTCTCCCGGAAATCGCTCACCCGCGGATCGGTCAGGTGCAAGGGAAAGATGTACGGCGCCATCTGGGAGAGCAGCCGGTGGGACTCGGTCTGGCTGACATCAACGGGTGCCTCCTTGACCGTCGTGTCATCCGCCTCCAGCAGTTCCTTGATCAGGCCCTCGTAGATGATGCCTTCCGTGGCGTCAACAGTGATCTCCTGCCCGTCTCTCAGGGTGGAGAAGATCGACGGCACCTGGACGAGACAGGGGACGTTGAGCTCCCTGACCACGGAGGCCATGTGGTCGGTGTGGTTTCCCTTCTCGACCACCACGGCCGCGGCTTTTGTCAGGGCGCCGATGAACCGGGGCGAGGAGTTTTTCAGGACCATGACCGCGCCCTCGGGGAAGGTAAATATCTCGTGGATATCCGTTACCTTGCAGACCGGGCCCGCTCCAACGCCACCGACCACCGTACGCGCCTGTTGTGCGATGACCGGCGCGTTCACCGGTTTCTCCAGCCGTCGCCGCCGGCTGTGATCCAGGACGTGCAGCGGCCGGGTCTGGACCACCACCAGGTTACCTTCCTGGTCAAAGCACCACTCGATATCCTGCGGTCCCTTGAAATATTTTTCTATCTTGAGCCCGGTCTCGGCGAGGATCCGCAGCTGCTCGTGGGTCAGGCAGGCCCGCTGGCACTCTTTCTCGCTGGTCATGCCGTGCTCGACACCGCCGGCCTCGAGCCATTTCAGGCACATCTCCTTCTGGGCGATCTCCTCCCTGACCACGGGAAAGCCGGGATCGCGTTTCAGGACAAACAGGTCGGCGGAGGTGACGCCTTCCACCAGGAGCTGGCCCAGGCCCCAGATGGCCGAGATGACAATCTCGCCGGAATCCGGCCGCATGGGCTCCACCGTATACATCACGCCCGAGGTCATCGGCCGCACCATCTCGATGACGCCGACACTCATGTTGACATCGTCCGAGCGGATATCCTTCATCCGCTGGTAGAGCATGTTGCGGGCATTGTACTTGCTCGCCACCACCTCCTTGTACTTGTCCAGGATCTGGTCGGTGGGCACATTGAGAATACTGGAAAACTGGCCGGCAAAGGAGTTCTCCAGGTCTTCGCCGATGGCGCTGCTGCGGACGGCCCAGTACATCTCCCGGCCGTACTTCTTTTCCAGGTCGTGGCTGATCCTGTTGACCGCGTCCTCGATCTCGGGCGGAACCACCGCCTCGCGGATCACCGCCTTGATCTCTTTTTCGGCCTCCAGGAACTGCTGGGAGTTGGCAACGTCAATGCCTGCCTGGATGCGGGCGATCTTTTTGCCCAGGTCGTTGTACTCGGCAAAGTGCGTATAGGCGCAGGCCGTCAGGGCAAAACCGTCGGGGACGTTGATGTTGTAGCGGTTGCGCAGCTCACCGAGATTGGCCATCTTGCTGCCGACCTTGTCGATGTGGCCGGCATGGATCTGGTCCATGGGGATGACCATGGGCGTATGGATCGGGATCTTGCTACCGGTGAGTATCTTCCTGATTTCCCGTTCGATATTGTCGTAGACTTCATTTAAGGCCGTGTACTTGCCCCCGGAAAGACGCTCCAGGTTGTCGATGACGCTGTAGACACTCTTGGACAGGTTCTTCACCATGTTCTTCAGGTAGGGGATGCTGATGAGACGGTTCTCGAGAAGATTCTTCTCCAGCTCCGTCATCAGCTCGAGCGCATGGGAATTTTCCGCCAGTACGGTCAGAAAGGCCTCAAATTTTTCCCGAATAAGTTTTTCGGCAAGGGTTTCCTTTGCCTGCTTGGCATCGTGCAGGGTCTTCCATAATCTGATCATTGTGCCCTCCTAAACCAGCATCCGTTCCTCGAGTGCGTCCTTTACGCTGGCCAGCAATTTCTTGATATCGACCGGTTTTGAAAAGTAGGCAAAAAGCTCTCCCTTGATATCATCAAGAAACTGCTCTTCTATATGGGTGATCATGATAACCTGGGTCTGGGGCGAGATCCGCTTGACAAGCTGGAGGATCTCCTTGCCGGTCATTCCTTCCATCATCAGGTCGGTAATGACCACGTCAAACTGGCTGGACTCGAGCCGCTGCCTGGCGACATGGGGATTGGTGAAGGCCTCCACCTCGTAGCCGGATTTCTCGAGATAGACCTTCAGCATCTTGCATACCGCCAGGTCATCATCCAGCACGAGTATGCGCGGCTTGCGCCGCATCAGCTCCTCTTCCTTCTGGCGCATGATATCGACCACGCGCCCCTCTTCCTTCCTGGTCAGCACGTAAAAGTAGATACCCTGGCCGACCATGATGATACCCAGGACAAGGATGCTGCCGTCCAGAAACGTCCACCAGCCAAGGCCGAAGTAGCGGGTCAGGGCACTGCCCAGGGCGACCAGGGCCACGCCTGTCCTGATGAATGCCAGGTGGGTACGCGCCTTGGCCAGGGTGGTCCGCTGCATGGCCATGGAGGTGCGTTTTTCGGCCAGGAAGGTGCGGTTCTTGGCCAGAAACGTCCGGAGCCGGGCAAGACCGCTGCGTTTCTCGGCCAGTTCGGTCCTGACCTGGGACCTGCGGGTACGTTTTTCGCCCAGCAGGTTCCGTTCCTCGGCCATGATGTTGCGCTCTTCTGCCAGCAACGTCCGTTCAATGGCGTACTTGGTGCCAAGCAGGGAGAGGGCCTTGTTCAGGGACTCCTCCTCGATGATGGCCTGCATGATCTCGTCAAGGTCACGCTTGAGTTCTTCGGAATAGGCCTTGCGGGCCGGAAAGATCTCCTCCAGGAAATCTGTCCGCTTGCCAGCCAGGCGTCGGTGTTTGATCGCAAGCTCAACTGGCTGAAAAACGGCCTTTCTCTCCTCGTCCAGGTGGCCGCTGTGAACGTCTTTTGGCTCCATTCTTAGCTCTTCCCCCGTGGCGCTGCCGTAGAGGGCTGTTGTACGTGTTGTGGGTGCATTTCCTTCTCCTGGATGCGGTTCCATCCTGCAGTCCTGCAATCCATCCCCTTTCGGAGGTGGCACGGGAAACAGGGAGCAGGAGACAGGATGGTCCTCTCCCGCGGTTCAGGCAGAGACTCGGACTGTCATCTCCGCCTGTGCCCGCTTTGCGGGCCATGCTGATCATCGGGATTTCCGGGCCGGCCAACCATGCCGTCGCTGCAGTGATGTTGTTTGCCGGCAACAAACCTTCAATATTTACCATTTACAGGGAAAACAGGCGACTAAAAAATGCCATAAATTATAACTAATGAATATATCATGATTAATGATCCGTGGCGTCCTTCCGGAAATGGCTGCCTGCACCCGGGGGGCGGGCCGGATGATAATCGGATGACGCGGATCAAGCCACGGGGGAACAACGGCAGCAGGCAGGGGAATTCTCCCGGAAGAGGGGAGAGACAGGGGCGTTGGCGGGAGTGCCTGGCCGGTACTGGTCGCGCAAACAGAGGGGGCCTTGCCTCGCCTGGCACAGTTGTTGATTCCGGGACCTTGATGACAGGAAAGTCAGTGAACCAGCAACACGGAGGCCTGGGAACTGGCCAGGGTCGCCATGCGCCTGCTTTTGCTGGCCGGCAGCGTCGAGGCGACCAGGGCATAGTCCTTGAGGTAGTTGCCAACCTGTTCCGGGGTGCCGGCGGCGGTGACGGACTTGACCGCGGATTTGCCGGCAGCAAGAAGCCGTGAGTGCACCTCCCTGAGCGTGGCGTCATCCTCGCCGGCAGGCCGGATCTCCAGCTGACCCTTTTCCTTGTACCTGAAGCTGATAAGGTCAAACCGAAAACCGGAGTTACCCAGGATCTTCATGCTCTGCCTGACGAGTTGTTCCGGGTCGACACCATCGGCACAGAGCAGGGCGCATTTCTTGGAGATGGAGAGGTTTTTCACAAGCAGGACAGGACAGGGAGCCTGGGTATAGAGCGGCGAGGAGATACGCTTGTAAAACCGGTCCGGCTCGGCGGTGTTCAGGTATCCCTCGATATAGAACTGGTAGGAACCGCTCCGCAGTTCATAGGTGATCTCCTCGATACGGTTGCCGATAAAGATCTTTGGCCGACCGGCCAGGGGACAGTCGATATTCTCCGTGCGCAGCATGCGGTACACGGTCCTTCGTCCCCGTGCGCCTGCACCTTCTTCCCAGGTCTTCTGCAACGGTTCGCCGGCCCGCTCCTGCTCCCCGGCCTGTTCCACGTGGATAACAAAGAGGGAGAGGGGGATAAACTTGTTCAGGTATCCCGTGAATCGCAGGGCAATACTGGAGGCCAGGTTTTCATCGATGTAGAGTAATGTCTTCAGCATGGACGCCACCTTGAGGCAATTCAACACCCAGCCGTATCCGGGAGGGACATCATGGCTCCTGACCTTTCCCGGCCAGGCCGGGCCGGGGCGGGATCTCCGGGCCGGGGCGGGCTGGCAGGAACAGGCAGGGCATGGTTGTTGAATGATTCACTCGCGGTGGCGGTCGGGCCGCCGAGGACAATGTTTTCCATATCCGGATACTTCTCTTGCACCAGGGAGAGGAACCGCATCCCCTCTGTTTTCAGATCGGTGACCATGATGACGTCACCAGGATTTTTTCCGTTTTGCCCCTGGCCTGCCGCCGCTCTGCCGCGGTCAGGAAGCCGTATGGATGTCGGGCTCTTTTACCTCTGCCTGCTCCATGATCGTTCTGATCTTGTTGAAGAAGATATCGATGGTCTCCTCGCTGACCATCTGGACATCGAGCTGCCGGGTAAAGCCGACAAGCAGGCCGAGAAGAAAAAGACGTTGCAGCATCCGCTGCCGGTTTGTTCTCTTCAGCCTGGCCACGACAATGTCGCCATAGAGCTCGCAGAGAAAGTCGTAGTGGGACAGGATCCTGGCCAGCAGCCGTGTCCTCCGTGAACGCCTGACCGTTTCCGTCACGCCGCCCGAGAACCGGAAATAGATGTGGTTGCTCAGGATGTTGTCGGAAACAAAGGCATCAATGACCGTGTAGTGGTAGCCGAGCCGGAAATTGATGTTGGTGTACTCTGCCGAAACCACGGCCAGGTTGCGCCCCACATCCTCGGGCGTGGTGATGCGGACGGAGGTGGTCCGGGTCAGGCTCGACATGAAGCTGGAGAAATCGACCCCGGCCGGTGTCATGTCCCATATGCCGGGATAGGACATCCCGTCGAGCAAGGCGCGCATGGGCACGGAGGTGATCTGCTCGGGACGGATTCCCTGGTCATGGGCGCCCTTGATGCCGCCGCCGACATCGATCAGGATAAGGTCCAGGGGGAAGTCCCACAACAGTTTACCTGCCTGGGTGTCCCGCTGGTGGGCATGGTAGAAATTCAGGTTGATGATGGTTTCCACCGCCTTTTCGTGGACAAAGCGGGTCAGGTCATGGTAGGTGCGGCACCCCTCGGGCGTGAAGTTGTCCGCCGAGGGGTCGACCAGGTTGAGGGGCTCGATCTTTTTCAGGACCCGCCGCAGCAGCCGGTATTCATACATCTCCTCGATGGGCTCTTCGTGAATGGCATAGTACTGCAGTTCCTGCACTATGCCCTCGTAGACCGTGACACACTCGGTGTCCAGGGTAATCTCCCGGCCATCGGCGATCACCTCGGTTCCATTTTCGGTCTGGAACAGGGCAGGTACGCGGAATTCCCTGGCCACGGTGGCAAGATGACCGGTGGTGGAGCCGACATCGGTGATAAAGCCGGCCGCCTTGTGGATGACCCGGGCCAGCAGGGGAGAGGCATGGCGGGCGACAAGGATACCGCCCAGGGGAAACTCGTTGAGATCCCTGCCTTCTGTAAACACCCAGGCCGGCCCGGCGGCAATACCCTCCATGGCAGCCACACCCCGGCCTGACATGAGGATGGGGTATTTTTCCCGGATGTCACTGAGGTCGCAGGCGCGGGGCGCTCTCTTCTGCTGCAGGCGTAACTGCCTGGCCTGGAGCACCACCACCTGGTCCTGCTGGTCAATGGCAAACTCGATATCCTGCGGCCGCTTGAAATACTTCTCCAGCCGCATGCCGATTTCGGCAAGTTCCCGGAGTTGCTCGTCGGTCAGGCTGGCCTGCCGGCGCCGGTCTTCATCGACCTCTTCCCTGGCCGTTCCTCCATTGCTGCGCAGGACCATGGCCTCGGTCTTCTCGATGACCTGTGCCTCGCGGACCTCGTGTGGCGGCCTGCGGTCCAGGACAAAATGGTCGGTGGCCACCTCGCCGGAGACAATGGGCTCGCCCAGGCCCCAGGCCGAATTCACGATCATGGTTTCATCCTCGGGCCGTACCGGGTCATAGGTGTAGAGGACACCGCTGGCCCGGGCCGGGATCATGAGCTGGCAGCCCACCGCCATCATGATCTCCGAGGGCCTGAAATCCATCATCAGCCGGTATTCCATGGCCTCCGGGCTGTAGAGGCTGGCCAGCACCTCCTTGTAGGCAAAGGGAATGTCGTCGAGAAAGACATTGAGCCGGCTCAGGTACTGGCCGGCGAACGAGGTGAACTCGTCCTCGCCAAGGGCGCTGGAGCGCACGGCAAAGCAGGGGGTGAGATCCGGGTGCCGCTTGCTGAGGGTCATGGCGGCGGCAAGGATGTCAAAGCGCAGCTTCTCCGGGGTCTCGGCCGCCATGATGGCCCGCTGGATCCGGCGGGAGGCCTCGTCAACGGGAATTTCGCTCTGGTGCCAGCTCTGCTGAATGGAGAGGATCTCCTCCCGGATCCTGTTTTCGTCGAGAAAGGTGTTGAACGCTTCGGTGGTTATGGCAAACCCGGCAGGAATACGCTGGTCAAGGAGGCTGCCGATCTCGGCGATATGGGCGTTTTTCCCGCCCACGGCATCGGCCAGTTCCCTGGTGATGCTGCCATAGGGAAGGATGTAATCCTTTACCTGGCTCAGTACCCTTCCCTGGAGAAGGGCCTCTATCTCCTCTTCGATCCTGTGGAAACTTGTATAAAGGGCAGCATATTTCTGTTCGGTCAGGTGATTGATGGTGACGATGAGCTGCCGGACCAGATCCGCCAGCTTGTGGCAGGTGTTCTGGATATACAGCTCATCGAAGATATAATCTCCACTGAGTTTATCGTTGGCATCGGCAATCAGGTCAAGGATCTGGTTGTTGAGTTCAAGACTTTTTTTAAACTCGGCAAAAAGAATCTTGAAGGGAACCGTTTCCTTTTTCCTGCGGCCGATAAGCCGACGAATCCGGTCGAGCAAGCTCATCGTCGCGTACCTGTCAGGGGTTCATCAATGGGCGCCTCCTCCTCCCTTGAACAGGACCCCGATCAGGAGACCCGTGGCAACAGCGATGGCAACCGCCATGATGCCGAAGAGGAGCGAGTGCTCGTAGGCAAGCGAGGCGATGATCTTGGGCAACCCGGACAGCTCGATGGTGAGCGTCTCCCGGGCCCGGCCCACGGGCTTGCCGTCCCGGACGGCCACGGCCTCGACCAGGTACTTGCCGGCGGTCATCTTGGGCGGAATGATCAGGGTCGCGGAGAAGGACTTGGTCTTGCCCTCGACCGGCCCATAGTTGACCGCGCCATCATAGACACCGTAGACCCCGGCCTTCTCCATCAGTTTCACGTACTCGCCAAAGACAAATTTCTTGTCCGCGGATTCGGGCTTGATGGCAATGTCCTTGACCAGGGCCTTGTAGCCGACTCCCAGCAGGGCCACATCCTTGACCATGGCCTTGTACTTTCCCTCCAGCTGGGCGAGCAGGAGGTCCTTGCCAATCTTTTCCGGGGTGTAGACCATGTACACCGCCGGCGTATTTTCCAGCTCCACGTCGGTCTTGTTCATCCACAACAGGCCGGCCACCTTGCCCTTGACCTTCAGGGCCACGTTCTTCTTCGCCCCGATCACGTGGAGAAGGATGTCGTCGCTGGCCGGCAGGGTGCCGGAGACATTGACCGTGGTGCCGTCATAGAATGTCGTGATCTTCAGGGTCGGGTGGGAGAGCTTGAGCGTCACAGGTGCTTCCGACGCCCCTGCCGACCCGATCCAGAACAGAACGGCCAGAACAGCAAGGAGCAGTCCGTTTATACGTAGTATTCGATGCATTGTGTTGTTTCTCCTTTTCTCACGAAACAGAATCCAGGGGACAGAAAACCGGCAAGGTTTGCGCCTGCGGCGGCTTCATGGGGGATGGTCTTCCTCTGCCCCTGTTGTCATCCTTTTTTGTTAGACCCGGTCCGCCGGGAATGCAACCTGGTCCAGCCATGCTGGTTATCCAGAAATGGTTGTCCGCAGTGCCGGGGGGTATGTTTCTGATCAGTGTCCACCCTTGAGCGCAACCATGATCGATGGCGTCATCAGCAGGCCGGCCATCATCTTCACGCACACCAGCAACACCAGGCTGGCGAGCATGATCTTCAATTGGTCAGCGTTGAGCCGCTTGGACACGGCCGTGCCGACCTGGGCGCCGATGGTGGACCCGAGGAGGAGAAGGACGGCAAGGACAAAGTCCACCGTATGGTTGGACCAGGCCTGCATGATGGTGACGTTGACACAGGTGAAAAGGATCTGGAACAGGCTGGTGCCGACAACGACGTGCATGGGCATGCGCAGCAGGTAGACCATGACCGGTACCATGATGAAACCGCCGCCAACACCCATGATGGCTGCCAGGATACCGACCAGGATACCGAAACCGAGCGGCAGGAGCATGGAGATCTCACAGCCGGACTTGACGAATTTGTATTGAAACGGCAGGCTCTGAACGAGAGATTTCTTCTCCTCCTTTTCTGCTTCCTTTTTCTTGCTTTTTTTCTTCTCCACCGGCAGGCCGTCCTGGTGCCGCATACCCTGCAGGCTTTCCCAGAACATGTAGCCGCCGACACCGCCCAGCATGATGACATAGGTGATGGCGATGAGGAAGTCTGCATTTCCCATGGCCCTGAGCAGCTTGATGACCTGGACACCCACCGTACCACCGGCAATACCACCGATGAGCAGCATGAGGCCCATGGGGATATCCACGTTGCCAAGGCGCATGTGGGCCAAGGTCCCCGAGGTCGATGCACCGACGATCTGGTTGGAGTCACTCGCCGCCGCAACCGTCGGCGGAATACCAAACATCATGAGAAGCGGCGTCATGAGAAAGCCGCCGCCAACACCGAAAATACCTGAAAGCAGACCGACAAAGCCTCCCAGGCCAAGAATTAGAATGATATTCACACTGTTTCCCGCGATGGGCAGATACATATGGAACATGATCGTTTTCTACCTCTTTTTTGGGTTTTCCGGCCGCGCATCCGCGACCACACAAATACGTTTTTTCTCCTTGGATCCCGTTGGTCATCGCTCTCGCCGCAGGCGAAGAAGCGGCGGTTTTCGGGAGCTGATGCCTCCGGGATTCGGCCTCCCTGCCAATGCCGTCCGGACACCCCTGTCACGGCCGGCGCCTGTTGATCCGCGGCCAGCAGGCTACGCCGTCCGGGCTCCCCGGCAAACCGACCCTCTCGGTCAGCACAGGAGACGCCATCCGGTCAATTCCCCAGCCTCCCCCGGGCCTGGAGTGCAATGGGCGGCCAGGAAGGGGAGGGATAACTTTTCAGAGAGGAAATTTCAGGATATCGGACAGTGACGAACCGCTGCAGCGGCACGGACCATGGTATCCGTGCCCGTCCCTGCCCAGCCAGTGGAGTGGACTCCTGCAACCGCGTTCCCGGCCGGCTCGTGTCATCAGGAGATGCAGATGACCGGCGACCGGCTCGCCGGGCCTGTTGCCGGATGCCGGCGAAAAGACCGCGTGCGGAGACAACCACTGTTTTCGGGGACAGACACGAATATTTCGGTCTATGAACCGTGATCTTGATGCAGTCTTTTCATGTTCCCTCCTTTTGCAGCAACTGAAATGGTTATGACAATGGTTATGGGACAGGCGCGAACCCGGATCCCTGTTATACGAAGGCAACGACAACTGTTCGTCGTGTGAAAGGGGTTGTCCCTGTGACTAAGCAATTAGGGTGCCAGTTTTTTGGGGCAGAAAAGGGGCGCAGCGCCGTGGGCCGCCATGTCGAAATATTGTTAACATGGTGAAATAGCATTATTTAATGGAGCGTGTCCCCGCGAGATCCCTTGCTGCCTGCCCGGGGTGGGCAGGAAAAATAGAACAACAGGGAAAAACGGCGCAAAATCTTCCTTGCTAATGAAATTTCGGTGTTTTTTATCAATTTTCCCTTCCGGGGAAAGAGAGATTCCAATGATAACTGTTTCAAAATGAAAAAGCAATATCCTGGTTTCATTTTGAAACAATCGAAGAAGGCTTTGTGTTAACTCTATTGAATCATTAAATTTTTAACCTTGGAAAGGTGCGACAATCTGTCCTGTGTTTCACAATGAAACACGTGTCAGGCCTTGGCCGGATTGTTGAGCTCATATTTTTTCATTTTGCGCCACAGGGTCGTCCTGGAGAGCTGCAGAATACGTCCTGCCGCCTTGATATTGTAACCGGTTGTGTGCAGGACCCTGGCGATGTAGCGTTTTTCGACCTCGGCCAGGGGCAGCAGGGTTTCCTCGTTCCAGCCGCCCTGCGCCGGCTGGGCGCGCAGCCGGGGCGGGAGGTCCTCGGGCGTCAGCTTCCGGCCCTCGGTCAGGGCGACGGCATGCTGGATGATATTTTCCAGCTCCCGCACATTGCCGGGAAAACCGTAGTTCATCAGCAGGTCGAGGGCCTGCTGCGAGACGCCCCGCACGTTCTTGGAGAATGCCTTGTTGGCCTTGCGGATAAAATGATGGATCAGCAGGGGGATGTCCTCGCGACGCTCCCTGAGCCGCGGAAGACGGATGGTGACCACGTTGAGCCGGTAGTAGAGGTCCTCCCGGAAGGTCCCCTTCCTGATGAGTTCCTTGAGGTTCCTGTTGGTGGCGGCGATGATACGGATATTCAGGTCAATGGGCCGGGTCCCGCCCACCCGCAGGATCTGCCGTTCCTGGAGGACGTGGAGGAGCTTGACCTGCATGGACAGCGGCATCTCGCCGATCTCGTCGAGCAGAACCGTACCGCCGGCGGCCGCCTCCAGCAGGCCGATTTTCTGCACCACGGCACCGGTGAACGCCCCCTTCTCATGCCCGAACAGCTCGCTGCAGATCAGGTCTTCGGCAAACCCGCCACAGTTGAAATAGACAAAAGGTGCCTTCCTGTTGTCACCGAGCTCATGGATGGCGCGGGCGGTCAGCTGTTTACCGGTCCCGGTCTCTGCCTCGAGAAGCACGTTGCAGTTGACCTGGGCCACCTTGGCAATGGTTTCAAAGATGGCCTGCATGGCCCGGCTGTTGCCGATGAAACCGGGAATGAGCGCCTTCTCGCCGACCTGGGAACGGAGGTGGACATTCTCCCTGTGCAGGCGGATCTTTTCCGCGGCCCGGTCCGCCATCAGGCGCAGGTCATGGGTCCGGCACGGCTTGGCGAGATAGTGGAAGGCCCCCTCCTTGGTCGCCTCCACGGCACTGTCGATGGAACCGTTGCCGGTGACGATGATCACCTCGGTCTCCCGGTGGGTTGCCTTGATGTGGGTCAGGATGTCAAAACCATCCCTGTCAGGGAGATGCAGGTCGAGAAAGACGATGTCAAAGGGTTCGGCCTCCATCTGTGCCAGGAAGGAGCGGCCGGAGGTAAAGGTATGGACAGCATATCCCGCCTGTTGCAGGGTGCGGGCTGTCATCTTCCTGGCGGCAGGGTCATTGTCAACAACGGCAATGGTGATCATGGCTGTTTCTGTCCGATGTTCTTGCCACCGTGCCGGAAAGGGCCACGGGAAAGGTTCGCCGGTAGGCCATCATTCGCGGTACGGTGACAGCGCGCCGACAGCAGGGGTCCGGGTGCGCGCAATGGCCCGGCCCCGGTGCAATCTGTCCGGTATTTCCACCGTTTCCCCTCGTTTTGCCATCCTATCCGTGTTCCAGCCGCCGGCGCAGGCGGGCGGCGTTCCGATGGTCACGGAAAGAGACAATGGTGACCGGTGAACGGTGGAACAGTCTTTCCGCCACGGAACCGGTGAAGGCATGCATGATGTCGGAGCGGGCCCTGATCCCCATGACGATCATGTCCACCTCTTCCTCCACCGCAAAGTGGAGCAGGACCCTGGACGGCCGTCCCACCCGGAAGACGACCCTGATCCGCTCCTCGGGAAAGTCGATCTTCCTGATCATCTTCTCCAGCTCACTGATACGCTGTTTCTGGATCTCCTGCAGGTAGTGCTCCTCGTCCACGTCGTAGCCGAAGGAGGTGATGAGCTGCACCGCCTCCACATCACGTTCGTTGATCACGTTGACCAGGACCAGCTCGGCACCCAGGGCATCGGCCAGCCCGGCGGCATATTCCAGCAGTTCCCCGGAGAGGCGGGAAAATGCCAGGGGAACCATGATCTTCTTGACATCCAGCATCGTTTTTCTCCAGTGGTTGTGGCAGGCATCCTCAGGCCGCCTGCGCCTGCTCCTGCTCCTGCGGCAGGCGGGCGCGCTGCATGAGATAGAGGGCCCCGTACAGGCCCAGGCCGATGAGATAGGTCCAGTAGCGCTGGTCATGGGGCATGCCCAGCCAGGCGGCGATCTGGTCCGGCCGCATCAGGATGAAGCAGACACAGAGAAAGAGCGGCATCTCCCATAACTTGTTCCTGGCGATGAACCAGCCCTGGGTGGCCGAGGCAAAGGCGAAATTGCCCAGGCAGGCCATGACGAAGATAAGAAGACCCTGGGCCCAGGAGTTGACGTTGTGCAGGATAAGGTCCGAGTTGAAGATAAACATGAAGGGCAGGATGGCGGTCCTGATGTCATACATGAATCCCTGGATGCCGGTGGCGATGGGTGGTGACTTGGCAATGGCCGCGGCGGCATAGGCGGCAAGCCCCACCGGCGGTGTGTCATCGGCCAGGATGCCGAAGTAGAAGCAGAAGAGGTGGGCGGACATGAGCGGCACGACAAAGCCCTGCATGGCGCCGATGTGGACAATGGCCGGCGCGGTCAGCGAGGCCATGACAATGTAGGTGGCGGTTGTCGGCAGTCCCATGCCGATGATCAGGCTGGCCAGGGCGGTGATGACCAGCATCAGGAAGACATTGCCCATGGACAGGACATCGATGATCTCGGAGATCAGGTTGCCCAGGCCCAGGGCGACCACGCCGACGATGATACCGGCCGCAGCCGTGGCCAGGGCAACGGCCACCATGTTGCGGGCCCCGGAGACCAGCGATTCCAGGATGCTGAGGCAGGACCTCCTGAAGGCCGGTCCCAGGGGTCTACCCTGCCGGTAGGCGATGACCGGCTCCTGGAAGAGCATGATGACCAGCATGACCAGGATGGCGTTGAAGGCGGCCAGCTCCGGCGAGTGGCGGACCACGATCAGCTCGTAGAGGAGCATGAACAGGGGAACCAGGTAGTGCAGGCCGCTGACCAGGGTCTTGAAGAAGGGCGGCAGCTCGCTCTTGGGCAGCCCCCGGATGCCCAGCTTGGAGGCCTCGATATGGGAGATGAAGAACAGGGCCGCATAGGAGGCAAAGGCCGGGATGGCGGCGGCCTTGACCACCTCGATATAGGGGACGTTGACATACTCGGCGATGATAAAGGCGGCAGCGCCCATGATCGGCGGCGCGAGCTGGCCGTCGGTGGAGGCGGCGACCTCGGTGGCAGCGGCCTTGGTGGCCGGATAGCCCACCTTTTTCATCATCGGGATGGTGAAGGTGCCGGTGGTGACGATGTTGGCGATGCTCGAGCCCGACACCAGGCCGGTGAGACCGGAGCCGACAATGGCCGCCTTGGCCGGGCCGCCCTTGTAGCGGCCGAGCAGGGCCAGGGCGAGCTGGATGAAGTAGTTGCCGGCCCCGGCCTTGTCGAGCATGGCCCCGAAGAGGACGAACAGGAAGACGATGGTGGCCGAGACATCGAGCGGGATACCGTAGATGCCCTCGGTGGACATGGTCATCTGGCCGACGAACCGGTTCATCGACGTTCCCTTGAAGGCGATGACGTCCGGCATGTAGGGGCCGAGAAAGGCATACAGGATGAAACCGCCGGCAATGACCGGCAGGGCAGGGCCGATGGTCCTGCGGGTCGCCTCGAGCAGGAGGCCGACCAGGATCAGCCCGACAACGGTGTCGGTCATGCTGGGGGCGCCATAGCGCAGGGTGATGCCCTGGTAGTTAATGATGAGATAGAGGGCGGAATAGGCGGCAAGGCCGGCAAGCAGGATGTCGAGCAGCGGGATCCTCCTGTGCTCGGCCAGGTACCTGATACCGAAATGGGGTTTCTTCCACAGGGGGTAATTGAGGAAGACCAGGGCCATGGCAAAGGCCAGGTGGATGGCCCGGATATAGGTGGAGTCGAGCAGCAGGAGCTTGGGCAGGGAGAGCTGGAACAGGCTCCAGGCAACAGCGATGGTGGGAATCAGGAACCGCTGCCATCCCCCCGGCTTTCTGCCGATGCCTTCCTCCTCCTCGGCCAGTTTCCGGGCCAGGTCCATGCCGTTATCGTCAACCGTGTCAACTCGAAGTTTGCCCATGTGATTCTCTCCGGGTGAGGTGATAATCAGACCGAACAGATCGACCCGCCACGACCCTGCCGGAGCGGGATCCCCCTGCAGCAAAGCGGCTGCAACCGGCGGTCGTGTCAGGCGATGGCACAACCGAAAAAAAAGGCGGCAGCCTTTCGACTGCCGCCCGCGTCCGCAGCGACCTTATTTCATCAGGCCGACTTCTCGATAGTACTTCATGGCACCGGGATGGATGGGAGCAGTGAGCCCCTCGAGCATGGACTTCTTGGTCAGGGTGGAGTAGGCCGGGTGCAGCTTCTTGAACTCGTCGAAGTTGACGAACACTTCCTTGGTGACGGCGTAGACGATATCGTTGGGAACCTTGATCGAGGTGACCAGGGTGGCCTTGACGCCAAAGGTGGGCACGTCCTTGTCATTCTGGGCACCGGGGTACATCTTGACAGGGATCACCGACTTGGCGTAGTAGGGATACTTGGCCAGCATCTTGTCGATGCCGGGACCGCTGATGGAGACGAACCGTACCTTGCGCGCGCCGGAGGTGGCCTCCTTGATGGCGCCGGAGGGATGCCCCACGGTGTAGAAGAAGGCGTCGATGCGACCGTCCTGCAGCAGGCCGGGGGCCTCGGAGGCCTTGACGTTCTCGGCCTGCAGGTCTTTCCTGTAGTCGATGCCCACGGCGTTGAGGGCATCGATGGCGTTCTGGCGCGTGCCGGAGCCGGGATTGCCGATATTGACCTTCTTGCCCTTCAGGTCCTTGATGCTCCTGATGCCGGAATCAACAGCGGCCACCAGGGTGACGGACTCGGGATAGATGGAGAATACGGAACGAAGGTCCTTCTGCGGTCCCTTGTCCTTCCACTCGGCCAGGCCGTGCCATGCCTGGTACTGGCGGTCGGACTGGACGATTCCGAACTCCAGGTCACCGTTCATGACCGCGTTGACATTGAAGACAGAGCCACCCGTGGACTCGACGGTCGCCCGGATTCCATACTCCTTTTTCTTCTTGTTGACCATCTTGGCGATGGCGCCGCCGGTCGGGTAGTAGACACCGGTGATGCCGCCGGTGCCGATGGTGACGAAACGGGTCTTCGCCTGGCCGTTGGCCAGTGTCATCAGCAGGGTCGCCAGTACGGCGATGGAGAAGAACAGTCCTTTTTTCATGCATACCTCCCTTGTTGAAGAACGTTGGACGGGATAACGGGCCTTCCCCGCAGCCCGATGCCACCACGTGGTTTCGGGACCCGTGGGCAGTGAAAGCTCCACGGGCTGCTCCCGGGCAGGCCGGTGGTGCCTGTTGAGACGTATCAGAAAATTCAGGGTCGGTCGGAGTTGTGGTCTGCAAACCTGGTCCAGCCATAAACCTGGTCCGGCCATGCTGGTATATATTCAAATCCAGGCCCCTTGACAAGAAAATATTCCTGATGGCCAGGGCAGGTTTTTTGCACCTAAATCCGGCAATTGGCTATTTTGCCGGAGATGCGAGGCATCAAGGGCCAAGACGTATACGAATACTTCAAGCCCTTGATAACGAAGCAGATTCGGTAAAATTGCCAATGCCTGCGGGCGAGAAAATGAAGAAAAAAATCCTTCACACGATCAGTGAGTCGAAAAAAACGATCACGTTCGTATAATCCGCTGATATGGCAAGAGAAAATTTTTTCTTCATTTTCGAAGTGCAGGATTTAGGTTGCAGGGACCGGGCCGGAGATTCTCTTGCTTTTTTCGCCGCAACCCGGTATGCCCAGATGCAGAAGAGGAGGAACGGTCGGCCATCCCCGGCCAGACCGGCCGTTGATCAGCCGCCAGAGCTTTCGGGCCATGCCGCCGTGGCCGGGAGACGCCCATGACCACACCACAGGAAAAGACCACAACGACAGCCGCAGACCGGAAGAAAAAGCTCTACGATGTCTCGTTCTACCATGACTGGTGCAAGGCCTGCGGCATCTGCATGGCCTTCTGCCCCCGGGAGATCATCCTGGCGGACCGGGCCGGCAAGCCCGAGATAACCGACCCGGACCGCTGTGTCGGCTGCCGGTTCTGCGAACTGCACTGTCCGGATTTCGCCATCACCGTGTCGGAGCGGACCCCCAGGAGGAGGAGAAACGATGTCTGAGCCCGAGCAGACCCCAGGCCGTCAGCTCCTGCAGGGCAACGAGGCCGTGGTGCACGGGGCCCTTGCCGCCGGTTGCCGGTTCTTTGCCGGCTATCCCATCACGCCGGCCTCCGAGATCGCCGAACACCTCTCGGTCCTGCTGCCGGCCGTGGACGGCACCTTTATCCAGATGGAGGACGAGATCGCCAGTATCGGCGCCGTTATCGGCGCCTCCCTGGCCGGGGTCAAGGCCATGACCGCCACGTCGGGGCCCGGTTTTTCCCTGATGCAGGAGAACCTGGGCTTTGCCTGCGTGGCCGAGGTGCCCTGCGTGATCGTCAACGTCATGCGCGGCGGTCCCTCCACCGGCCTGCCCACCAGCCCGGCCCAGGGCGACGTGCAGATGGCGCGCTGGGGCACCCACGGCGATCATCCCATCGTGGTCCTGGCGGTCTCCTCGGTCCTCGATTCCTTTTCCATCACCGTCAAGGCCTTTAATATCTCGGAAAAATACCGGGTCCCGGTCATCCTGCTCTCCGACGAGGTGGTGGCCCATACCCGCGAGGCTGTCCGGTTGCCGGGCCGGGACGAGGTCAAGGTCATGGACCGCATCCGGCCCAGCATGCCGCCGGACTGGTACAGGCCCTACGAGGGCGACAACCGCGGTGTGCCGCCCATGGCCGCCTTTGGTGACGGCTACCGTCATCACGTCACCGGGCTCATCCACGACGAGCATGGCTACCCGACCCAGAACCGCAAGGAGATCGAGGGATTCCATGAACGGATGGCCGGCAAGATCCGGCGTGGTTTTGCCGATATCCAGATGACCCGCGGGTTTCACACCCGGGACGCCGAGGTCCTGGTCATCGCCTATGGCTCGGTGGCGCGCTCGGCACTGCGGGCGGTGGAGGAGGCCCGCCGGCAGGGGATGCGGGCCGGCCTGCTGCAGCTGATTACCCTGTTCCCCTTTCCCCGCGCCACGGTGACACCGCTTCTCAAGCAGTGCCGGGCCGTGCTGGTGCCGGAGATGAACATGGGCCAGATCAGCCGCGAGGTCCAGCGGGTGAACCAGTGCGACTGCCGCGTGGTCAAGCACAACCGGGTGGACGGCGAGTTCATCACGCCCATGGAGATAACCCGGGTGCTGCTCAAGCTCTAGCCCCTTCAATTTCGGATACGACCATGGTTATTCCCGCTCAGACCCTGCGCCATACCTTCCTGCGTCACAACAAGAAATTCCCCCATGTCTGGTGTCCCGGCTGCGGCAACGGCATCATCATGGCGGCCCTGCTCCGCGCCATCTACCGGCTCGATGTCAGCAAGGACGACATCGTCCTTGCCTCGGGCATCGGCTGCTCGGGCCGGATGCCCACCTACCTGGACTTCAACACCCTGCACACCACCCATGGCCGGGCCCTGACCTTTGCCACCGGTGTCAAGCTGGCCAGGCCGTCGCTCAACGTGGTGGCCATCATGGGGGACGGCGATGCCACCGCCATCGGCGGCAATCACTTTATCCACGCGGCGCGGCGCAACCTGAACCTGACCGCCATCATCATCAACAACTCGATCTACGGCATGACCGGCGGCCAGTACTCGCCCACCACTCCCTTTGGCGCCCGTTCCACCACCTCGGTCTACGGCCACATCGAACACGACTTCTCCATCGCCGAGCTGGCGGTCACGGCCGGCGCCTCGTTCGTGGCCCGGGCCACGGTCTACCATGCCGAGCTCATGGACCGGCTCATCGAGCAGGCCATACGCAAACGGGGGTTTGCCGTGGTCGAGGTGATCTCCAACTGCCATGTCCAGTATGGCCGCCGCAACAATCTCGGCGGCGCCGTGGAGATGATCAGGCGTTTCAAGGAACAGGCGGTGCACGTGGACAGGGCCGAGAAGATGTCAGCGGAAGAACTGCGGGGCAAGATCACCATCGGCGTGCTCACGGACCGGGAATTGCCCATCTCCACCGAGGAATACAAAAAGGTTCGCGAGCGGGCCAGGGCGGCCAGGGGGGGCAAGGTATGAAACAGCAGGACGGCTGGGAGCGCTACGAGATCCGGTTCTCCGGCTCCGGCGGCCAGGGGCTCATCACCGCGGCGGTGGTCTTTGCCGAGGCCGTCGGGGTCTACGACGGCAGGTATGTCTGCCAGACCCAGAGTTACGGGCCCGAGGCCAGGGGAGGCAAGTCCAAGGCCGAGGTGGTGGTCAGCGATCATCCCATCGACTATCCCAAGGCCCTGGAGCTCGACCTGCTCCTGGCCATGAATCAGGCCGCCTGCGACGCCTACTTCTATGACCTGAAAAAGAACGGTATCCTGGTGGTGGATTCGACCCTGGTGGAACAGTTCCCCACCTCCCGGGTCATCGCCATCCCGTTCACCGGTATTGCCCGCGACGAGATCGGCCGGGTCCTGGTGGCCAACATGGTGGCGCTGGGCGCCATCGGCCTGCTTTCGGGCCAGGTCAACCTGGACAACCTGGAAAAGGCGCTCCTGGCCCGGGTGCCGAAGGGCACCGAGGAGATGAACCGGGACGCCCTGCGGCGGGGAATCGAAGAGGCAGGGAAGATCGACCTGGACCAGCTTCCCCGCTCGGTCATGAACGAAGACGAGGAGGAATACCCATGAAGGTGGTCGCATTCAACGGCAGTGCCCGCAAGAACGGCAATACCGCCATGCTGGTGGGCTACGTGTTCGAGGAGCTGGAAAAGGAGGGGATCGGGACCGAGCTGGTACAGCTCTCCGGCGAGCATCCCCATGGCTGTATCGCCTGCTACAAGTGTTTCAAGAACAAGGACAGGCGCTGTGCCGTGGACATAGACTGCATAAACGACTGCATCGAAAAGATGGAGCAGGCCGATGGCATCATCCTGGCCTCGCCCACCTACTTTGCCGACCTCTCCACCGAACTCAAGGCCCTCATCGACCGGGCCGGCATGACCTCGCGGGCCAATGGCGACATGTTCCGCCGCAAGGTGGGGGCCGCCGTGGTGGCCCGCCGGCGCGGCGGTGCCATCCATGTCTTTGATTCCATCAACCATTTCTTCACCATCGGCCAGATGATCATCGTCGGCTCCTCCTACTGGAACATCGGCGTCGGCCGGGAGCGGGGGGAAGTCGCCGAGGACAGCGAAGGGGTCGCCACCATGCGCGATCTGGGCCGGAACATGGCCTGGCTGCTGAAGAAACTCCACTCCTGACCCGCAGATCTTCGCCCCTGTTGCCGCGGGTTGCCCCGGCATGGCTGAGGACGTCCAGGTCCCGGCCCCGACAGGCCATGAAAATGCTGCCGCCCCACCCGCGCCCGGCGCCGCTTTCCCGGCCGGGCACGGGGTCGGCAGCATGGCTGTTTTGCCGGAACCCTTCCTTTATGAACGACCTTCCCGGATCCCCCGCTCTTCTTCGTCCTTTTCCCGGCCCCCGGGACCTGCAATTTCACTGAACCTGCTTCGTTTTATCAAGGGGTTGACGTGTTGCATGCTTCTGCGCCCCTGCTGCCTTGCACCACCTGCGAAATTGCCTGTTGCAGGATTTGGGTGAAAGTATTTGACCTGCATTCCGGCAGACCATATAACAGAAGAAGAGATGACTGTTCGGTCGGCACCCTGGCTGCCACGGTGGTATAACTGCCTGGCACCTCTGCAACTTAGACCGAACGGCATCCATCCCGCTGCCCCGGCGGCGCCGGAAGAGGCCTTTGGTCCAGGGCCACAATGTGTCAGAAACCCCTGTGCCGCCGTTTCCCGGGCAGATTGCTTTTCCGGTCAGTTCCTGTCGAGGCGCTGGCCGGTTGTATCTCGCTCCACGGCACGTAACGATTCGTTTGTACGGCTGGATAACCGTATTGCGGGACAAGGAGGAGTTTTATGCTGGTTATCTGCGAGGAATGCGCAAAGAAATACAACATCGACGAGAACCGGATCAAGGGTGACCGGGCCCGTTTCTCCTGTCTCGAATGCGGCCATATCATTGTTGTCGAAAAACCGCGAAGTCACTCCTCCGGCGATGCGGCCGGTGAAGAGCTGGCCATGACAATGGCGGGGCAGGATATGGCCGACGATCCGTCCGCGGATGACAGCCGTGCGGCCACCGGCGGCAGGAAAGATGCCGGCAGGCAGGGCGCCAGGTCCGGGAAGAGGGGCAGGGGGGTGCCCATCGGTCTCTATCTCCTCGTTGCCCTGACCATCGGCTTTCTTACCATCACCGGGGTCATGGCCTATCTCTACCTTCGGTACATCCCCGAGCTGATGAACCACCAGGTCGATCTCCGGACCACGGATATCGCCATCTCCTTCGGCGGTTCGGTCAAGCAGCCCCTGCTGGTGCGCAACTACCTCCTGGTCAACAAGGAGGCGGAACGGATCAGCCGCCTGCCGGGAGTGGCCTATGCCGCGGTGGTCAACAAGCGGGGTATCGTAGTCGCCGGTTTTTTCAGCGATCTCTCCAGGTTCTCCCCTGATTTCGCCAGGCAGGTGAAGGAAAAGGGCTTTCCGCAGGTGATTGTCCGGCAGAACCACCTTGCCGCCGGCAGCAGGGAAAAGGACCATGTCTTCACCCTGGGCGGTCAGAAACTGCACGACAAGGCCATTGCCCTGCCCGATGTGGGCGGCGAGGTCCATGTGGGCATCTACATCTCTGACGTGGACAGGTCGATCAGGAAGGTCCTGCTCTCGCCGACCACGTTCTCCCTGCTCGGCCTGGTCCTGTTCAGTGGTATCCTCACCTTTTTCCTGATCGCCCGTTCGATCTCCAGGCCACTGCAGGAGCTGACCGAGGTGGTGAACCGGATCTCGCTGGGTGAACTGGACCTGGCCGTGGAACCGCGTGGCCCACGGGAGGTGCGCGAGCTGGCCTCGGCCTTTGAGCGGATGCAGTATTCCATCAAGGCCGCCCTGGAACGGATGCGCCGCTCCAGCTAGGCGCCCCGGGATCGGTGCCGCGGCCCGGACGCCCTGCCACGGCGACCGGGCGGGCCGGGGCGATGGTGTTCCCGTTTCTGACCAATACAAGGAGAAGCAGCAGCCATGACCCACCTCAGACCAAGGCTTATTGTCTGCACCCTGCTCTGCCTGCTCGCCACCGGCTCCCAGGCCATGGCGGCCTATACCCTGTCCATGCTGCCCCGGTACTCCATCGAGGAGATCCACCGCCGCATCGCGCCCCTGGCCGACTACCTGCAGAGCGCCACCGGCCTGACCATCAGGCCGGTCCTGGTGCCCACCTTTGCCCGCTACCAGAAACAGCTCGCCTCGGGCATCGATATCGGCTACGAGAATCCCTACATCTATGCCCTGGCCTCGGGTGCGCACGAGGTCGTTGCCATGGCGGAAAAGGGCAAGGACAACGACCGGTTCCGTGGCATCATCATTGTCCGTGCCGACAGCCCCATCAGCTCGCTTGAGCAGCTGCGCGGCAAGACCATCTCCATTGTCGGTTTCACCAGCGCCGGCGGCTACCTGTCCCAGAAGCTGACCCTGCAGGAACATGGCCTGGCGGTGCGCAGGGAATGCCGGGTGGAGGAGGCGCCGGACAACAAGCAGGAGAACGTCATCCTCGCCGTCTACACCGGTGACGCGGATGCCGGTTTCATCAGGGAATCGGCCCTGCACAGGGTGGACAACTACGTGCCGCCCGCGGCGATCCGGGTCCTGGCCGAGACGGCCTGGCTACCCAACTGGGCCCTGTCCGTGCGCCGGTCCATGCCGGCCGCGGACAAGGAAAAGATCACCAGGGCCCTGCTCAAGCTCGCCCCGGACAGCCTTGTGCTCAAGGCCCTCAAGATCAAAAAATTCCGCCGCGCCAACGATGCCGAGTACAACAGTATCCGCAGGGCGGCCGGCCTGCCCCTTCCCGCAGCCGCCACCACTCCAGCCAACCAGTGATCCTCTGCCGGGCAATGAAAAATTTCCTCCTGCTTTTCGTCCTCCTGTCCGCCGTTGCGGCCTCTCCCTGCCGGGGAGCGGAGTACAACCTCTCCATGCTGCCCCGCTACTTTCCCGAAAAACTGACCGCCATGATCACGCCGCTGGCAGAGTATCTGTCGCAGAAGACCGGCCAGCGGATGACCCCGGTGCTCACTGACAACTTTGCCCAGTACGAGGCCCGGCTGCTGAACGGAACCATAAGGATCGGCTATGAAAACCCGCTGGTCTATGTCAATGTCTCCAGGGTGCACCAGGTCCTGGTGACCGCGGTCAAGGGCAAGGGAGGCGACCGGTTCCGCGGCATCATCATTGCGCGACCTGATTCCGGCATCAGGTCACCGGCCGACCTGAAAAACAAGAAAATCATGATCGTGGGCAGGACCTCGGCCGGCGGCTACCTGTCCCAGAAGATCGCCCTGGCAGGAGTAGGGCTGGACGTGGACCGTGACTGCCAGCTCAGCGTCGCTGCCGACAACCGGCAGGAAAATGTCATTATCTCGGTGGCCATCGGCGACGTGGACGCCGGATTTATCAGGGAATCCGCCCTGCACAAGGCGGACAAGTACATCGTTCCGGGCTCGGTCGGCGTGGTCTACAGGGCGGCATGGCTGCCCAACTGGGCCTTTTCCGTGGACCGGAGCCTGCCGGCCGCCCTGAAGCAGCGCATCAAAAGCGCGCTGCTGGCGCTCGACAGCAAGAGCAAGGTCCTGCAGGCCATGGGCCTGAAGGGCTTCAAGGAGGCCAGGGACAGTGACTACGACGTGATGCGGAAATTCAAGACCAGGTAAGCGGAAGAAAATGCTTGTTCCCAGGGAAAAACCATATATGCAGGGGTTGAACAGCTATTACCTGGATATTGCCAGGTTCGTGGAACACCTGCAGGGAGAGATCGGCTCCGGCTGCATCTACGGCCGGTCCTCGGGCGATGAGATCCTTGTCTATTTCGACGAAAGCGAGGTCCTGCGCGGCATCATCCAGAACAGCGGCGAGCGGGCACGGGTCTCGCCGGAGCTCAAACCGGTCCTGGCCGCCCTGGGTCGCAAGAGCTTCAACATCGAGGTCTACCACCTCGATGCCAATGCCATCTTCTTCTGGGGCCAGTTGCCGCCGTTCAAGCGGGCGCGGGCCACGCTGCGCTCCTCGGACATTCCCCTGCCGGAACTGATCTTTCGCCTCAAGCAGAAACGGTTTTCCGGCTTTGTCGACATCCGCCTGGCCGGCAGGGAGGACAGCGCTGTCCTCTTTTTCCACAACGGCCGCCGTGTCGGAGGCTCCTACTCCTGGGGCAGGGGAGGGCTCAATGCCTCCAACGAGGACTACAACCAGCTGCTGGCCCGGCTCCAGGCCCACCGGGGGCTCTTTGCCGTTGGCCACTTCCTGGCCGAGCGGGCCAGGCCGGAGGCAAAGAAGGAGACGACTTCCGATGACAGCGATGCCAACGAGGAACTCTTCTCCAACCTGGCCACGGCCCTGGAGGAATTTCTTGATATCTACATCCAGGTCATGGCCCGGAAGAAGAAGGCCGAGCCCGTGCTCCGGCTCAAGCAGACCTTCCTCGACCGGCTCGACGACTATCCCTTCCTTGATCCCTTCCTGGGGATCTTCGACTACGCGGACGGGTCGGTCCGGTTCGCCGACGACGCGCCCCGCAACAGGATCGCCGACGCCGTGGTGGACTGCGCCTGGCAGGTAATCGACAGTGCCGGCCTGCAGAAGAAGTTCCGCAGCGAACTGTCCAGGTGGTCCTACCGTACTGCCCTCGAGGAGCGGGGCATCCGGGTGGACCGCTGAGCGGCGCCCCTGGCGGTTGCCGCTTTCCCCCCTTTTTCCGTTTCCCTTCCGGCCAGCTGACCGCAGGCCGCAGAGATGTCATCTCCCCGGCTCTGCCGGATAAAGACCGTGTAGCCCCGGCTGCGCAGGATCTCCTGGAAACGCAGGACCCGGTCCCTGCCGGGACTCGTGAATTCGCCGGAGCCGGTCTCGTTCATGGAGAGCAGGTTGATCTTGCAGGGGACCTGTTCCAGGAGAGTGGCCAGGCGCAGGGCGTCGCTGTCAGAATCGTTGATGCCGCGCAGCAGGGTATACTCGAACATGATCCGCTGCCGCCTCTTGCGGGGAAAGGCCCGGCAGGCGGCCATGAGCTCGGCCAGGGGCCAGCGGTCATTGACCGGCATGATGCGGCTGCGGGTGGCGTCGTCCGTGGCATGGAGGGATACGGCCAGGTTGACACTGGTCCTGCTGCCCAGCTCCAGCATCTGCGGCACCAGGCCGCAGGTGGAGACCGTGATCCGGCGGCTGGCAAAGTCCAGGCCGCGTTGCTCGGTCAGGATGGAGAGGGCGTCGAGCAGGTTGGCCAGGTTGGCCAGCGGCTCGCCCATGCCCATGAAGACCAGGTTGGTCAGGCGACCGCGGTCATGGGCCTGCATCCAGTCGCGCACCGCGCAGACCTGGTTGACGATCTCGGCGGTCTCCAGGTTGCGGGCAAACCCCATGGCGCCGGTGAGACAGAAGCGGCAGCCCATGGCGCATCCCACCTGCGAGGAGACGCAGAGGGTGTTGCGGTCCTCCTCCGGGATCAGGACCGACTCGATCATGTGGCCGTCGGCCAGGGGAAAGCCGAACTTGACAGAACCGTCCCGGGAGACCTGGATGACGGGATCAGTGAGTTGGCTGATCACGGCCCGCTCCTCCAGCACGGCCCGGAATTCCTTTGCCAGGTCGGTCATGGCCGAAAATTCCGGCCTGCCCGGCCGGTAGATCCAGGCCAGGAGCTGGCGGCCCCGGAAGGCGGGCTGGCCCAGGGACTCGACAAAGGCGATGAGCTGCTCCTGGGTCAGGTTCTTGAGGTCGATCTTTTCCTGTTCGTCGGGCATGGCGGTCACAGGGCGCGCTGGGATTCGGGGGTGAGGTGGAGGGCTCCGGATATGGCCTGTTCCACGGTGGCCAGGAATCTCTCCCTGTCCCTGGGCAGACGGCCATCCAGGGAAAAGTAGTTGGAGGCATGGTTGGCCTGGAACTGGGCCCGCAGCTCCAGGCCCCGGATCATGGTCTGCAACTCCCGGAACAGCCCGGTCCGGTCCGGCATGCGAAAGACGCCCTGCCGGGCCTGGCGCCCCAGTTCGGTGTTGTCGAGCAGCATCAGGGTGAGCACGGCCACCTGGCTGGGCTGCATCCGGTTGAGGACCTCGGCCGTTGCCCGGGCATGGGCCAGGGAACGGTCCTTGCCGGCAATGCCCAGCAGGCAGGTGACCGAGAGGAAGATCCCTGTCCGGCGTACCCGGCGGCCGGCCTCGATCATGGTTGCGCTGTCCGCTCCCTTGCCGATGGCCGCCAGGGTGGCGTCGTCACCGCTCTCAAGCCCCATGTAGATGCGGCCAAGGCCCAGTTCCTTCAACTCCGCCAGCTGCTCCACGTCCAGGCGCAGGATGTCGCGGCTGTTGGCGTACAGGGCAATACGCCGTACCCAGGGCAACTCCCGCCTGATCCTGCGACAGAGGGCGCGCAGGCGCGGGTAGGGCATGGCCAGGGCGTCGCCATCGGCCAGGAAGACGGTCTTCTGCCGCCGGCAGTGGCGGCCGGCAAAGCCGATGTCGCGGCCGATCTCCTCGTCGTTCCTGATCCGGAACCGCTTGTCCCGGTAGGCGCCGCAGAAGGTGCAGCGGTTGTGGGAACAGCCCAGGGTCACCTGCAGGATGATGGAATGGGCCTCGCTGGGCGGCCTGATCACGGTGCCCTCGTAGTGCATCTTGATCCTTGGCGCCGGTGCCGGGCGTACCGCCTCGTCAGCCGTGGGCGCGGGCAAAGGCGGCCATGAAGTCCACCAGCTTCTCCACGCCCTCCACCGGAAAGGCGTTGTAGATCGAGGCCCGGCAGCCGCCGATGGAGCGGTGCCCCTTGAGCCCGTCCAGGCCGACGGCGGCGGCCTCGCTGATAAAGCGGGCCTCCAGTTCCGGGGTGGGCAGGTTGAAGGAGATGTTCATCATGGAGCGCGAATCCTTCTCGGCATGGCCCCGGTAGAAGTCGGTGGCGTCGATGGCCTCGTAGACCATGGCCGCCTTCCTGCGATTGATCTTCTCTATGGCCTCCACGCCTCCCTGCTCCTTGAGCCAGTGCATGACCCGGCCCACGCAGTAGATGGCGAAACAGGGCGGGGTGTTGAACATGGAATCCTTGTCGGCATGGGTCCTGTAGCGGAGCATGGTGGGGATATCTTCCGGCGCGCGGTCGAGCAGGTCGTCGCGGATGATGACCACGGTGACCCCGGCCGGGCCCATGTTCTTCTGGGCGCCGGCAAAGATGATCCCGAACCGGCTCACGTCCACGGGCCGGGAGAGGATATCCGACGACATGTCGGCAACGAGCATGGTATCGGTCGTGGGCATGGTGCGGAACTGGGTGCCGTAGATGGTGTTGTTGGAGACAAAGTAGAGGTACTCGCTGTCGGGCGCCACCGTGTACTCGTCGTCGGCAGGCACCCGGTTGAAGGTGGTGTCCTCGCTGGAATAGGCCACGTCGATATCACCAAAGAGCCGGGCCTCCTTGATCGCCTTCTTCGACCAGGTGCCGGTGTTGAGATAGGTGGCCTTTTTGCCGCCGGAAAGCAGGTTCATGGGCACCATGAAGAACTGGGACGAGGCGCCGCCCTGCAGAAACAGGATCCTGTAGTTGTCGGGCACGGCCATGAGTTCACGGATCAATGCCTCGGTCTCCGCGGCCACGGCCATGAACTCCTTGCTGCGGTGGCTCAGCTCGATGAGCCCGATCCCCTTGTCGTGGAAGTTGACGATATCACGCGCCGCCTCCTGGAGCACGGAGTAGGGCAGGGTGGCCGGACCGGGACTGAAATTATAGATTCTTTCGGGCATGGGGTATTTTCTCCAGGTAAATCAGAAGGCAGATGTACAGCCATATCCTCAGGGCCGCTGGCGCAGCCTGATCTGGCGCAGGGCCTCGTAGAGGACGATGCCTGCGCTCATGGCCAGGTTCAGGCTGCGGATATGCGGATTTTCCATCGGGATGGTATAACAGCGGTCCTGGTACAGTGCAAGAATTTCTTCCGGCAGGCCCCTGGTCTCGCGTCCGAAAACGAGCATGTCGCCGCAGCGGAAGGTCGCCTCGGTATAGGCGCGGCCGGTCCTGGTGGTAAAGAAGAAGAGGTTGCGCTCGTCCTGGGCCTGGAGAAAGTCGTCGATTCCCGGCCAGTGGCGGATCATGACATGGGGCCAGTAGTCCAGGCCAGCCCGTTTCAGGTGCCGGTCGTCGGTGGAGAATCCCAGGGGATGGACCAGGTCGAGCACCGTGTTGGTGGCACCGCAGAGCCTGGCGATGGAGCCGGTGTTGGGCGGAATCTCGGGTTCCACGAGAACGATGTGCAGGGGAGGCTCGGGCATTGCTTGATCCTGTTTGGGGTGTTGCGAAACAGCGGGCCATGGTCTTTTCGTGGCCCGCTTTGTACCAGAGGATGGATTGAGGTTGCAAATTTAAAAATACGTTTTACATTCTTACAATTCAGTTTCGGCCCGGCGCTCGGCAAGGTTGCCACACGACACGGCCTCCTGCTCGCTTGCGGCCGGCAAGGAGTACCGGATTTTCAGCTCACAGGCATAATAAACAATACCGGAGGATAAGAGGCCAGTCCCCTTGAGGGACGCCGCGGGTGCGAACCGGCCTGGCCTCTGTCCCCCTGTCTTCTGTCTTCTGATATCTATGGCGTTGATAGTGCAGAAATATGGTGGCACCTCGGTTGGTTCCACGGACAAGATCAAGGCGGTGGCCAGGCGGGTCATCGAGTGCCAGGACCGGGGCAACCAGATGGTGGTGGTCCTCTCGGCCATGTCCGGCGAGACCGACCGGCTGACCGCCATGGCCAACGAAATCCAGAAAATCCCCAACCTGCGCGAGATGGACATGCTCCTGTCCACGGGCGAACAGGTCACCATTGCCCTGTTTGCCATGGCGGTCAAGGAGGCGGGTTCTGATGCCATCTCCCTCCTGGGCGACCAGGTGCGGATCAGGACCGACCGGATGCACACCAGGGCCAGGATCCGTGACATCGACACCACGCTGCTGAAGAAGCACCTGGACGCGGGCAGGATCGTCACCGTGGCCGGTTTCCAGGGCGTGGACGACGATGGCGACATCACCACCCTGGGCCGCGGCGGCTCCGATACCACGGCCGTGGCCCTGGCAGCGGCACTGGGCGCCGATGCCTGCGAGATATTCACCGACGTGGAGGGTGTCTACACCACAGACCCCAACGTCTGCAGCAAGGCCCGCAAGATCGACCGGATATCGTATGACGAGATGCTGGAGCTGGCCAGCCTGGGCGCCAAGGTGCTGGATATCCGCTCGGTGGGGCTGGCCAAGCGCTACAGGGTGCCGGTCCATGTCCGGTCAACATTTTCTGAAAACGAAGGAACCTGGGTAGTGGAGGAGGACAGGATTATGGAGTCCATGCTGGTTTCCGGCGTCACCTATAACAGGAACGAGGCCCGCATCACGATCAAAAAAGTCCCTGACCAGCCGGGTATCGCGGCCAAGATCTTTCTGCCCATCTCCGACGCCGGCATCCTGGTGGACATGATTATCCAGAACACCCGGGATTCCCATCTCACGGACATGACCTTCACGGTGATGCGCAACGACTATGCCAGGGCCATGGAGATCGTCAGAAGGGTGGCCGAGGAGATCGGCGCCGAGTCCGTGACCGGCGACCAGGACATCGTCAAGGTCTCCATTGTCGGCGTCGGCATGCGCAACCATTCAGGTATTGCATCAACCATGTTTCAGATCCTCGCGAAAGAAGGTATCAATATGATGATGGTGTCGACATCGGAGATCAAGGTGTCCTGCATCATCTCCGAGAAGTATACCGAACTTGCCGTCCGGGCACTGCACGATGCCTTTGCCCTGGACAAGGACAACGTACCTCTGGAAGAGGAGTGAGACCATGGCCAGGACCATAGAGCTGTATGACACAACCCTGCGCGACGGAACCCAGGCAGAGAATTTCAACCTGTCGGTGGCGGACAAGATCCGGGTGACCAGGCAGCTCGACAGGCTGGGCATCGACTTCATCGAGGGCGGCTGGCCCGGTTCCAACCCGCTGGCCGTGGAGTATTTCGAGCGGATGAAGGAGATTGAGCTCAAACACGCCAAACTGACCGCCTTCGGCTCCACCCGGCATTTCCAGAACCCGCCGGAAAAGGACCCCAACCTGCAGGCCCTGCTGCAGGCCGACACCCCGGCCATCACCATCTTCGGCAAGTCGTGGGACATCCATGTCCACGATGCCCTGCGCATCGAGCTCGAGGACAACCTGCAGATCATCGAGGACTCGCTGGCCTACCTGCGGCCGCAGGTCCGGCACCTGATCTATGATGCCGAGCATTTCTTTGACGGCTTCAAGAACAACCGGGAATACTGCCTGGCCACCCTGGGCCGGGCCGTGGCCGGCGGCGCCGAGACCCTGGTCCTGTGCGACACCAACGGCGGCACCCTGCCGCACGAGATCCCGCCCATCATCGAGCGGGTCCAGCAGTACCTGCAGGAGCTGGGTGCGGACGTCAGGCTGGGTATCCATTCCCACAACGACTCGGAGACCGCGGTGGCCAACTCGCTCCTGGCCGTGTCCCTGGGCGTGGACCAGGTCCAGGGGACCATCAACGGCTACGGCGAGCGGTGCGGCAACGGCAACCTGACCTCGGTGATCCCGGCCCTGGTCTTCAAGATGGGGCTCGAGTGCGAGGTGGGCAAGAACATCGACCAGCTCTACTCCACCTCGCGCCTGGTGGATGAACTGGCCAACCTGCCGCACAACCGCTACCAGCCCTACGTGGGCGAGTCGGCCTTTGCCCACAAGGGCGGCATTCATGTCAGCGCCGTGGAGCGCAACCCGCTCACCTACGAGCATATCGAACCGGAGAAGGTGGGAAATATCCGGCGCATCCTGATCTCTGACCAGGCCGGCCGCTCCAATGTCCTGCACAAGGCGAGAAAGTACGGCCTGACCATTGATGCCAACGATCCGCTCATGGATTCCATCATCAGCGAGCTCAAGGAGCTGGAGAACCAGGGCTACCAGTACGAGGCGGCCGAGGCGAGCTTCGAGCTGCTCATGCGGCGGGCCCTGGGACTGCAGCGCAAGTTCTTCAAGCTCGAAGGCTTCCGGGTCATGAACCACAAGTACCGCATGGACAAGACCCCCTTTACCGAGGCCACCATCCGTCTTTCCGTGGGGGGCAAGGAGGTGCACACCGCCTCCATGGGCGACGGCCCGGTCAACGCCCTGGACCGTGCCCTGCGCAAGGCACTGACCCGGTTTTATCCCAGCCTGGAGGAGATGGAGCTCATCGACTACAAGGTGCGGGTCCTCTCGGGCGAGTATGGAACCGGCGCCAAGGTGCGGGTCCTGGTGGAGAGCAAGGACGGCAAGTGCCACTGGGGCACGGTGGGGGTCTCGGTCAATATCATCGAGGCGAGCTGGCAGGCCCTGGTGGACAGTGTCAACTACAAGCTGATGAAGGACGAGCAGGCAAAGAGTGTCGCATGATACAGGTATGACGACGGAGAGTTACGGGCCGCGAGGGCCGTTGTCCCCGGACCCGCGCGTGGCCGTGCTCCTCCTCCTGGCCATGGCGCTGGTCTTCCTGCCGCTCACCGGCGGCAACACCGGTTCGGCGCCGGCGCCGCTCTTCGGCCTGGATAGGGACGGCATGGTCCGGAGGCTGCCTGCCCGGGGAGCGGCCGCGGCAGGGCAGGGGATCCCGGACACCCTGCCGCCGGCAGTGGCCCTGTTCTTCAACCGTCCCTTCCGCATCAACCAGGCCGGCCGCGCCACCCTGACCATGCTGCCGGGCATCGGGCCGCACCTGGCGGATCGGATCCTTTCCTTTCGTGCCAGCCATGGGCCGATCACCTCTTCGGCCGACCTCCTGCGGATCAGGGGCATCGGCCCGGACCGGGTCGCCCGTCTTGCACCGCTTCTCTCGTACAGGTAACTCCCATGTCCGGGCCAGAGATCACCGGGCCGGTGCTTGTCCTGGTCGGTCCAACGGCCATCGGCAAGACCGCCCTGTCGCTTGAGATCGCCGACAGGTTCGGCTGCGAGATCATTTCGGTGGACTCCATGCAGGTCTACCGGTACATGGATATCGGCACAGCCAAGCCCGGGGCCGACGAACTGGCCCGGGTCCGTCACCATCTCATCGACATTGTCCTGCCGGATGAACAGTACAACGCGGCCCGCTTTGTCACCGATGCCCTGGCCGCCATGGACGACATCTTCAGCCGCGGCCGCATCCCCCTGCTCACCGGCGGCACCGGTCTCTACCTGAGCGCCCTGACCCGGGGCCTGTTCGAGACCGTACCCATCAGTGCCCATGTGCGCAACCACGTCCGACAGCGGCTTGACCGGGAGGGCAGGGAGGCACTGTTTGCGGAACTGGCCCGGGTCGACCCCGTCACTGCCGACAGAATCCATGTCAACGACACCCAGCGGCTGCTGCGTGCCCTGGAGATCTACCATGCCACCGGCCGTCCCTGGTCGGTTCATCTCGAGCAGCAGCGACAGGCGCAGAGAGGGGCCTGTTTTGCCAGCATCTTCCAGGTCTGCCTGACCTGCAACCGCGACCGGCTCTACCGCCGTATCGAGCAACGCGCCGGTCTCATGCTGGAGCGCGGCCTGGTGGAGGAGGTGGAACACCTCCTTGCCATGGGCTTTTCTGCCGAACTTCCCTCCATGCAGTCCATCGGGTACCGGCACGTGAACCGCTACCTGGCCGGCGAATGGAGCCTGGAGCAGAGCCGCGAAAACCTGGTCCGCGACACCAGGCGTTATGCCAAGCGGCAACTGACGTGGTTCCGGAAAAATCCTGACCTGCTCTGGCTGGAACAGGGGGAGGGGGAGAAGATCATTGACCAGGTTGGTAAGTTCATAACAAGCCAAAAATCAAGAACCTGAAAATTACAGTTCATGTACGACATGAAACTGTGCAGCGAGCACCACACACCATGTTGTTCGCCTTCTGAGCAAGAGCCGTGGATTACATCTTCCGAACACCGCCCGGAACCGTGGACAGGGAGGCCTGTGCCCGGCTCGCCAGCGAACTGGACATCCCCCTGCTCGTGGCCAGGCTCCTCTGCCAGCGTGGCATGACCAGCCCCCGGGAAGCAAGGGACTTTCTCTATCCCAGGCTGGGCGACCTGCCATCTCCCCTGGCGATGAAGGGAATGGCCGAGGCCGTGGACCTGGTCCTGCACCACTACAAGCGGGAAAGCCCGGTCCTGGTCCATGGCGACTATGACGTGGACGGGATCAGCGCCACTGTACTGCTCACCACCTTTCTCAGGCGGCTTGGCCTGGAGGTGAGCTACCACCTGCCCAACCGGCTGCGGGAAGGGTACGGCATCAACGGGGCATCCCTGCGTGAACTTGCCGCCCGCATGGGCGGGCCGGCCCTCCTGATCACTGTTGACTGCGGCATATCGGCCGTGGAGGAGACCGTACTGGCCCGGGAGCTGGGCTTTGACGTCATCATCACCGATCACCACGAGCCGCCGCCGGTCCTGCCGGCGGCCCAGGCCATCCTCAATCCGAAACAGCAGGACTGCACCTTTCCCTTTGCCGGTCTCTCCGGGGCCGGCGTCGCCTTTTTCCTGGTCATGGCCATTCGCAGCCGCCTGGTCGCCGAAGGGGTGTGGAGCCGGGAAAGCTCTCCAAATCTCAAGGAATATCTCGATCTCGTCGCCCTGGGTACCGTGGCGGACGTCATGCCCCTGGCCGAGGTCAACCGGATCCTGGTCCGGGCCGGCCTGGAGGTGCTGACGGCCAGGAAACGGCCGGGAATCTGGGCCCTGTGCGAGCGGATCGGCCTGGGCAGCGGCAGGATAACGGCCGAGGATATCTCCTATCGCCTGGCGCCACGCCTGAACGCGGCCGGCCGCCTGGGCAGGCCGGAGATAGCGGCCAGCCTCCTGCTCTGCCCGGAGGTGGACCAGGCCCTGACCCTGGCCGACCGTCTGGAGGAGGCCAACAATGAGCGCCGGCGGCTCGAGGCCGAGGTCATCACCGAGGCCTTTGCTGACTGCGAGACCCTGGTCGACGCGGGATACCAGTCGCTTGTTATATACGGAAAACAATGGCATCCCGGTGTGATAGGAATAGTTGCCTCAAGGGTTGCCGCAAGGTTCCAGAGGCCGGCCATCGTGTTCACGGACGACACTGATCCGGCCCCGGACCGGCTGAAGGGTTCGGGCCGGTCCATCGAGGGACTCAACCTCTACGAGGCCCTCAAGCAGTGCACAGACCTGATCGAGCAGTACGGCGGGCACGCCATGGCGGTCGGGCTTACCATCCGGCGGCAGAACCTGGAGAACTTCAGGGGAGTGCTTGACTCCGCGGTCAGGGCCAACGGCATCCTGGAGCGGACAAGGCACATGGTCATTGATCTCTGCCTGGCCGGTGACAGCTCCGAGATATTCAGCCGCCGCTTCATTGCTGCCTACCAGAACCTGGAGCCGTTTGGCGAAGGAAACCCGGAGCCGGTCTTCCTGGCCCAGGGACAGCGCCTGGACAATATCAGCCTGGTCAGGGAGCATCTGAAGTTCACGGTCCGGGTCAACCAGGGCACCATCCGCGGCATTGGTTTTGGCCTGGGCGGTCGCATCGACGTGGCTGCCGGTCCGGTCAATCTCTTTTTCAAGTTGAAAAATTCCAGCTACAGGGGACGGGAGTTCCTGGAGGTCCATGCGGTCAACATCAGCACAACAGGCTGATTTAACAGGATGTATAAAAATTTAACATAATATATATTATGCGACATAGTGGATGGCAGCCAGGGTATGCCCATGAAGCCAACATTTTTCCGGCTGGACTTTTTCAGCGCCTTCCTGTCTAATACGAGGTTCAGTTGTGACGCCGGAAATCCTTGCTCCGAGGTCGCGGCGGCGCCCTGTTCTCCCGGCAGGACCGGTTGGACGGTGGCCACGCAGGAGCGGCATGTCCCTGGCAAAATCCTGTTTGCCAGGGGCTGCCCGGCAGGAGGTGAAACGCGCCGGCAGGCCCCTGGCCGTTTGGTGGGAACGTTTTCTTTTAACATCCTGTTAACATCATTATTTCAAAAAGATACCTGTTCAACCTAAAGAAAATATAGAGGTGGTCATGAACCGTGACGTGTACCAGGATCCCCTGGTTTCCCGTTATACCAGTCGCGAGATGCAGGAGCTCTTTTCCGAGCGTTTCAAGTTTACCCACTGGCGGCGCTGCTGGGTTGCCCTGGCAGAGGCCCAGCATGAGCTCGGCCTGGAGCTGGTCACCAGGGAGATGGTCGAGGAACTGCGCCGGCACGTGGATGACATTGACTTTGAACTGGCCGCGGCCAAGGAAAAAGAGATCCGGCACGATGTCATGGCCCATGTCTATGCCTATGGCAAACAGTGTCCTAAGGCCGAGGCCATCATCCATCTTGGCGCCACTTCCCAGTTCGTGGTCTGCAACACCGACCTGGTCATCCAGAAGAAAGGATTGGCCCTGATCAAGGCGGCACTGGTGAACGTGATTGCCAATCTTTCGGAGTTTTCCAGGAAATACAAGGGGATGGCAACGCTTGGCTATACCCACTACCAGCCGGCCCAGCCCACCACGGTGGGCAAGCGTGCCACCCTCTACATCCAGGACCTGCTCATGGACCTGGAGTATCTTGAAGAGCTGGAAGGGCAGATCAAGGCGCGCGGTGCCAAGGGGACCGTGGGCACCCAGGCAACCTTTCTCGAGCTCTTTGGCGGTGACCACGAAAAGGTGCGACAACTCGACCGGCTGGTTGCCGAGAAGCTGGGATTTGACAAGGTCTTCCCTGTCACCGGCCAGACCTATCCCAGGAAGCTGGACATGAAGACCGCCGAGACCCTGGCCGGTATCGGCGCCTCGGCGCACAAGTTTGCCGTGGACATGCGCCTGCTCTCCAATCTCAAGGTCCAGGAAGAACCCTTTGCCAGCAAACAGGTGGGCAGCTCGGCCATGGCCTACAAGCGCAATCCCATGCGCTCGGAACGGATGACCGGCCTGGCGAGAAAACTGATGGGCCTGCCGGCCGACTTTGCCGCCACGGCCGCCAACCAGTGGTTCGAGCGGACCCTGGACGACTCGGCCATCCGGCGGATGGACATCGCCCAGGCCTTTCTCCTTGCCGATGCCATCCTGAAGCTGTACGTGAACATTACAGCCAACATGGTTGTTTATCCGAAACAAATAGAAAAATACCTGCGCGCGGAACTGCCCTTCATGGCCACGGAAAAGATCCTCATGGCCTGCGTGGAACGGGGCAAGAGCCGGCAGGAGATGCACGAGGTGATCCGGGAGCACTCCGTGGCCGCCGGCCTGGCGGTCAAGGAACAGGGGCAAGATAATGACCTGCTGCAGCGGCTGGCCGATGATCCCCGTATCCCCTTTGCCCTGGATGAGCTCAATGGTCTGCTTGGCAATTACCGGGAGTTCACCGGCAGGGCCGAACAGCAGACCGACGAGTTTCTTGACGAGGTGGTGCAACCGGTCCTGGAGAAATACAGGGACCTGGTCGGCTCCGTGGATGCAACCCTCAAGGTCTGACCCGGGCGATGCCGGTGGCGGTCCGGCCGATGCCTTGCAGCGGCTCTATCTTCGCATCCGGTGCGAAGAGATAGCCTACCTGAGATTCATCCTCGAAGGATACGACGGCCTGGCGGTTCTCTCGACCATGGATGCGGACAGCGGCCTTGTCCGCCTGCTCTACCCGGCCTCGCGGGGCCGGGAGCTTTTCAGCCTGCTTGGCGAGCTGGCCCCGGGATTGACACCATAACACAGGGGCCAGTTGGCAGTTTGCAGTTACTGACTACAAACTGACAACGAGAGCATCACGTACATGGGCGCAGAGCGCCTGGTGAGGTGTTGCACCGCAGAGCGGTGCAACAAGAGCAACCACCCTCCAGGTTCTCTCCTGAACTCCGGGCGCTACCTCAATCTCGTGACACCGCTCCGGGCGCCACCTCAACCTCGTGACACCGCTCTGCGGTGTCACGTCGGTTGTGCCCGCTCCGCGGGCATGGATGATTATGTGCCAAGTTGCCCTTGTCGCACCGCTCTGCGCCATTTTAAAAACTGACCTGGTATTGATTCCATGGCAAAACACGTCTACATCAAGACCTTTGGCTGCCAGATGAACGAGCGCGACTCGGAGATCATCGAGCAGTTGCTTGCCGAGTCCGGCTACATCGGTGTTGATGATCCCGGCTCTGCCGATCTCATCCTGCTCAACACGTGCAGCATCCGGGCCAAGGCCGAGCAAAAGGTCTACAGCATGCTGGGCCAGCTCAGGGACGAAAAGATTGCCCGGCCCGGCCTTCGGATCGGTGTTGCCGGCTGTGTCGCCCAGCAGGAGGGAGAAGAGATCTTCCGGCGCATGCGCCATGTCGATATCGTTGTCGGCACCCAGCAGATCTACCGGTTGCCCGAGATGCTGGCCCGCCTGGAAAGCGGCGAATCCGGCCGGGAGCTGGCCGTGGACATGCACAACGATTTTGCCATCCCGCCCTTCCAGAAACTCCTGCACGGCACCGGTGCAGCGCCCTCCCCTGCTGGTGGTGAATATAAAAAATTTGTCACCATCATGCAGGGATGTAACAACTACTGCAGCTACTGTGTCGTGCCGTCAACCAGGGGGCGCGAGGTCAGCCGGCCCGTGGCCGATATCCTGGAAGAGGTGCGCCTGCTGGTGGGACAGGGGGTGCGCGAGATCACCCTGCTGGGCCAGAATGTCAACTCCTATGGCCGCACCAACCCGGTGGCTGCCGGGCCGGTCACCTTTGCCGACCTCCTGCGACAGGTCGCCGCCATCCCGGGTGTGGAGCGGCTGCGTTTCACCACCTCCAATCCCAGGGATCTCTCCGAAGAGCTGATGCGCTGTTTTGCCGAGCTCGACAACCTCTGTCCCCAGCTCCACCTGCCGGTCCAGTCCGGTTCCAACGCCATCCTGGCGCGGATGAACCGCAAGTACACGGTGGAGACCTACCTCGACCGCGTGGCCTCCCTGCGGCGCTGCCAGCCAGACATCGCCCTCACCACGGATATCATTGTCGGCTTTCCCGGCGAGACAGAACAGGACTTCGAGGCCACCATGGAGCTGCTCCGCACGGTCCGCTTTCATGGCTCCTTTTCCTTCAAGTACTCGGACAGGCCCAACACCCGCTCTGCCGACTTTGCGGACAAGGTGCCGGAAGAGATCAAGAGCGACAGGCTGCAGCGGTTCCAGTCCCTGCAGGACGAAATCAGTCTTGAACGAAATACCGGCTATATAGGAAAAATACTTGATGTGATGGTTGAATCATGCAGCGGCCAGGAGGCCAAGGGCCGTACCACGACCAACCATATTGTCCACTTCCGCTCCAGCCGGCCGCTGCAGCCCGGGGATCTTGTCGCGGTCCGGGTCATCCATGCGGGCAAGCATTCCCTGCGCGGTGAACCGGCACCCGCTGCCGGACAGGGCAACTGCTCAGGTAAAAGATAAAGTTTTCCTGCTAACCATACGAAAACACGACCGGAGTCATCAATGATAGATATCCACAGCCATACCTTTTTCAGTGACGGCGCCCTGGTCCCGGCCGAGCACCTGCGGCGGGTGGAGGTCCTGGGCTATACCGCCATTGCCATCACCGACCATGCCGATTCCTCGAACCTGGATTTTATCATCCCCCGCATCGTGCGCGCGGCCGAGGACCTGAACCCGGTGAGCCGCACGCGTCTCATCCCGGGAATCGAGCTGACCCATGTACCGCCGCCGCTCATCGCTCCCCTGACCAGGAAGGCCAGGGAACTGGGCGCCAGGATCGTGGTCGTGCATGGCGAGACCCCGGTGGAGCCGGTGGCGCCGGGCACCAACCGTGCCGCGCTCGAGGCCGGGGTCGACCTCCTGGCCCATCCCGGCTTTCTCAGCGAGGAGGATGCGCGGCTGGCAGCGGAAAAGGGGATCTTTCTCGAGCTGTCCGGCCGCAAGGGCCACAGCCTGACCAACGGCCACGTGGCCCGGCTGGCCGAGAAGACCGGCGCCCGGCTGGCGGTCAATGCCGATGCCCATGATCCCGGCGATTTCCTGACCCCGGAGATGGCGGAAAAGGTGGGACGCGGCGCAGGCCTGGACCAGGAGCGCTACAGGCAGCTCCGCCAGGACATGCTCGAGCTGGTCAACAGTATCTGATGCATGGCAAGAGACAAATGAGTGCTGCTCTCCTGTACCGCCCTGCCCTGCTCCTTTCTGCCCTGCTGCTCGCCACGACGGCTGCGGCAGCCGCACCGCTCCCGGCCACTGCGACCGGACAGGCAAAGGCCGTGCTGACGCGGCAGAAGCCGCAGGAGAACGGGGAAAAGGAAACCGTGCGCATCGGCGGGCAAGAGTTCGAGGTACCGCCCCAGTGGCAGGGGCTCAGGATCGAAGAGAAGCCGCCGGCGCGGAAGGAACTGGCGGCCGTGCCCAGGAGCCTGGCGAAAAACCACGGCCTGATCTTTCTGCGCCGAGATGCCCGCGACGCCCTGGTGGCCATGGCGGCCGAGGCCGGGAAAGAGGGCGTGGCGCTCACGATCGATTCCGGCTATCGCTCCATCCGCTACCAGAAAAAGATCATTGCCCGGCAACTGGCACAGGGCAAGACCTTTTCCCGGATCACCCGTTTCGTGGCCCCGCCCGGCTATTCCGAGCACCGCACCGGTACGGCCGTGGACTTCACGCCCAGCAACTGGCGCTTTGCCGCCACCCCCCAGTACCACTGGCTGACAGCGCACGCGGCCAGCTATGGCTTCACCGAGACCTATCCCGAAAACGGCCACCGCCACCCCTGGGAGCCCTGGCACTGGCGCTACCGGCCCGTCGGCCATCATTCCGCCACGGCCAGGTAACTCTCCATCCCTTCCCCTTGCCATCCTGGTTTCCATGCCTCCAGGGTGGGGGCAACAGGACAGGTGCACGCGGTTATTGCTCCTTTGGCGCTCCGAATCCCGGCAGGGTGACCGGTTCCACCTTCTTGCGCGGCGGTTTTCCCGTGATATCGGTCACCCGCCGTACCACCCGGCTGCCGAGCGATTTGCCGCGGGCGGTCACACCCTTGATCAGGTAGTCGTCCAGGTCGATCTCCATGGAGTTATAGCGGGCCCGGGACGAAGGCACGAAGCTGATCCTGGCCCGCACGCCCTTCTCGCCCACGGCCAGCATCTGGATGATGGACCGCCTGTGCTCGGGAAAGAGCCTGTACTCGCGGTTAATGATGAACTTGGGCATCCGGAACCGCTTGACATAGCTCCTGTTTTCAAGGCCGTTGCGGTAGATGACGTTGAAAACAAGGTCCTTGCCCACCACGCCGAACCAGAGCAGGTCGCTGCCGACAAAGAACTTGTCCGCCGGATGGATCACCTTGTAGAGACCGTCCTTGAAGATGAGCAGCAGCCGGTCATACTCGGAGCAGGTCACTGCCAGGTCCTTTTTCTTGTCGGTCATGGTGATCTTGTGGCCCAGGAATCCTGACTCCCGGTTGTAGACCACCTTGATGTTTGCCAGGGCAGCGGCCCGGGCGTCCACCTCGTCGAACTGGCGCAGCTCGCTTTTGCGCGGGTACTGCTTGCCGTAGCGGTCGAGCAGGTCCTGGATATAGTTGACCGTGTAGCCTACCATGTCCTGCAGGTGCTTTTCGATGCGGGCGATATTCCTTTCAATGGCCCGGATCTCCTTCTGCTGGCGGTTGATGTCGTAGCGGGAGATGCGGCGGATCCTGATCTCCAGGAGCCGTTCCACGTCGTCCTTGCTCACCTTGCGGTCCAGTTCTTCGGCATAGGGCGCCAGGGCCTGGCGCACCGTGGAGATCACGGCCCTGTAGTTGATCTTCTCCTCTATCTGCTTATACAGCCGCTCCTCGATAAAGATCTGCTCAAGTCTCCTGGCGTGCAGCTTTTCCTTCAGCCTCTCCAGTTCCATGCGCAGCTCCTGCTCCAGGAAGCCGACAAGGCGGTCGGTGTTGCGGCGCAGGACCTCTTCCACGGTGGGCTGGGCAGGCATGTTGTCCTGGATCACCACCAGGCTGGGGGATACGCTCAGTTCGCAGTCAGTGAAGGCATAGAGGGCGTCGATGGTCTCCTCGGCATAGATGCCGCGGGCCAGCTTGATCTCTATCTCCACCTCCTCGGCCGTGTAGTCGTTGATGGAGGTGATGCGCAGCTTGCCGGCCCGGGTTGCCTTCTCCACGGAATCGATCAGGGCCTGGGTGGTCAGGTTGTAGGGCAGCTCGCGGATGACGATGGTCTTCTCGTCCCTCTCCTCGATCCTGGCCCGGCAGCGGATACGGCCGTTGCCGTGGTTGTAGTCGGTGACATCCACCAGGCCGCCGCGGGGAAAGTCGGGCAAGAGGGTGAACTCGCGGCCCTGGAGATAGTCGATCTGGGCCTGGAGCAGTTCGCAGAAGTTGTGCGGCATGATCTTGGTGGCCATGCCCACGGCGATCCCTTCTGCGCCCAGGAGCAGGAGCAGCGGCAACTTGGCCGGCAGGGTGACCGGCTCCTGCATGCGGCCGTCGTAGGAGTCGATGAACTCGGTAAGGTCCTTGTTGAACAGGGTCTCCCGGGCCAGGGGAGTCAGGCGGCACTCGATATACCGGGCGGCCGAGGCCTGGTCGCCGGTGAAGATGTTGCCGAAGTTCCCCTGCCGCTCGATGAGATAGCCCTTGTTGGCCAGGTTGACCAGGGCGGCGAAGATGGACTGGTCGCCGTGCGGATGCAGCTTCATGGTCTCGCCGACCACGTTGGCCACCTTGTGGAAGCGGCCGTCGTCCATGTTGTGCAGGGTCTGCAGGATGCGGCGCTGGACCGGTTTCAGGCCGTCGTCCACGTCCGGGATGGCCCGTTCCCGGATCACGTAGGAGGTGTAATCGAGGAAATTGGTGTCAAAGAGGCGGTGCAGCCTGCCCCTGCCCTGCCGCTTGCTCTCGTCTTGGCCGGAAGTCATGGAAGGATCGTGTTCAGGTTGGTGATGACCAGGGGCGCTCCGCTCATACCGGCCTCAGGGTCAGGTGGTCCATGATGTACTGCTTACGCTCGGGCGTGTTCTTGCCCATGTAGAACCTGAGTACCCGGCTGACCTCGCTGAGGCGGTCGATGCGCACCTGCTTCAACCGCATGTCCGGGCCGATGAACTGCTTGAACTCGGGTGGCGAGATCTCGCCCAGCCCCTTGAACCGGGTCACTTCCACGCCCCGGTCTGCCCGGGAGCGGCCCTTGAGCTCCCTGATCGCCTCGGCCATCTCGTCGTCCGAGTAGCAGTAGCGGGTGATCTTCTTGTTGCGGACCCGGTAGATGGGCGTCTCCAGGATGTAGACATGGCCCAGCTTGACCAGGGGCTCGAAATAGTGGAGAAAAAAGGTGAGCAGCAGGTTGCGGATGTGCAGGCCGTCCACGTCGGCGTCCGTGGCCAGGATGACCTTGTCAAAGCGGAGGTTGGAGATGGACTCCTCGATGTCCAGGGCCCGCATCAGGGAATACATCTCCTCGTTCTTGTAGAGCAGGTCGAGCCGGTGGCCGAGCACGTTTAAGGGCTTGCCCTTGAGCGAGAACACCGCCTGGGTCATGGGATCGCGGGAAGAGACGATGGACCCGGCCGCCGACTGGCCCTCGGTGATGAAGACCATGTTCTCACGGCCCTCCCTGGAGGGCTTGCGGCGGGAGGGGTGGTACTTGCAGTCCTTGAGCTGCGGGATCTTGAGCGCCACCTTCCGGGCCTTGACCTTGGCCTCGCGGCGCACCGACTGCAGCTCGCGGCGGACCCGCTCGTTGCGCTGCACCTTGTCCATGAGGATCTCGGCCGTATCGGGAAACTTGTAGAGATGGGTGGACACGGCCTCACGCACTGCATTAACTATCCATGCCCTTATCTCCGTATTTCCGAGCTTATTCTTTGTCTGTGATTCAAAGACCGGCTCCTGGACCTTGACCGCCAGGGTGCCGACGATCCCGTCGCGCACATCCTTGCCCGTGTACTTCTTGCCCGAGAATTCATTGACGCCCTTGAGGATCCCTTCCCGGAAGGCGGAGAGATGGGTGCCGCCCTCGCTGGTATAGGTGCCGTTGACAAAGGAGAAATAAGAGTCACCGTAGTCATCGGTGTGGGTGAAGGCGAATTCCAGCGTCTTGTCGGAGAGATGGATGGGATCATAGAGGCCGCGGCCATCCAGTTCCCGGTCGAGGAGGTCGAGCAGGCCGTTCTGGGAATAGTAACGCTCGCCGTTCATGTACAGGCTGAGGCCGGCATTGAGATAGGCGTAACGCCAGAGGCGCTGGTCAACATATTCCGGGTCAAAGCGAAAGCCGGGAAAGAGAGCAGCATCGGGCAGGAACTCGATCAGGGTGCCGTCTTTTTCGTCGGTCTCCCCCTCCTCTTCGCGCCTGAGCTCGCCATGTTCGAACAGGGCCTTCTTGAAACGGCCATCGCGGAAGGCGCAGACCGTGAAAACACTGGACAGGGCATTGACCGCCTTGGTGCCGACACCGTTCAGGCCCACGGAAAACTGGAAGACCTCGGTATTGTACTTGGCGCCGGTGTTGATCACCGACACGCACTCCACCACCTTGCCAAGCGGTATGCCGCGGCCATAGTCGCGGACCCGGCAGCGACCCTCATCGTCGATGGCCACGTCAACACGCCTGCCAAAGCCCATGATGAACTCGTCCACCGCATTGTCGATCACCTCCTTGAGCAGGATATAGATGCCGTCGTCCGGATGGGAGCCATTGCCGAGCCGGCCGATGTACATGCCAGGCCGCTTGCGGATGTGCTCAAGCGAACTTAAGGTCTTGATCTTGGATTCGTCGTACTGGTGGTGGGCAGACACGTTGTGCGTTACGGAAATTTAAAGTATTTTGAATTTTGAGCTCAGCATTCACACATTCACGCCGCACGGGCTTATTGATGACCAGCCTTCAACCTGCATGCCGCACTTCGAAGGTGAAAATCCTGGTTCCCGGGCCGCGGTTTCTGACCCCTGATATCCAAATCCCGCGATTGGCAATCCCGGAGTATGGGATGTAAGTGATACGGAAGCAGGTATATCTCTATAGTCTACCCAGTGGCAGAAATGAAGTCAAAAGATATGACCGCCACGGTCCTTGCCGTGGCCGGCTCCGACCCCACCGGCGGCGCCGGCATCCAGGCCGATATCAGGACCATGACCGACATCGGGGTCTACGGGGCAGCGGCCGTGACCTGCATCACGGTGCAGAACAGCCGCGGCGTGCAGCAGGTCGTGCCCCTGGCGCCCGGCTTGGTGGCCGAACAGGCGCGGGCCGTTCTCGCCGACCACCATGTCACCCACATCAAGATCGGCATGATCGGCACCAGGGAGATCGGCGCGGCACTGGGCAGGGTCCTGGCGGAATTCTCCGGCGACGTGATCTTTGACCCTGTCCTGGCGGCGACCACGGGCGAACAGCTCACGGATCGGGCCGGCCTGGCGGTGATCCGCGGCGCCCTTCTTGCCCGGACCACGATCCTCACCCCCAACCTGCCGGAGCTGGCCCTGCTCGCCGGCCACGAACAGGATGGTCCTGCCGGTGCCCCCCTGGCCATGGCCCGGGAACTGCTGGCCCGCTCTCCCCGCCTGCGCGCCGTCCTGGTCAAGGGCGGTCATGGCGGGGACGGTATCCTCACCGATTACCTTGTCCGCAGGCAGCAGACCCTTGCCGAGCAGCACCCGCGCATCGACACCGTCAACAGCCACGGCACGGGCTGCATCCTCTCCTCGGCCTTTGCCGCCTATCTCTGCCAGGGCCTTGACGATGCCGCCGCCTTTGCCGCCAGCGTCCACTACCTGCAGCGCTTACTGGCAGAGAACGCGGCCAGGCGGATCGTCCGGTCCCCCGGCGGCCGCGGCCCCCTGTTCCATGCCCATCCACGGGACAGGGGACCGCAATAACCGGGCGCTGCCTATTCCATCATGTGTACCCGTTCGCAGTCCGGGCAGATCCAGGTGGGACCGTTGCTGATACCCCACTTGTTCTCCTGGAAACACTCGGGGCAGATCATGAAGCCGCAGGTGCAGGACCAGCAGAAGGGTTTCTCCTGCTTGCAGCAGTGACAGACAAAGGTTTTCCTTCTGCGGCGATAGCCACGCTTTTTCGGTTTTTCCGTCATACTGGTTCACCAGGATCTATCCGGGCAGGAGTTCCTTCTCCAGCCAGGCCAGGTATTCCTTGTTGCCCTCCACCACGGGTATGGCCAGGATCTCCGGGACATCGTAGGGATGCTGTCCGCGGATCAGGATCTGCAGCCCCTCGAACAGGTCCCGCCGGGACTTCATGCAGCAGAGGTACTCGTCCGCCTGCTCCAGGGTCCCCTGCCACCGATAGCGGGAATGGCACCTGCTGATCTGGACACAGGCGGCAAGGCGGCTGCCAAGAACCTCTTCCGCTATCTTCTCCGCCTGCTCCCTGGTCTCCACCGTGGTGACAACCTGGATATACTCTGTCATCTGCCTTCCCCCTCTCCTGTCAGGATCAACTGTCCGGGTCGCATGGTGCCCGGTTTCCGCCCCGCTCCCCATGGCGAGACGACACCGGATCCCTGCAGCATACCATGGACGGCGGATGATCTCAATCCTGCCCGCCAGCCGGGGCAATCTTCCTGTCCATGCTGCCGGATGTTGTCAGGGCGCGGCAGGTGTGCTAGGCTTTGTCCTGCCCGGGAAAAAGAGAGGCGGCAGGCAAAAACAGCAGACGGTGCAATCGCATGCAGAACATCGTTATCATCGGCGGCGGCGCAGCCGGCATGAGTGCAGCATCCCGAATCAGGAGACTGCAGCCCGGCTGGAAGATCACGGTCCTGGAGGCCAGCGGCTGGGTCAGCCATGCGCCCTGTGGCATTCCCTACGTGGTCGAGGGCATCAGCGAGCTGGACAGGTTGATGCACTACACGCCGGAATTTTTCATCCGTGAGCGCAACATCGACCTGCACATCCACGCCAGGGTGACGGCCGTGCACCAGGGCGAGGTGGTGGCGCAGGAGAAGGATGGGGAAAAACGCTACCCCTGGGACCAGCTCCTGTTCGCCACCGGCGCCGTTCCCCGCCGCCCCCCTGTCCCCGGGACAGGGCTTGCCGGCGTCTTCACGGCAGACCTGCCCCCGGACGCGGGCATCATCCGGCGGTACATGGAGGACAACGGGGTCAACAAGGTGGTGATCATCGGCACCGGTTACGTGGCCCTGGAGATGGCCGAGGCCTTTGTGGTCCGCGGAATGCACGTGACCCTGGTTGGCCGCAGTGACCGGGTCCTGCGCAGGACCCTGGACCGGGAGATCACGGATGTGGTCGGGAAGCGGCTGGCCGACGAACTCGACCTCCGCCTGCAGGAGGCGACCCGGGCGATCGAGGGAACATCCAGGGTGGAGCAGGTGGTCACCGACCGGCAGACCTATCCGGCGGACATGGTCATCCTGGCCACCGGCATCAGGCCGGAGACCACCCTGGCCGAGCAACTGGGCCTCAAGCTCGGTGCCGGCGGCGCGATCGGGACCGACGACAGGATGCGGACCAGCCGGACCGGCGTCTACGCGGCCGGCGACGTGGCCGAGTGCCACCACCTCCTGACCGGCAAAAAGACCTGGATCGCCCTGGCGCCGACAGGCAACAAGATGGGATTCGTGGCAGGCTCCAACATGGCCGGCCACGAGGTCCGCTTCCCCGGCGTGGTCGGCACCGCTGTCACCCGGTTCATGGACATGGAGATCGGCCGCACCGGCCTGGGCGAGGAAGAGGCCAGGCAGGCCGGGTTTTCGGTAAAAAGCGGCGTGATCAGGACCGCAACCGGGCCCGGCTATTACCCGGGCCACGGCGAGATATGGCTCAAGGGCATTGCCGAGCAGGGCAGCGGCCGGCTCCTGGGCCTGCAGGCCGTGGGCAAGAGGGTGCTCGCCAGGATAGACACCTTTGCCCTTGCCCTGCAGCAGGGCTGCACGATCCGCGACCTGTTCTTCACCGACCTGGCCTATGCACCGCCCTTTGCCCCGGTCTGGGATCCCCTGGTGACCCTGGCCCGGGTATTGAAATTCTGAAACCTCAATCCCGCGACCGGCAGTCCCCTGCCTCCTGTTTTCCGAGGGTGACCGCAATGCTTTTTGCCGTTGATGTTGGCAATTCCCACACCGTAAGCGGCCTGTTCAGGCATGACCGGCTCGTCGCCCACTGGCGCCTCAAGTCGGACCGGGACAGGACCGCCGACGAGCTGGCCATCCGCTACCACGCCCTGTTCCAGATGGCGGGGATCGATGCCGGCGCCATAACCGGCTTTATCGTCTCCTCGGTGGTGCCAACCCTGGAGACGTGCTGGCTGGACTATGCAGACAAATACCTGGGCAGCCGGCTGACCGGCCCGCCCCTGCGGGTCAACCACACCACGGCCACCGGCATCACCGTGGCCACGGACAACCCGGCCGAGGTGGGGGCGGACCGGATCGTCAACGCGGTGGCGGCCTGGGACATCCTGCGGCAGGCCCTGATCGTCATCGACTTTGGCACCGCCATCACCTTTGACTGCGTCAATGAACAAAGGCGCTACGTGGGCGGCACCATCCACCCGGGCATCGGCATCTCGCTCGACGCCCTGGCCGGCCGCACCGCCAAGCTGCCGCGGGTGGACATCAACGCCACGCCGAAACAGGTCATCGGCACCAGCACGGTGAGCGCCATCCGCTCCGGCATGCTCTACGGCTTTGGCGGCCTGGTGGACCGGATGGTGGAGATCCTGGCCAGGGAGCTGGCGCCGGAACAGGACCGGGTGCCCACGGTGGCCACCGGCGGCATGGCCCACCTGGTGGCGCCGTTTGCCGCGGCCATCGACCGCATCGAGCCGGACCTGACCTTAAACGGCCTGCGCCTGATCCATGCCATGAACCGGAACCGACAACACGACGTCCATGCCAGTGCCCCCTGCCACCAGTCTTCATGAGACGGCCATGACCAGACCGCGGCCTGTCCTGCTGCCACCGCGCCTGCGGCCCGGTGACACCATCGGCGTCATCCTGCCGGCCGGGCCGGTGCGGGACCACGCCAGGGCCGAAAAGGGCATGTCCCTCCTGCACCAGATGGGCTACCGGCTCCGCCTGCCGGCGACCGGACCGGCCGATGCCGACTATCTCGCCGCCCCGGACGAGGTCCGCCTCCGTACCCTGCACGCCCTCTGGGCCGACGAGGAGGTCAGGGCCCTGATGGCCATGCGCGGCGGCTACGGCTGCCTGCGCATCGTCGACCGGCTGGACATGGAATTTTTCCGCCGCCATCCCAAGTGGCTGGTCGGCTTCAGCGACCTGACCGTGCTCCATGCCGCCCTCAACCGCGATGCCGGCCTGGTCACCATGCACGGCCCCATGGTCGCCACCCTGGGGCGGACGGCAAGGGAGGACCTGCAGCGGCTCTTCTCGCTGCTCGCCGGGGAACCGGCCGGCCTGCACGACACCGCGGCAATGGAGATCCTGCGTCCCGGCATTCGCCGGGGCCGCCTGTGCGGCGGCAACCTCACCTGCCTGCTCTCCCTCCTGGGCACACCGTGGGAACCCGCCTGGCAGGACGCCATTATCCTGCTCGAAGACACCGGCGAGCCCATGTACCGGCTCGATCGCATGCTCACCCAGCTGGCGCAGGCGGGACGGCTGCAGCAGGCAGCCGGCCTGCTGCTCGGCAGCTTCGATCATCCCTCCGGCGACACCCTTGAGACCATCCGCCTCCAGGAACAGGTCTGGCAGCGGGTCCTGGAGCTGACCCGGGATGCCGACTTGCCGGTCTGGGCCAATGTTCCCCTTGGCCACGGTCAACGCAACGCGGCCCTGCCGCTCGGCATGGAAGCCGAGATGAACAGCCTGACCGGCACCCTCACCCTGCTCCCGCATTCGGTGCACCGAGTTCACGAATAGCCATGCTGAAACGATACCTCCAGACCGCCCTCTTCCTCCTCCTGCTCACCCTGCTCTACGGCCTGGGCCTGCTGCCGGTGCTCCTGGTCCGTGCCAGTCTCCAGACCGGTCCATACCTGCTGGCCCTGCTGTGCTGGCTTACGTTGGTGGCCGTCTCCCTGCCCTTTTTCCTGGGCATGATCATCCGCCGGGTCTGGTTCTTTGCCGGCACCGGCGAACCGGTGCTCCTGGACCTGCTCAGGGAGAAGATCCTGGCGATCAACGACATGGATGCACCGGTGCAGGTCAGGAAAAAACGGCATGGCCTGGTGGTCTGCTGGCGGCACGATGACCCGGCCTGGTGCGAGAAGATGGACAGGGCCGGCATGAAAAAGACCTTTGAGCTGCACCTGGAGTTTGACAATGCCACCAAGACGGTGACCCTCTCCGACCGGGTCCGGAAGGTGGACTTTGATCTCTGCCCGGTCAAGGTCAAGACCGGCCTGCTGGCCCTGCCCCGCCCCTGCTTCCGGGTGGCTGTCGGGCCGGACTGGAACGTGGAGGCCTACCGGGACCGCCGCGACGCGGACTACCTCTTTCAGCCCTGGGAGATCAAGTCACCGGTCATGGGAACCATCCTGAACAACGGCTGGAACGTGCGTTTCAGCCTGCGCTGATGCCTCCGCTGGCAACCCTGGCGGTTATCGCACCGGTCTTTCTCGTGCTCTTTGCCGGCAAGGGGTTGCACCTGGCCGGCCTCATCGATTCCCGGTTCACGCAGCGCTCTAACAGTCTCATCTATCATGTTCTTTTGCCGGCACTTCTCTTCAGAAAGATATCCGGCTCCGATGTCCGGCACGTGGTCAATGCGCCGCTGCTGCTGGTCATGGCGGCCACGATCCTGCTGATGTTCGGCATCACCTGGGCCGTGAGCAGGACCCGGCTCGTCCCCCGCCGGGCCGGGGGCTCGTTCATGATGAACTCCTTCCGGGGCAATTTTGCCTACATGGGCCTGCCGGTGAGCTTCGCGGCCTTTGGTGACACCGGCCTGCTCCATGCCAGCATCCTGATGGCCTTCATGGTGCCCCTGGTCAACCTCCTGTCGGTGATCAGCCTGCGGTTGCACAGCCGCGAAAGCCCGGACCGCTCCCTGCTCGCGGCCACCCTGTTCAACCCCCTGGTCCTGGCCTGCATGGCCGGCCTGGCCATGGCCGCCAGCGGCCTGGCCCTGCCGGCCGTGCTCGGCCGCAGCCTGGACATCATCTCCGGCGCCACCCTGCCCCTGGCCCTCTTCAGCATCGGTGCCTCGCTTGCACCGGCCCTGGTCCGCGGCAACCTCCTCCTCATCCTCCTCGGCACGGCCTGCAAGCTGCTCCTCATGCCAACCATTGCCCTGCTCCTCCTCCACCTCGCCGGACTGCCCCTGGACACCATGGCCCGGGTCATGATCATCCTGGTGGCCTCGCCCTCGGCCACCATCAACTACATCCTGGCCGCGGCCCTGGGCGGAGACACCGAGTCCACCGGCGGCACCATCGTCACCACCACTCTCCTCTCCATGGGGACCTACATGCTCTGGCTTGGCCTGCCCTGAGCCGGAAAAAGATTTCCATTCCGTGATTCTCCTTGACAAGCAGGGGAAAATATCGCATTAGGTCAACCGCCGCCAGCCATGGTCGCGGCCCGACCGCCAGGTCAGGCCCCCATGACCGACGACAATGACCCTGCCGGCACACCACCGGAAGGTCATTCTCGTGGGCATTCCCCCACGGATCTCCACGGCCATGCCGCCGTGGTCAACGGCCCCGGATCCAAACCATCCCAGCAGGCCAGCAAGAGATGTTTACACCGCCCGGTTCCGGCCATCCGGCCATCCGGAACCGTGTCGTCTCGTCTTTTTTTGGGACAACGGAGTGATATGGAAACCTTTTTCCTGGCAATCTCGTTCATCATCGCCGCGGGGGTCCTGCCCTTTCTCTTCCTGCGCAGTTCCAGGCTCATGAGAGGATCGGCCGTCATCATGACCGCGGCCGGCGGCCTCACCGGCCTCCTCTTCGCGGCCCGGGCCATGACCACCGCCACGCCGCCCGCTGCCACCTTCCTCCTCCCGGGCGGGCTCCGGGTTCTCATGCAGGTGGACGCGGTCTCGGCCTTCTTCCTGCTGCCCATATTCCTGGTCGCCCCGGTTGCCGCCCTGTACAGTTTCCATTACACCAGGGCGCAGGGCCCGCGCGCCGCGGCAGGCTATCTCTTCTTTTCCCTCCTCACCGCCGCCATGGCCGCGGTCGTCTGCGCCGCCGACATCACCGGCTTCATCATCGCCTGGGAACTGATGTCGATCTCGTCCTTCTTTCTCGTGATACACGATTTCGGCAAAAAGGAGAGCCGCCGGGCCGGCTACATCTACCTTCTCTTTGCCCAGGCCGGGGCCATGGTCATCTTCGCCACCTTTGCCCTCGCCTACGGCAAAAGCGGCTCCCTCGATTTTGCCTCCTTTGCAACCATGCCCGCGCAGGCCCGGATCCTCGTCTTTGTGCTCGCCTTCATCGGCTTCGGCTCCAAGGCGGGCATCATTCCCCTGCACACCTGGCTCCCCCATGCCCATCCCGCGGCCGAGAGCCATGTCTCCGCCCTGATGAGCGGAGTGATGATAAAGATGGGGATATACGGCATGGTCCGCTTCTACGCCATACTCCGGCCGCCGGGTCCGGGTTGCGCAATGCTGCTGATCCTCACCGGCGCCGTGACCGGGGTTCTCGGCGTGGTCCTCGCCCTGGGCCAGCACGACCTGAAGCGACTGCTCGCCTATCACAGCGTGGAGAACATCGGTATCATCGTCCTCGGCCTGGGAATCGGCATGCTCGGCGCAGCCACCGGCCATCCGCTGATGGCCCTCCTGGGCTTTGCCGGCGGCCTGCTCCATGTCCTCAACCACGCCCTGTTCAAGTCCCTGCTCTTCATGGGCGCAGGCAGCGTGCAGCGGGGCGCCGCCACCCTGAACATCGAGCAACTCGGCGGCCTGATGAAGAGGATGCCGCTCTCCGGCACCTGCTTCCTGGCCGGGAGCCTGGCGATCTGCGGCCTGCCGCCGTTCAACGGTTTTGTCAGTGAATTTCTCGTCTACAGCGGCGGGTTCCAGGGAGTGGCAAACAGCGAGGCGCAGATGTTTACCGCCCTGGCAGCGGTGATCTCGCTGGCAGTGATCGGTGGCCTGGCCGTGGCCTGCTTTACCAAGGTGGTGGGCGTGGTCTTTCTTGGCGAGCCCAGGAGCGAGAAGGCAAAAATAGCGCCCCCCGCGGGCCGCTGCATGCAGGCGGCAATGGTTCTTCTCGCCGTCGCCTGCCTTGGTATCGGCCTGGGAGCCCCCTGGTTCATCGCCCTTGCCCGCAGGGCGGCAGGGCCACTTCTTGCAACGCCGACGCCCATGCCCGCGCCGCTGGACACCGCCGCGTACGCGATTGCCCTTGCGGCCGCCGGTTTCCTGCTCCTGCTTGCCATCCTCGCCGCTGGCCGCGGTCTGCTTGCCCACGGCCGGCCGGCCGAATCCGCCACCTGGGGCTGCGGCTTCTCCAGCCCGACGCCGAGAATGCAGTACACCGGTTCTTCCTTTGCCGCCGAGATTGTCGGTTTCTACCGTCCTTTTGTGATCATCCGCAGGGATTTTTCAGGAATCCACGGCCTGTTTCCACCCCTGTCCTCTTTCAGGAGCCACACAATAGACCTTGTCGAGCTGGGGATAAGGCGGTGGCTGGCCCGCTCGGTCATGGCCCTGACCGGAAAGATACGCTGGCTGCAGCACGGTCACATCCAGCTCTACATCGCCTACATCTTCTTCGCCATGCTCGGGCTCCTGCTCTGGCTGATGGTATAGGGAGGCAGCAATGCTCAAATCCACACTGATCATGCTCGCGGCCATGGCCGCCGCGCCGGTGCTGGCGGCCATCACCGGCCGGGTCAAGGCCTGGTTGGCCGGCCGCCGGGGACCGGACTGGACCCTCAACTACGCCACCCTGGCCAAGCTGCTCAGGAAGACACCGGTCTACAGCCGCTCGACCACCTACGTCTTCCGCCTGGGACCGCTGGTGGGCCTGGCGACCATCCTTGCCGCCCTGGCCTTCCTTCCCATTGCCGGCCGGCCACCCATCTTCTCCTTTGCCGGAGACGTTGTCTTTGTCTTCTACCTCCTCGGCCTGGGCCGTTTTTTCGTGGTGGCCGCGGCCCTGGACACGGCCTCTCCCTTCGAGGGCATGGGCGCGGCCCGGGAGGCACTGTTCGGGACACTGGCCGAGGCCACTGTCTTCATGGTCCTCTTTCTTCTCCAGCAGACCCATGGCGGCATGAGCCTTGCCACCTACCTCGCCGCCACAACGGCAGGCCCGGGCATGAACGGGGCCGCCCTCGTCCTTGCGGTCATTGCCCTGTTCATGATCCTGCTCACCGAGAACTCCCGGGTGCCCGTGGACGATCCGACCACTCACCTCGAGCTCACCATGATCCACGAGGTCATGATCCTGGACCACTCGGGCCCGGACCTTGCCATGATCGAGATGGGCGGCTGGCTGAAGCTCCTCTTCTATGCCACCTTCATCGCCGACATCGCCTGCCCGTTTCGCGGTGGCCCAGGAGACTATCTCCTCTACATCCTTGCCCTGCTTGTCATCTATGGCGGCATCGGCCTGGTCGAATCGATCACCGCCCGTTTCAGGATGAGCCTGGTGCCCAAGTTCATCCTCACCTCGTTCGCCCTTGCCTTTTTCGCCCTGATATTCACCATGGAGATGCCGGGATGAGCCACTGCGCCGATATCTGTCTTGCCCTGATCTTTCTCTCCGTCCTCCTGGGGATGGCAGCCAACCGCCTGATGGAGCTGGTCAAGATCATGGCCTTCCAGGGGACCATCGTCTCCATCCTCCCTGTCCTGCTCGAGGCCGGACAGCGGGACGCCGCCGGCCTCGGCTTCATGGCGGTGATGCTGACGGTGAAGGGCCTGGTCATGCCCCTGGCCCTTTATGCCGCGATCAAGAAAGTGGCCAACCTTCGCGAGGTGGAGCCCTTTGTCGGCTACCGTGCCTCGATCTTCAGCGCCCTGGCCCTGGTGCTTGCCGCCGGGTTCATCGACCGGACGCTGGCCCCCTTCATGCCGCCGACCCACGTGATGCTCATGCCTGCCAGCATCGCCACCATCGGCGCTGGTTTTTTCCTGATGATGGCACGGCGCAAGGCCATCACCCAGGTCATCGGCTACCTGATGCTGGAGAACGGTATCTACCTCACCGGTATCGCCCTTGCCGGCGAAACCCACTCCCAGCGGTTACTCGAGTTCGGCGTACTGCTCGATCTCCTTGCCGGTGTAATGATAATGGGGATAATCATCAACCGAATCAACCAGACCTTTGACGACGTCGATACCGGCATGCTCGGAAGCCTCAGGGATTGACGCCGCAGCCAGGCACAACGGAAACAACAACATGCTCGAATCAGTGATCTTCATCCCGCTGCTGGCCGGCCTTGCCGCCTTCTTCCTGCCGCCACGGCCAGGCAGGGCGCTGCTGGTAGCAGCCGGTCTCCTTCACGCGGCCGCGGTGACCGCGATCCTCTGCGGCGCGGGCAACGCCCTCTGGCCGCAGTACTTCTCCGTCACCGCCATGGGTGCGCTGGTCCTGGCCCTGACCTCGTTCCTGTACCTGATGACGGCCATCTACGCCGTCTCCTACATGGCAACCGTGGAGCTGCACGCCGAACCGGCATGCAACGGCGCCATGCTCCTCTTTCTCGCGGCCATGAGCATGGCCGCCATCGCCGACCACGTAATCGTGCTGTGGATCGCCATCGAGGCCACCACCCTCACCTCGGCACCGCTCATCCTTCTGCACCGTTCCAAGGGGGCCCTCGAGGCGGCATGGAAATACGTCCTCATCTGCTCGGTGGGCATTGCCCTGGCCCTGCTCTCGGCCTTTTTCCTGGTCCTGGCCATGAACCTCGGCCGGGTGCACACCGCCCTGGGATATACGGCCCTGACCCGGGCCGCGCGCAGCCTCGATCCCGTCTGGCTGAAGGCCGCCTTTATCTTCTCCCTGATCGGCTATGGCACCAAGATGGGGCTGGCCCCCATGCACACCTGGCTGCCGGATGCCCACAGCGAAGCGGTCAGCCCGGCCTCGGCCCTCCTCTCCGGCGCCCTGCTGAACTGCGCCTTCCTCGGGATATACAAGGGCCACGCCCTCCTGACCGCGGCCGGGCTCGGTGACTTTTCCGGCCGGATCATGATCTTCTTCGGCCTGGCCTCGATCATCGTCGCCGGGGCCTTTATCATGCACCAGAACGACTACAAGCGGATGCTGGCCTACTCGAGCATCGAGAACATGGGGATCATAGCCTTTGGCAGTGGCATCGGCGGACTTGCGGCCGCCGGCGCTGTCATCCACATGATCCATCATTCCCTGGTCAAGTCGAGCCTGTTCCTTTCCTCCGGCAACATTCTCCTGGGATATGGCAGCAAGAAGATCAACGGGACCGGCCGGATGATGACGAGACTTCCGGCGACCGCCACGGCATTCTTCGCCGGTTTCGCAGGCATATCAGGGATGCCGCCCTTTGGCCTGGTGGTGAGCGAGATCCTCATCACCGCGGGCGCCATGCGGGCCGGCCGGCCGATTGCGGCCGCGATCTTCCTTGCCGGCCTGCTCCTGGTCTTCAGCGGCGCAAGCCGCCATCTCATCCGCATGACCTTTGGCCCGGGCCACGGCGGAGAACTGCTGGTGGAAGAGAACACGCTCAGGGTCCTGCCCTCCTATGTCCTGCTCGCCGCGTCCATTACACTGACCTTCTGGATGCCCGGCATCATGACCGGCATCGTCAACCAGGCCGCAACCCTGATCGGAGGTGGATTCCATGGCTGATTTCATTGCGGTGCACAACGGCCGGCCCGTGGCCATGGCGGCAGTTCCGCTCCTGGACTTTTCCTCTTTCCGCGAGCGCCTGCTGGAACTGTGCCGTTTCGGCTGCGTGGTGCAGTACTTCGCCCTGGCCACCGAACAGGGATTGTGTGCCGTTGCGGTGATCCGCCTCGAGGACCAGCTCCTCGCCGGTCGTGCCCTGCTGCCGCAACAGTTTCCTTCCCTGACCCGGGAACGGCCCCGCTTCCACATGTTCGAACGGGAGATGGCCGAGCAGTACGGTGTGCTCCCCCAGGGACACCCCTGGCTCAAGCCCCTGCGCTACCACTGCAACTGGCGGGGCGTGGATGACGTGTTCGGCAACGACTACAACGAGGACATTCCCGGCCGCTATCCCTGGTACCGGGTGGAGGGCGACGAGATCCACGAGGTGGCGGTGGGGCCGGTGCACGCCGGGATCATTGAACCGGGCCATTTCCGCTTCCAGTGCAACGGCGAGACCGTCCTCCACCTGGAGATCGGCCACGGCTACCAGCACCGGGGCGTGGAACCACTGCTCTGCAGGGTCCCGGAGAAACGGCGACCATTCATCGCCGAGGCGGTTGCCGGTGACACCGGCATGGCCGGCAGTCTGTCGTACGCCCAGGCGGTGGAAGGCCTGGCCGGACTCGAGGTCGGCACAGGGGCACAGGCGGTCCGCACCATCGCGGTGGAACTGGAGCGCCTCGCCAACCACGTCGGCGACCTCGGCGCCCTGGCCGGCGACGTGGCCTTTACCCCGCCGGCCGCGTTTTTCGGCCGCATGCGGGGAGAGTTCCTCAACCTCCTTCTCCTGCTCTCGGGCAACCGGTTCGGCCGCGGCCTCATCCGGCCGGGGGGAATCGCCTTTCCCGTCGATGTTGCGGCACTGGCCGCCATCGCCGCCAAGGTGCAGGAACTGAGGCTGGAACTGGTCCGCTGCGTGGACCTGCTCCTGTCAGCCCACACGGTACTGTCGCGGTTCGAGAACTGCGGCATCGTGTCCAGGGAGGCGGCCGAATGCCTGGGCATGGTGGGACCGGCAGGAAGGGCGTCGTGGATGGCCTATGACGCGCGAATCCACTTTCCAACCGAACGATACCCCGACCTCCCGGCCGCAAGGATGGAACGGCCCACCGGCGATGTCCTTGCCCGGGCAAGGGTCAGGGCCGGCGAGATCATGCACAGCCTCGACTGTGTCGAGATCCTGGCCCGGGAAGGGCAAGACGTCGCGGCCACGGAGAACCGGGTCCCCGGGCTTGCCCCCGATTCAATGGTGGTCACTGTCAACGAGGCATGGCGGGGGGAGCTGTCCCATTGCCTGGTCACCGGCCCCGGCGGGGAGATCATCCGCTACAAGATCAAGGATCCGTCCTTCCACAACTGGGCCGGGCTGGCCATGGCCCTCCGGGACGAGGGGATCAGTGATTTCCCGGTCAACAACAAGAGCTTCAACCTTTCCTACTGCGGGATGGACCTCTGAGACGGAGGCACTGATGCTGAAGGTACTGCGAACCAGGCTGGAACAGGGATACAGGACAATGCGCTGGCCGCGCCAGGAGCTGGTGCTTCCCGCCCCCTACAGGGGCCGGCCGATGATAAACCGCGACTGTGACCCCGAGACGGTCCGCGCCTGCGCCCGGGCCTGTCCCCAGGACGCCATCGACGCGGACCGCAAAAGCGTGGACATGGGCAGGTGCCTCTTCTGCGGGACCTGCGCCCGGATATCGAAGGAGAGATTTGTCCGTTTTACCAGGGACTTTGACCTGGGCAGCGCCAGCCGGTCCGGCCTTGTCTGCGACGGCGGCGACCCGGCCGGGCTCGCCGACCATGCAAAAGAACATTTCCGGAAGCTGTTCGGCCGTTCCCTGCAGCTGCGGCAGGTGTCAGCCGGCGGCTGCAACGCCTGCGAGGCCGAGATCAATGTCCTCGCCACCCCGGCATACGATCTTTCCCGTTTCGGGATCAGCTACGTCGCCTCACCCCGGCATGCCGACGGTATCCACGTCACCGGCCCGGTAACCCGCAACATGCGCGCCGCTCTCCTTGCCACCTTCGAGGCTGTGCCGGAACCAAGGGTCGTGATCGCCTCCGGGGCCTGCGCCATATCCGGGGGACCGTTCACCGGCAGCCCGGAGGTCTGCCAGGGCCTGGACACGATCCTGCCCGTGGACCTCTATATTCCCGGCTGCCCGCCCCATCCCATGACCACCCTCAAGGCCCTGCTGGATTTTTTCAGGTAAGATTTCCGGAGATTTTCCAACTGCGGTTCAGGCGGCCTGTTGCCGGAGCCTGGCCAGGATCCAGTCCACTGCCGCGGCCAGGTCCTCTGCCACCAGGGCGGGCTGCAGTTGCTTTGCCGGGCCGATGTAGGCATGGTCTCCCCGGCCGTAGCCGGTCAGGACCAGGATGGGGGTCGCGCCGACCCGGGCGCCGCATTCCAGGTCCGACCAGCGGTCGCCGACCATGAAGGAACGTGCCAGGTCGAGATCCATCTCCCGGGCAGCCTGTTCCAGGAGGCCGGTGCCGGGCTTGCGGCAGTCACAGCGCACGCGGTAGCGCTCCTCCTTTGCCTCGGGATGGTGCGGGCAGACGTAGAGACCGTCGATGCGGGCGCCTTCTGCCGCGAGCTGCGCCTGCATCAGTTGGTGGACCTGGTCCAGGAGGCTGGCGGGAAAATAGCCGCGGGCCAGGCCGGACTGGTTGGTGACCACGACCACGGGAATGTTGTGCTCGTTGAGCCGGCGGATGGCGGCGCCAACCCCGGCCAGGAGATGGAACCGGCTGACGTGGTTGATGTAGCCCATCTGCTCGTTGATGGTGCCATCGCGGTCAAGAAAGACGGCCGGCCGTTTTGCCGACTGCCGCGGGGCCGGGCTCACGAGACCGTCTCCAGGAGAAGGTAGGGCTCCATGGCCGCCAGCACCTGGTCGGCCGTCACCTGTTCCATGCACTGGAAGTGGCCCTGCGGGCAGTGGGTCTTCATGCAGGGACTGCACGGCATGGCGTGGCGGACAACGGCGGCCCGTTCGCTGTAGGGACCGGTGGCCACATGGTCGGTGGAGCCGAAGATGGCCACCAGGGGCACGTCCAGGGCCGCGGCCGCGTGCATGAGACCGGAATCATTGGTAACAAAGACGTCGCAGAGGTCGATGAAGGCCAGGGCCAGGGCCAGGTCGGTCCGGCCGGTCAGGTCGAGGATACGCTGCGGGTGCGGGCAATAGTCCCGGATCTGGCCGGCCGCCCGGCGGTCGGCATCGGTGCCAAAGACCAGGACCAGGCCGTCAAGGCGGTCGGTGAGCAGCCGGGCCAGCTCGCCGAAGCGGCGCGCCGGCCAGCGCTTGGCCGGACCATAGGAGGCGCCGGGGTTGAGGCCGATGACCGGGCCGCGCACGTCCTGCTCCCGGCGGAACCGCTCCAGCGTCTGCCGGGCGTGCTCCTCCGCGGCCGGGGCAAGATACAGCTCCAGTCGGTCCGGCCCGGGCCGCAGTCCCAGGCCGGCCAGCATCTCCTGGTAGTAATGGACCTGGTGCCGGCTGCCGATATCCGGCGCCTTGCGCACGCCGTGGGTCAGCAGCAGGCCCCGGCCGTCGGTGGTGTAACCGGCCCGGACCGGGATCCGGGCCAGGCTGGTGACCAGGGCCGCCTCAAAGGCGTTCTGCAGCAGGATGGCGGCGTCGAACCCGCGGCCGGCCATCTCCTGCACCAGGCGCAGGCGGCCGCGCATACCGTGGTGACGCCCCTGTTTCTCATAGAGCAGCAGCCGGTCCACCCAGGGGGAATGGCGGAAGATATCCGCCACCCAGGGCAGGGCCAGCAGGGTGATCTCGGCAGCGGGAAAATTCCGGCGGATGGTGCGCACCGCCGGAATGGTCATCACCGCGTCGCCGATCCAGTTGGTGGAACGGACCAGGATCCGTTCCGGTTGGGCGGGAAACGGCTTCATGGCCCGGCTACTCGGCCTCCTGGCAGGCCAGCAGCTCGGCCAGCCCCTTGCGGGCAAACTCGATGGAGGGATCCTGGGACAGGGCGATGTGGTAGTTGGTGATCGCCTCATCGGTCCGGCCCAGTTTTTCCAGGTTCAGGGCCAGGTTGGCATAGTCGATGGCCGAGACCGGGTTGAGCTCCACGGCCCGCCTGAAGTGATGGACCGCGGTCTCGTAGTTCTCGCACTTGAAGTGGCAGACCCCGAGGATGTTGTGGATATCGGGCCGCTCCTCGTCGCAGGCCAGGCCGGTGTCCAGGGTGGTGATGGCCTCCCTGAACCGCTGCAGGTCGCGCAGGCAGCTGCCCATGTAGGAATAGATATAGGGCAGATCCTCCTGGCTGGGATTGCGGGCCAGGGCCTGTTCGAACCGTTGCAGGGCCTCCTCTGCCATGCCCTGCTCGTAGAGGTTCTTGCCCCGGTAGAACTCCAGGTAATAGGCATTGTCGATCCTGGCCTCCATGGCGGCGAGCTTGTCTTCCAGGGCCGCCGGCTCCAGGAGCTCGGTGGCCAGCTTGGCCGCGAACAGGGCCGCATCGCCGCCGGCTGCCCGCTCCCGGAAGTGGGCCCCGGGCACGATGGTATAGACGGCCGGGATCTGGAGCCTGGGGTGCATGGTGTTGAGGATCAGCACCTCCATGTTCAGCCTGCGCAGCGAGTCAACACAGTTGAGCACCTCGCGCCGCATGTCCGGGTCGCCCACGTTGACCATCTCGTCCAGGGCAATGGTCTGCTCCGGCCTGACCACGTGCTCCACCTCGTCCAGGGAGAGGGGCTTGGGCAGGCCCGAGGCCACGTAGTTGGCCGAGGTATTGAAGTCGCCGGCCAGTTGCGCGATCTCGGTCAGGGCACGGATCAGGGCCTTGGTCGGATCGGGCGTGGTGCCGGCGGTATAGACGATCTCGCTGGTCTCGGGAAAGGTGGCGGGATCCCAGGCCAGGGCGCCGACCGTGGGAATGCCGGTATCAAGGGAGAAATCGTTGAGGTAGAGCTCGATGCCGCAGCGCCGGAACTTGTCGATCAGGGTCCGCGCCACCGGGTCGGTGACCGAATCGGGATCAATGGCCGGGGTCTTGAGTTTCTCCCGGCTCACCACGGCGCAGACATGGCGTTCGACGATCTCGCAGATCCCCTGCAGGATCGCCTCCTCGTAGGTGTTACCGGCCGAGGGGCCGTTGAACTCGTTGATGGCGTAGAACCAGGAAAAGGGCACCAGGACGTCGCTGCCGCTGCTCAGGTTGGTAGCCCAGGTCCAGCGCATGGGCAGGCCGGAGAGCAGCTCCTCCAGGATCTCCGGGGCCAGGGTCGTATCATGGACCGACTGGAGCAGGAAACGGATATCCAGGACCGGGTAGCCGGCCTCCCGCATGGCGGCATAGTCACCAGTGACAAAGTTGTCCGGGTTCTTCATGAAACTGAAGAAACTGAACCGCTCGCCCAGCTCCATGCAGGCACTGGCCCGGGACTGCTCCGGGGTCGAGCCCTTGCCCATCTGCTTCTTGGTGCCAATGGTGTTCAGGGCATCCTGGCCGCAGACCGAGAAATAGACCGGAATATCCAGCCTGCCGGTGTCGATGCGCCGCACCTCCTTGAGGATGTCGAGATCGGCCTCCCTGAGCCGCTGCATGAACCGCGCAACGGTCTCCTCGGGGGTGCAGGCCTTGTCCTGGTCATAGGTATATGCCTTGCGGCAGTCAGCAAGTCGAATCGTTTTCTTTTCCATGGTGTTGTCGTGTAATGAGTGTGTTGTTGGTTGGTTTCTTGATCCTGGCGGCGGCCCGGGGACAAAACCTCGCCCGCCCGCGGCGGACCCGGGTGCCCCGCTGCCGTGCCCGGTTCAGATGGCGCTGAAATTCTCGGCCAGGTCAACGGCGTCCAGATAGGCTGCCATCATCCGGTCGGTATCCATGCCGATATCCTCGAGCAGCGCCGTACACCGCTGCCAGTCACCCTGCTCGTAGGCGAGCACGGTCTCCAGGTAGGGCGCGCAGGGGCCGGTGCCGTGGGTCAGCGCCTGCTTGATATTGGCCGGCAGGGGCAGCCGCTCCATCAGCTCCGCCATCTCCATGTCCAGCATGGCATCGAGCAGGGAGAAGAGTCCCAGCAGGAAGAGCTCCGACGTATCGCCCTGCCTTCCCCGGCCATGTTTTCCCAGCAGCTCGCAGAGCCTGGCCCGGATCACCGCGGTCCGGATCAGCTCGTCGGGCTTGTCCGACGACAGGCCGGAGGTGGCCACCAGGGAGACGAACTGCCGCACCCCGGCCTCACCGAGATAGAGGAGCGCATGCCGGATCGAGGAGATCTCGTTGAGCAGGTAGTAGTAGGCCGAGTTGATGTAGCGCAGCAGCTTGTAGGAGATGGCCACGTCCGGGGAGATCATCTGCTCGATCCGGTCCATGCGCACGTTTTCCCGGTTGACCTCCACCAGGAGGTTGAGCAGGTTGACCTTGGAGGTGGCGATCTCGCGGTTGTGCATGACCTCCGGCCTGCTGAAAAAGTAGCCCTGGAACAGGGAAAACCCCATGGCCAGCGCCGCGTCGAACTCCTGGTAGGTCTCTATCTTCTCGGCCAGGAGCTTCTTGCCCTGCTCCCGCAACGCGGCACCTTCCCGCTCGATCACCTCCAGGGGAACCAGGCGGAAATCGACCTTGATGATGTCGGCCAGCTCCACCAGGGCCGCCTGGTTGCCGCTGAAGTCAAAGTCGTCCAGGGCGATGAGATACCCGTTTTCCCTGAGCTGCCTGCAGGCGGTGACGATCTCGGCTGTTGGCTCGACATCCTCGAGGATCTCGACAATGACCTTGTCGGCCGGAAACTGGGTCGGCGTCCTGTCGAGCAGGTGCCTGCCGGTGAAGTTGATCAGGGCCCACTTGGAGCCGGTGATCCTGTCCATGCCGATATTGAGAAAGGTCGAGCTCAGGACCCGGGCCGTGGCCATGTCGCCGTCGGCACCGGAAAAGACATTTTCCAGGCTGCTGCGGTACAGGAGCTCGTAGCCGAACAGGCCTTTCCTGCGGTTGAATATCGGTTGCCGGGCAATAAAGCTGTCCATGATTAACGCCCCGGGCCGGAAGCCGACCCGGCCGTGGCCGCCAGTTGCGGCAGCCGCTGCCGCCAGGAGCGGCCGTGCGCGGTCAGGGTCACGGTCCTCCCCTCCCCGCCGCTGCTCCCGATCCTGATCTCCAGGAAGCTCTCCGGCCGCAACCCGCCCAGCCTGTCGGGCCACTCGATGGCACAGACCCCTGCTCCTTCCAGGTATTCGGCCAGGCCGGCCGCCTCCACGTCCTCCTCTCCGGCCAGGCGGTAGCAGTCCATGTGGTAGAAGGGCAGCCGGCCGGGATACTCGTGCAGCAGGGCAAAACTGGGACTGGTGACATGGTACTGGTCCGGGACGCCGAGGCCGCGCGCGATCCAGCCGGCCAGGGTGGTCTTGCCCGCGCCCAGCTCGCCCGCCAGGAGAATGACGTCACCAGGCCCGCAGATGGCGCCAAGCCGCCGGCCCAGGCTCTCGGTCTGTGCGGGATCAGCCAGGGACAGGGTCAGGCTGTCAGCCATTGTCCGCTCCCCCGACGACAGGAACCGGCACGCGGCTGTCAACAGGCAGGGTGACCACCATGGACTCCCCGTCCCCGCTGGTGTCGAGATGCAGGGACCCGCCGAGCATGTTCACCAGTTCGCCCACCGTGACCATGGTATGATCCAGCGGTCTTGCTTCGTTTCCGGCCATGGCCTGCGCCCCGGCCCTGTCCGCCTTCATGGTCAGCACCATCTCCCCGTCCCTGGTGTCGAAGCGCACCTGCAGGCTGTCACCATTCCGCTGGCAGAATCCCTGCAACGCCTTCTGGACGATGCGATAGACCAGTTTCTTTTTCGGATGCAGGAAGAGCCGGTCCAGGGGAGTGGCCGCAAAGGCGATGTCCACCTTCCTCCTCCGGCTGAAACGGCGGACCAGTTCGGCAATGGCGGCATCCAGGCCCAGGTCGTCGATGCTCACCGGGCTCAGGCTCGAGGAGAGCAGCCGGATCTTGTCAATGATCTCGTTCAGGAATCCCCGCAACAGCTGCAGGTTGCCGTTGATCAGTTCCCTGGACAGCTCGCCGCCGCTGTTGATCTCGTTCTCCAGCAGCTTGATCTGCAGCTTCAGGCCGGTCAGCGACTGGCCGAGATCCTCGCTCAGGCGGGTGGCAAGCTGTTCTTTTTCATCCTCCTGGCCGTTGATCAGGCTGGAGGAGAGGCTGGCCAGCCGCCGGTCGGAGCGGGCCAGCTCCTCGCTGGCCCGGCGCAGCCGGTTCTCGTACCTGCGCACCCTGTCGCAGAGGGTCCTGTTCTCCCTGGTCAGCAGCCAGGTCTGCCGGGCCTGGTCCAGGATGAGGCGTAACTGGACAATATCCCAGGGCTTGAGGACATACTGGTAGATATGTCCCTTGTTGATGGCATCGATGATGTCCGAGACATCCATGTACCCCGTGATGATGATCCGGACCGTTTCCGGCTGCCGGGCATAGACCTCTGCCAGCAGCTCGACACCGGACATGGAGCCCAGCTGCTGGTCGCAGAGGACCATGGCGATATCGGGACTGCCGGCAAAGATCTCCAGTGCCTCCTCGCCGCCGGCAGCGGTGAGGACCTGGTACTCCTCGCCGAAAGTGGCAACAAAATGTCCTGTATTGACCGGGTCAGGATCGACAAGCAGGATCTTCACCCTGCGTCCCGGCAACCGGCCGGCGTCACGGCTCATATGCTGCTGTTCCATCGGTCCATATCGTCTCCGGCTCCAGCCCCGCCTTACTTGGCGTCGTCGGTCCACCATGTCCAGAGGAACTGGTATGGATTGTAATAAAGGGGCAGTTTTTCAGGGTAATGCAACCGGGAGCTAAAGGCAATCCGATGGTACGGCAGGTACCAGTTTGGTACTACATAGTAGCTGTACCAGAGCACCCGGTCAAGAGATTTGCAGGCCACGGTGAGCTGCTTGCGGTTTTCGGCATAGATAATGGCGTCCACCAGCCGGTCGACAATGGGACTGGCGACCCCGGCCAGGTTGCGCGACCCCTTGCGCGTGGCAGCCTGCGACGACCAGTAGTCGCGCTGCTCGTTGCCCGGCGACTGCGACTGGGCAAAGACGTTGACCACCATGTCAAAGTCGAAATTCCTGATCCGGTCCAGGTAGAGAGCAGCGTCGATGGTGCGGTAGGTCGCCTCGATCCCCAGTTTTTTCAGGTTCTTCACGTATGGCGCCATGACCCGTTCAAAGGAGGGGCTCACCAGGAGGATCTCGAACCGGAAGGGATCGCCCTTCTGGTTGCGCAGGACCCCGTCCTTCACCTTCCAGCCGGCCCGGGCAAGAAGCCGCATCGCCTTGCGCAGGTTGCCGCGCAGGCTGTTGGGCGGCGTGGTGGTGGGCGCTTTGAGCGGGGTGGTGAAGACCTCGGCGGGCAGCTTGTCCCGGAACGGCTGCAGCAGGGCGAGTTCACCCGGGCCGGGCAGGCCGGTGGCCGCCAGGTCGGAATTGGAAAAATAGGAGTTGCTGCGGGTGTACTGGTTGAAGAAGAGCGCCCGGTTGGTCCACTCGAAGTCAAAGGCAAGGCCCAGGGCCTGGCGGACGCGGCGGTCCCGGAACAGCGGCCGCCGGGTATTGAAGACAAAACCCTGCATGCCGGCGTCGTTCTTGTGGGGAAACTTTTTCTTGACCAGTTCTCCGGAATCAAAGCGGCGACCGGTGAGGTCCCGCACCCACTGCTTGGCGATGTTGACCACCATGAAGTCGAACTCGCCCGCCTTGAAGGCCTCCACCGAGACCACCTGGTCCTTGAAGTACTTGACCGTGATGGTGTCAAAGTTGAACATGCCGCGGCGCACGGGCAGGTCCCTGGCCCAGTAGTCGGGGTTTCGCCGGTAGGTTATCGATTCGCCGGGGCGGACGTCGGCCACCACGTAGGGACCGGAGCCCACGGGCGGCACCATGACGTCGGCGCCGCCATCGGGATCAAAGCCATGCTTTTCATAGAAGGCCTTTTCGAGCACCGGTAACTGGGCCGCGATCAGGTGCAGTTCCCGGTTGACCCTGGCAAAGTGGAACCGTATCCGTTTCCTGTCCAGGATCTCGGCGCTGGTGATGTCCTGGAAATAGACCTGGTAAAAGGGATGGGCGCGGTCGCTCTTGAGGGTGTCGAGGGAGAACTTGACATCCTCCACGGTCACGGGCCGGCCGTCGGAGAACCGGGCCCGGTCGTCAATGGTGAAGGTGACCGAGCGCCGGTCCGGTGCAAGCTGGATATCACGGGCGATCAGGCCATACTCGGAAAAGGGCTCGTCCAGGCTCGGCACGGCCAGGGTCTCGAAGACCAGGGAATCAAGGCCAAACGGCGCGGTCCCCTTGAGGGTAAAGGGGTTCATCTTGTCAAAACTGCCCAGGTCGTGCAGGACCAGGCTGCCCCCCTTGTGCGCCCTGGGGGATGTGTAGTCGAACCGTTTGAAACCAGGCGGATACTTTACCTTGCCGTCAATACTGATACCATGGGCGGCCAGGGCCTGCCCGGTCGCGCCCAGCAGGAAGAGCAGAACCAGGGCGAGTACCCGGGCCGGGGTCGCGGCCGGGACATGCGGCCGGCGGGCAGCCATCCCGCCCGCCGGCCGGTATCCGGTTACTGTGTGCATGGTCTTTTCCGGTGAAAGAATGGATGGATCGCAACTCCATGGCCGGCCTGTCCGCGGACAGACCGGTACGGGTTCAGCATAATCGAAAAGCAGGATCTAAAACAACGACTATGCGGCTGCGGGTGAAAAAAATTGACGGATTATTGCAAGCCGTGTATTACAGAATGCCTCATCAGACAAACCACTCCCGTGGAGGTCAAGACGATCATGGGACAGACAATAGCGGAAAAGATATTTGCGGCCCACCTGCGGGACACCCCCACCCCGGGCAACATGGTCCTTGATATCGACGTGGTCATGTGCCACGAGATCACCACGCCCATCGCCATCATGGACCTGGTGGACAAGGGCATGGACCGGGTGTTCGACCCGACCAGGATCAAGGCGGTGATCGATCACGTCACCCCGCCCAAGGATTCCAAGACCGCCACCCAGGCCAAGATCATGCGGGACTGGGCCAGGCGGCACGGCATCAGGGACTTCTTCGATATCGGCCGCAACGGCGTCTGTCACGCCCTGTTCCCGGAAAAGGGCTTCATCCGGCCCGGCTACACCGTGATCATGGGCGACTCCCACACCTGCACCCACGGCGCCTTTGGCGCCTTTGCCGCCGGCATCGGCACCACCGACCTGGAGGTGGGCATCCTCAAGGGCGTGTGCGCCTTCCGCCAGCCGCGCTCCATGCTGGTCAACGTCACGGGAGAGCTGCCCCGGGGCGTGGTGGCCAAGGACATCATCCTCCATATTATAAAGGAACTCACCGTGGACGGGGCCACGGACATGGTCATGGAATTCCGCGGCCCGGTCATCGAGGCGATGAACATGGCCTCGCGCATGACCCTGTGCAACATGTCGGTGGAGGCGGGGGCGACCTCGGGCATCTGCCTGCCGGACCGGGTGACGGCCGAGTACCTGTGGCCGTTCATCGCCGACGAGTACGAATCCCTGGAGGCGGCGGTGGAGGATTTCGGCCGCTGGCACTCCGATGCCGACGCAACCTACGAAAAGACCCTGGCCATCGACGTCAGCGGCCTGGAGCCCCAGGTGACCCATGGTTTCAAGCCCGACCGGGTGAAGAACGTCGGCGAGATGGCCGGCACCCGGGTGGACCAGGTCTACATCGGCTCCTGCACCAACGGCAGGATCGAGGACATCCGCGAGGCGGCCGCCATCCTCAAGGGGCGCCGGGTGGCCGACCATGTGCGCGGCATCCTGACCCCGGCCACGCCGGACATCTATTCCCGCGCCCTGGACGAGGGGCTGATCAAGATCTTCATGGACGCCGGCTTCTGCGTCCTCAACCCCACCTGCGGCGCCTGCCTGGGCATGAGCAGCGGCGTGCTGGCCGAGGGCGAGGTCTGCGCCTCGACCACCAACCGCAACTTCAACGGCCGCATGGGCAAGGGTGGCATGGTCCACCTGATGAGCCCCTACAGCGCGGCTGCCGCCGCCGTGACCGGCGAGATCACCGATCCGCGGCAGTTTCTCGACTGAGGCACCGGGCAGCAGCATCTCTGACAAGACCCTGCACACGGGGAGAGCACAATGAAACAGTTTGGCGGCAGAGCCATCTTCATCGACCGAAGCGACATCAACACCGACGAGATCATCCCGGCCAGGTACCTGACCGAGATATCGAAAAAGGCCCTTCAGCCCCACCTGCTGGAAGATCTGCGCCTGGAAGACGGCAGCTTTGATCCCGCCTCCGAGCAACTCCGGCAGGCGCAGGTACTCGTCACCCGCGCCAACTTCGGCTGCGGATCCTCCCGCGAGCACGCCGTCTGGGCCCTGGAGGTCAATGATATCAACGTGGTCATCGCCGAGTCCTTTGCCCGCATCTTCCGGCAGAACATGTTCAACTGCGGCATCCTGGCCGTGGAACTCGCGCCGGCCGATATCGAGCGCCTCTTTGCCATGAACGGCGACATCACCATCGACGTGGACCTGGAAAACGGGAAGATCATCGCCACCGGCCCCGACGAGACCGTGCGCTGCGACTTTGACCTCAATCCCTTTGACAGGGAGCTCGTGGCCGCCGGTGGCTGGCTGAACTACGCTGACCAGCATTATTGATTATTGAAACAGAAGGCAGGGGGCAGCAGAAAATGGGCCAGCCCCCTGCCGGCGCCCCTTCCCCCTCTCCGGCGCCAGGTGTTCTTTCACCTCAACACTCTTTGTGGCGGTGACCTGAAAATCGGTGCGCCAGCCATGCTGGAGTATCTTTTTGTCACAGGCCCACCTCGGCCAGTTCCTTGACCACCTTTTTCTGCTCCCGGGTCAGCTTCCTTGGTATCCGGACCGCGATCCGGACCAGCAGGTCGCCACGGCCGCCCAGCGGGCCGGCCGGCAGGCCATGCCCCTTGAGGCGGAGCTTTGCCTCCTGCTGCACCCCGGCCGGCACCTTGACCTTCAGCCGCTTGCCCTCCAGGGTCTCCACCTCCAGCCGCGTGCCAAGACAGGCCTGGCTGAAGGGTATGCGTTTCTCCAGGATCAGGTTGTCCCCTTCCCTCTTGAACAGCGGATGGGGTGCGATATTGATCTTCAGGTAGAGGTCACCCGGCGGACCGCCGGACGGCGACGGCCTGCCCTTGCCGCTCAGGCGCAGCCGTTTTCCCGCCTCGATCCCCTTGGGAATCTTGACCGAAATATTCTGCGGACTGCCGTTCTGCCGGAGACTGATGGTCTTTTCCGCACCGTGCAGTACGTCCTCCAGGGTGATGGTCAACTCGTAGGTAAGATCCTCGCCCCTGACCGGCTGCGGCCGGCAGCTTGAGCCCCGGCAGCCGCCCCCCATCCTGGAGCCGCCCTGGAAGAGATTTTCAAACGGGTTGCCGCCCTGGCCGGTATGAAAGGTCGAGGTGCGGAACGATCCCGCGCCGAAGCCGAACTGGCTCAGGATATCGTTGAGATCAAAACCACGGAAAATATCCTCCTGCGAATAGCGCTGCTGAAATCCGTTGGCACCGAATGTGTCATACTCCTGCCGTTTCTTGGGATCAGACAAAACGGCATATGCCTCGCTTATCTCCTTGAACTTGGCCTCGGCGGCCTTGTCACCCGGATTCTTGTCAGGATGATACTTGACGGCCAGTTTCCGGTAGGCCTTCTTGATTTCTTCCGTGGAGGCATCCCTGGACACCCCCAGAATCTTGTAATACTCCATGGTTTTTTTCTTCTCTGGTTTCCTGGTTGTTCGTTTCGATTCTCTTGCTGCGGACAATCTCGAAATTGCGGAAAGCTTACCCTAGAAACAATAATACCGAATCTGTGATTGTCTATTTGTCGGCCAGGAAATTCTTTTCCCTCCCCCGGCTCCTGTCCCATCGACTCCAACGAGACAATGACACCTTATTTTGCCATTATCCCGCAGGATTTCTATTGACACGATTTCTTAAATCAGATATCGTACCTATTAATAATAATTATCGTCACAGGCAAACTTCCTGGCCAATCCGCACTCTCAAAGGAGAAATGAGCAATGAAACTCAAAAGTTATGGCATCTCGTTACTGGCAGTCGCTGTCGCGGTCTCCTGGGCTGTGGCCAGGGAGAGCTCCCCTCCTCTAGGGCTGCCACCTGTCCCGGTTCCGGTGAATAATCTTCAGGATAACTTGAAGATTCAACTCGGAGACAAGCTTTTCCATGACAAACGTTTCAGCTCCGACGGCACGGTGAGCTGCGCCACGTGCCATGCCCGGGCAAAGGCCTTTACCGACAGCCCGCTTCCGGTCTCCGAGGGCGTGGGCAAACAGAAGGGAACCCGGAACGCGCCCACGGTCATCAATGCGGCCTACAATCACTCCCAGTTCTGGGACGGTCGGGAACCCGACCTGGAATCGCAATCCGGGCAGCCCCTTCTCAACCCCGTTGAGCACGGCCTCAGGGATTATACACCGATCCTGAACATCGTCCGCACCGATCCGGAATACAAAAAACTGTTCAAACAGGTCTTTGGTAAGAGCGGCAGGGAGATCACCATCGAGGAGGTCAAGAAGTCCATTGCCAGCTTCGAACGGACCATCATCTCCGGGGATTCGCCCTTTGACCGCTACTATTACGGTGGCGATAAAAAGGCCATGAGCGAGGCCGCCATCCGTGGCCTGCAGGTCTTTGTCGGCCAGGGACGCTGTGTGTCCTGTCACACCATCACCGATACCCACGCCCTGTTCACCGATAACCGGTTCCACAACCTGGGCATAGGCTTCAGTCTCGTTGACAAGGATCTCAAGGAGATGGCCAGTGCCTTCACCGACGCCCGGAAGAAAGGGACCAACGTGGATATCGCCGTCCTGACCAACAAGAACACTTCCGAACTGGGACGGTTCGCCATCACCGGCCAGTGGCGTGACATCGGAGCCTTCAAGACGCCGGGCCTGCGCAACGTCGCGGTCACCGCCCCCTACATGCACGACGGCAGCCTGACGACGCTCGATGAAGTGGTGGAGTTTTACAATCTCGGTGGTCGCCTGGACGAAAACGAACCTATCAACAATTTCCAGAGCGGCGGCATCCGGCCCCTGAACCTGAGCGATGAGCAGAAAAACGACCTGGTGGAGTTCCTGCAGGCCCTGACCAGCCCGGAGTATAAAAAACAAGCCGGCGTTTCCCGTTTGGATCCGGTCACAACCACCGCAATTCATGCGAACCGGGACCCTGTCCTCTGATTTCTGACAAGGAGCGTACAATGAAGAGTTTCAACCGACGTGATCTTCTGAAGGGTGCCGGCGTAATGCTTGCAGGGGCTACCCTGCCTGTCAGCCTCATAGAGATGGCCTTTGCCGATTCGAGCAGGAACTTCACCTTTGCCTATATCTCGGACTCCCATATCCAACAGATCAAGGGCAACAGGTTTGTCCGCAACTGGGATCGCGGTCTGATCCGCGCCGTTGCCGAGGCCAACCTGATGAGCCCCCGGCCCGACTTCATCTTCTACGGCGGCGACATCGCCCAACTCGGCAAGAAGGCCGAGATCGACCATGGCCTGGAGATCCTCTCCGGCCTGCGTGACAAGGTCTACTACGTCATGGGTGAACATGACTACTACCTGGATCTTGGCGAATACTGGCGGAGCCAGCTCGGCCCGGACCACTACAGCTTTGACCACAAGGGCATGCACTTCGTGGTCCTCAACTCCATCCTCACCTACGACGACTGGACCCACAACCGCTGGGCAAGCGGCGAGGAGCGCATGGGGGTCATGGCCGGCCTGGACGACCACCGCGGCTCACCTTTCATGGTGGGCGCAAAACAGCGGCAGTGGCTGCAAAAGGACCTGGCCAAGGTCGACATCAACACACCGGTAACCATCTTTTCCCACTCGCCCCTGCAGAAGATCTTCCGCAACTGGAACTTCTGGACCGAGGATGCGGAACAGATCCAGGCCCTCCTCAAGCCCTTCAGGAAGGTCAATGTCTTCTACGGCCATGTCCACCAGATCCAGTACAACCAGATCGGCAACATCAGCTTCCATGCCGCCATGGCCACGGCCTGGCCCTGGCCCTACCCGCAGAGCAATGCCCGGGCGGAAAGTTACCTGCCCAAGCTGACAGTGCCCATGAACCGGGCCGATCCCTTTTTTGAACGGGATGCTACCGGCTGGCAGTACATCGACATCCATTCGGGCAACGCGACCATGCACTTCAGCCTGCCGGACAATGCGCCCCGGACCGTGGCCTTCAACCCGGCCACCGGCCGGCCCGAGGATGTCACCTACCAGAAACACCGTATTCCGCCGCAGTTTCATTACTAGGAGATGCCAGGTAACGAGGCAGGGACACACGATACATCAGGCCCTGAACACCGGGGCCTGGTCAGCAATAGACAAGGAGATTACCCATGGGGATCAAAACAGTAAGCATGGTTGTACTGGCGGCAGCGGCCCTTTTCGCGACCACCACCCTGCAGGCGGACGAGTTCACCAGGGCGGACCTGGACCTCTGGCAGAGCCAGTACCAGGCCGCGGTCAAGAAAGGCCGCCAGGTCTTCACCGACCCGGGCCTGGGGACCAATGGCGTTGTCTGCGCCCAGTGTCATCCCAACGCGGCCAACACGCATCCGGAGACCTATCCGAAGTTCCAGAAACAGCTCGGCAAGGTTGCCACCATGGCCGAGATGATCAACTTCTGCATCATGAACCCGCTCGAAGGCAAACCCCTGGCCCTGGACGACCCGCGGATGATCGCCATCCAGGCCTACATCACCGAGGAGCGGCGCGGGGTACCGCTGGCCCCGGGCAAACATTGAAAAAAGAGCCGGACGGACCCCCCCAAAAAAAAACGACCCGGCCATCCGGGTCGTTTACAGCCTGAACCTTGGTGGGTCAATCCGGGCCTGACGATGCCCCGGTCGACGGCGGCCTGCAGAGACGGCTTACCTTCCTAACTAAAAGGGAACGTCGTCACCGGTGGGTGGCGGCTCGGATCCGGAAAATTCGTCGCCGCCAAAGCCACCTTGGGGTCCCTCGCCCATGCCACCGTATCCGCCAGGGCCGCCGGCCGTGGCGCCACGGGGCGTGAGGAACTGCACGTCCTGGGCCACCACCTCGGTGGTGTAGCGGTCATTGCCGTTCTGGTCCTGCCACTTCCTGGTCTGCAGCCTGCCTTCGATGTAGACCTTGGACCCCTTGGAGAGATACTCGTTGCAC
>WFUT01000075.1 GCA_015484845.1 Desulfobulbaceae bacterium
AAGCGGGTAAAGACAAGGCCCATGCCCTGGTCGTCATGGCGGCAGACCGCGGCCTCCACGGTGAAGGCAACCTGGCTGGCGCTGCTGCTCAGCCGGACGGTTACCCGGCAGGGGGTGTGGACGGGCAGCCGCTGCCCGTCCACACCCCCTGCCGGGTAACCGTCCGGCTGAGCAGCAGCGCCAGCCAGGTTGCCTTCACCGTGGAGGCCGCGGTCTGCCGCCATGACGACCAGGGCATGGGCCTTGTCTTTACCCGCTTGAGCGAGGACAGCTATGTCCATATCAAGAACCTGGTCCGCCTCAACACCATGGATGAGGACCCGGCGGAACCGGAAAGGACATAGGCCACCGGGCCCCCTCAACGCTGCCTGATCTGCTCCATGTCCAGGAGGTGGATGGTCTTGCCCTCGACCCGGATCAACCCCTCCTCGCTCATGCGGGCAAAGATGCGGGACAGGGTCTCGGGGCTGGTGCCCAGCAGGCTGGCAAGCTGGCCCTTGGGCAGGTCCAGCACCACCCTGTCATCCCGTCCCTGCTCCTCGGCCAGGTAGCGCAGGTAGGAGGCCAGGCGGCCGGGGACCTCCTTCAGGGAGAGATTCTCTATCTGGGTCGCGAACCGCCGCAGCCGCAGAGAGAGCATGGCGATGATATTCAGGGCCAGGGAGGGATTGGCCGATACCAGGCGAACGAACTCCCGGCGCGGGAAATAGAGCAGGGACGAGCTGGCCAGGGTCGCGGCGTTGGCCGGAAAGGGCTGCCCGTGGAAGACCGCCACCTCGCCGAAGGGCTCGCCCGGACCGAAGATGTGCAGGATCTGTTCCTTGCCGCCCATGGAGACCTTGAAGATCTTGACCTTGCCCTCGGCAACCATGTAGAAACCGCTGGCCGGATCGCCCTCGAAAAAGATCGTCTCACCGCGTCCGTGCCTTTTTTCCACCGCTATCCTGGCCAGTTCGGCAAGCTGCGCCTCGGGCAGACCCCGGAACAGGAAACTGTCCGCGATGATCCTGGTCCTGTTTTCCATAATTTCACGAGACAAAAAAGATTTTTTTGACCTAGGTCAATGGCAACTGTTACTTTGTGGTTATATTGTTAGCCACAACATGAAGCAATCACCCCAACACGATACCCAAAAATCAGACAAAGGAGATACACGATGTTTTGTAACCAGTGCGAACAGACAGCAAAGGGCATTGCCTGCACCAAGGTGGGCGTCTGCGGCAAGAACGAAGAGGTCGCCGACCTCGAGGATGTGCTGATCCACGCCCTGACCGGGCTTGCCCTCTTTGCCGCCGAAGGCCGCAAGAAAGGCATCGTCGACCCGGACATCGACCGGTTCACCATGGAGGCGATCTTCTCCACCCTGACCAATGTCGACTTTGATCCGGAGCGTTTCGTCCAGCTGATCAACAAGACCGTCGAGATCCGTGACGACCTCAAGGCCCGGGTCGCTGCCGCCGGCGGCAAGACCGACTTCGATCATCCGGCCGCCAGCTTCACACCGGCCGACACCATGGAGGGCCTGGTGGCGCAGGGAGTCGAGATCAACCTGATCCCCAGCCTGGACAAGGACGAAAACATCCGCTCCCTCAAGCAGACCCTGCTCTACGGTCTCAAGGGAATCGCCGCCTATGGTGACCATGCCGCCATCCTGGGCAAGACCGATCCCGAGGTCGCCGGCTTTGTCTACGACGCCCTGGCCGCCCTGCTGGCCGAGGGGCTCACCGTGGACCAGTGTGTCGAGGTCGCCATGAAGGCCGGCGAGATCAACCTCAAGACCATGGAACTGCTCGACGCGGCCAATACCGGCACCTACGGCCACCCGGTGCCGACCAGCGTACCCCTTGGCCACAGAAAAAACAAATGTATTCTGATCTCCGGCCATGACCTGCACGACCTGGAGCTGCTGCTCAAGCAGACCGAGGGCAAGGGCATTGACATCTACACCCACGGCGAGATGCTGCCCTGCCACGGTTACCCGGAGCTGAAGAAGTATGACCATTTCTACGGCCACTTCGGCACGGCCTGGCAGAACCAGCACAAGGAGTTCCCCAACTTTCCCGGCCCGGTGCTGTTCACCACCAACTGCATCCAGAAGCCGCGGGACGAGTACAAGGACCGGGTCTTCACCACCGGCCTGGTGGGCTGGCCCGGTGTCACCCACATCGCTGACAAGGACTTCACGCCGGTGATCGACAAGGCCCTGGCCATGGAGGGCTGGACCGATGATGCGGACAGGGGCTCGGTCATGGTCGGCTTTGCCCGCAACGCCGTGCTCGGCGTGGCCGACAAGGTCATTGACGCGGTCAAGAACAAGGCGATCCGCCACTTCTTCCTGGTCGGCGGCTGCGACGGCGCCAAGCCGGGCCGCGACTACTTCACCAAGTTCGTGGAGCAGGTGCCCGAGGACTGCATCGTCCTGACCCTGGCCTGCGGCAAGTTCCGCTTCTTTGACAAGGACCTCGGCGACATCGGCGGTATTCCCCGCCTGCTCGACGTGGGCCAGTGCAACGACGCCTACTCGGCCATCCAGATCGCCGTGGCCCTGGCCAATGCCTTTGAGTGCGATGTCAACGACCTGCCGCTGTCCCTGATCATCTCCTGGTACGAGCAGAAGGCGGTGGCCATCCTGCTGACCCTGCTCTACCTGGGCATCAAGGACATCCGCCTCGGACCCTCCCTGCCCGCCTTCATCACCCCGGCGGTCCTGCAGGTCCTGGTGGACAACTTCGACCTCAAGCCCATTGCCGCCACGCCCGAGGAGGACCTGCAGGCCATCCTCGGCTGAAAACCGATCCCCTGCCCCGCTTCCCGCAAGACAGGGCAGGACAACACCGCACCCGGCCGGCCGCACCGGCCGGGTGGGCATAACGGACCGCCCCCCTGCTGCCGGCAAGGGGGCGGATATCCGGCAGAACCTGGCCGGATAAGGAACCATCATGAGCACACAGGAAAACCACAAGACATTCTGCCCCATGCCAGGAATCAACGCCGGCACCCTGACCCTCGCGGACCTGGAACGGATCACCGACATCGTCCGCAGGCACAACATTCCCATGGTCAAGGTGACCGGGGCGCAGCGCTTCTATTTCCAGGGCCTGGCCCCGGAAAAGCTCGCCGAGCTGAAAAAGGAACTCAACCTGCCCGACGGCCTGCCCCATACCAGGAACAGGGTCCACTACGTGCAGGCCTGTCCCGGCAGCCAGTGGTGCAGGTACGGCACCCGCGACACCCTGGCCGTGGCCAGGGCCATTGGCGAGCTGGTGCTGGAGGGGCCCCTGCCCTACAAGGTCAAGGTCGGCATCTCCGGCTGCCGCATGTGCTGCTGCGAGTCCTGGATGCGCGACGTCGGTCTTGCAGCGGAAAAGAAGGGCTGGCGTTTCACCTTTGGCGGCAATGCCGCCGGACGACCGCGGATCGGCGACCTGGTGGCCGAGGGCCTGAACGACGACGAGGCCGTGGCCCTGATAGAAAGGACACTCAATTTCTACTTGAAAACAGCAAAGTACAAGACACGTAGCGCCCGGTTCATGGAACGGTTCAGCATCGAGGAGCTGAAAAAGCAGGTCCTTGGCTAGCCGGTTCACTGCCGCCTTCCCCGCCACGAAAAATCCACGAGTTCCAGCAGCACGGGAGGAACACACCATGCAATGCCCCGGACAGGACAGCCGCTACTGGAGCGGCGACGATGTCTTCGAGACCAGGTGTCCGAAATGCGGGCACAGTGTCGAATTTTTCAAGGACGATGCCCAGCAGAAATGCCGCAAGTGCGGTTACCGGATGCTCAACCCGAAACTCGATTTCGGCTGCGCCTCCTACTGCCCCCATGCCGAGCAGTGCCTGGGCGCCATGCCGCCGGAGCTGCTGGCCAGCCGCGGCGACCTGTTCAAGGACCGGGTCGCCATCGCCATGCGCCGCTACTTTGGTTCGGATGCACGGCGGATCCGGCATGCCGAGGAGGTGGCCAGGTATGCCGGCGAGATCGCCCGCCAGGAGGCGGACGTGGACCTGGCCGTGGTCATGGCCACCGCCTTTCTGCACGATATCGGCATCCGGGAGGCGGAGCGGAAATACAACTCCTCGGCGCCAAAGTATCAGCACCAGGAAGGACCGCCAGTGGCACGCGAGATCCTGACCGACCTCAAGGCCGAGGCGGCGCTGATCGACGAGGTCTGTGACATCATCGGTCACCATCACCAGCCACGGGACGAGGAGACCATCAACTTCAAGGTCCTCTACGACGCGGACCTCATCGTCAACCTGGCCGAGAAGTTCCAGGAGAGCCCGCCCACGGCCGAAAAGTTCGAAAAGATCCTGGCCTCCTCCTTCCTGACCGCCGCGGGCGCCACTGAGGCGAAAAAGGCCCTGCAGCGGTTCGTGCAGGAGGAGACCCCCTGAAGCGCGAGAACAACCCCAAGCAAGGAAAAGAATATGAAAGTTGTACGGAAGATAATCGAGATAGACGAGGAGCTCTGCACGGGCTGCGGTGAATGCGTGCCCGACTGTGCCGAGGGCTCACTGCAGATCATTGACGGCAAGGCAAGGCTGGTGGCGGACAAGCTCTGCGACGGGCTCGGCGCCTGCCTGGGTTCCTGCCCCACCGGCGCCCTCAGGATCGTGGAGCGCGAGGCCGAGGAATTCGACGAGGAGGCGGTGGAGGAGTTCCTTGCCGCCAAGAAGCAGCAGGAGCAGCAGCAGGCGGCCGGCGGCGGCTGCCCCTCGGCCCAGATCAGGACCATGCAGCCTGTCACCCCCTGCCAGGCGGCCAACGCGCCCACCTCGCAGGCCGGATCGGCCCTGTCCCACTGGCCGGTGCAGATCCGCCTGGTCCCCGAGTCCGCGCCCTTCCTGGAAAACTGCGACCTGCTGGTGGCCGCCGACTGCACGGCCGTGGCCTACGCTGGCCTGCAGCAGGACTTCCTCCAGGGCCGGGTGGTGATGATGGGCTGTCCCAAGTTCGATGACCAGCAGCTCTACGTGGACCGGTTCACGGCCATATTCAAGGCCCGGACGCTCAAGTCGCTGACCATCCTGATCATGGAGGTCCCCTGCTGCTCCACCATGCTGCAGATCGTCAAGAGGGCCTACGACGATGCCGGCGCCTCCTTTCCGGTCCGGCAGGTGGTCGTCTCCACCCAGGGCTCCATCATCCACGACCAGGCCTGGTAGCCCCTGCAGACCTGCTTCATCTTTCCCCCTCCTGCCGGTGGCGCCGCCAGTGGCGGTACCGGCAGAGGAGGCCCACCCCGGCCAGCAGCATTGCCGCCGCGCCGATGACCCAGCGGGCCACCGCCACGTCCACGCTCCATAGCGCCCAGTAGAGGAGCACCCCGCCCAGCAGGACCAGGACCCAGTCCATGGCGCCGCTGACCAGCTCCCGGACCGGAACGAACCGCCTGTTGCCATGGCGCATCAGGTGCGGACAACGGTATAGGTTGTCCCCTCCTCACCTTGCTCCTTGGCCAGGATCCTGCCGTCGTTGAGCATGATCACCCGGTCCATGCGGCCGGCGATATCGTTGTCAACGATGAAGGAAAAGGTGTCACCGCCAGCCATCCGCCTCAGACGTAACCTTACGTCCTTGTATCCTTTTCAGCAGTCTCCGCGGTAGTCGATCAGTCCTGTTTTTCCCGTCATAATGATTTGAACACTCTTTTTTTTCGTTACCCGACCCGTCGCCTGCCGCAGTTTCCGGCAAACTTGCCAATTGCAGGATGGAGATGGTATGCTTTCTCCAGTTGACCAGGAAGTCAACGTCAATCCAGCAAGGAGGACTCCATGACAGCGGAAAGCAAGAAGACGTGTGAAGTCTGCGGCAGAAAGGCGTCATCTCTCACCACCTGCAAGGGATGCGGCCGCAAATACTGCAGCAGATGCCAGAGTCCCTCGACCAACCAGAACTTCTGCAAGGAATGCGTGTCCATGGAGGGCGTGGTCAGCAAGAAATAACCTCCTGGCCGGCAACGGCCCCCGCTCCCCTTCTCACCGGCCGGCCGCCGGCCAGGGCATGATGGGGATGGCGGAGACCGAGTTCTTTGGCGAGCCATCCACCAGCTTGTCACTGTAGGTGAGATAGACGAGCGTGTGGCGCTTGCGATCATAGAACCTGACCACCTGCAGCTTTTTGAACAAGAGAGAGGTCGACTTTTTGAAGACCCGCCTGCCATCCTCCCGGCCCGAGGCCACTTCCGGCGGCAGGGTGATGGGACCGGTCTGCCGGCAGGCCAGGGAGGCATCGGACGTGTCCTCTGCCAGGCCCAGGGCACCGGAGATCCCACCGGTCTTGGCGCGGCTGACATAGCAGGTGGCGCCGGGGATATCCGGGTCATCAAAGGCCTCGATCACGATCTTGTCATTGGCGCCCACCATCTTGAAGGTGGTGCTCACCTTGCCGATCTCCTCGGCCCGCACCGGCGTCCCGGCCAGGAACAGGGCCAGCAGACAGAGGCTCACCATCTTCATGCCGATCTCCTCTGCGCCATGCAGTGCCGGTTCAGGGCGCTGAGCAGGGCCTTGATGGAGGCAACGATGATGTCCGTGTCCACGCCGGCGCCCCACCAGCTCTCCTGGTTCCCGTCCAGGATCTCGATGTAGCTCACCGCCCGGGAGGCCGAGCCCCGGGTCAGGGCATGCTCGTGGTAGGCATGCAGGGAGAACTCCAGGTCCAGGACCTGGCGCAGGCCGTTGCAGAAGGCATCCAGGGGCCCGTTGCCCACGGCGTGCACGGTCTGCTCCACGCCATCGGTGACCAGCACTGCCTCGATCTCGGCGGTGGAGAGTTCCTCGTCCTGGTCGATGTGGCGCTTGAGGACATTGAAGCTCTTGAGCTTGTAGCAGCCATCGTTGAGCAGGTATTCCTGCTCGAAAATCCGGTAGATCTTCTCCGGCGGCAGTTCGCCGATCACCTGGTCCGAGACCCGCTGGATGGCGCGGCCGAACCCGGGCAGCATCTCCCGGGGCAGCTTGTAGCCGAACTCGCGGTCCATGATATAGGCCGCCCCGCCCTTGCCCGACTGGGAGTTGATGCGGATGATCGACTCGTAGGTACGGCCCACGTCCTCGGGATCGATGGGCAGGTAGGGCACCGCCCAGATGCCGTTACCGGAGCGTTCAAAGGCCTCCATGCCCTTGTTGATCGCATCCTGGTGCGAGCCGGAAAAGGCTGTGTAGACCAGCTCGCCGGCATAGGGATGCCGGGGCGGCACCTTCATCCGGGTGCAGCGTTCATAGACATTGATCACCCGGTTGATGTTGGAGAAATCCAGGCCCGGGTCCACGCCCTGGGAGAACATGTTCAGGGCCAGGGTAACGATGTCCACGTTGCCGGTCCGCTCGCCGTTGCCAAACAACGTGCCCTCGACCCGGTCGGCACCGGCCATCAGGGCCAGCTCGGTGGCCGCCACCGCCGCGCCCCGGTCGTTGTGGGCATGGAGGCTGATCAGGGCGCAGTCGCGGTTCTTCATGTGCCTGATGAACCACTCGATCTGGTCGGCGTAGATGTTGGGCGTGGCCATCTCCACCGTGGCCGGCAGGTTGATGATCACCGGCCGCTCCGGGGTCGGTTCCCAGACATCCATCACTGCCTCGCAGATCTCAACCGCGAAATCGAGCTCGGTGCCGGTAAAGGACTCGGGCGAGTATTCATAGCGGATATCGGTCTCGGTGCGGGCGGCCTCCTCCCGGATGATGCGGGCGCCGCGCACGGCAAGGTCGATGATCTCCCTGCGGCCCATCCGGAAGACCACCTGCCGCTGCAGGGTGGAGGTGGAGTTGTAGAGATGCATCACCGCCTGGCGCGCCCCGCGCAGGGACTCGAAACTGCGCTTGATCAGCGGCTCGCGGGCCTGGGTCAGGACCTGGATAAGGACGCCCTCGGGGATGAGGTCACGCTCGATGAGCAGGCGCAGGAAGTCGTATTCCACCTGGGAGGCGGCGGGAAAGCCGACCTCGATCTCGGAAAAGCCGATATCGAGCAGGAGCTGGAACATCTCCAGCTTCTCCTCCAGGTTCATGGGCTGGATCAGGGCCTGGTTGCCATCGCGCAGGTCCACGCTGCACCAGACAGGCGCCCGGGTGATGGCCCTGTCCGGCCAGGTGCGGTCCGGCAGCTCGATGCGCGGATAAGGGCGATATTTCTTTACTTTTTCCTTGTCCATTGTACTCTCCCGTTCCGGGTCAAAAAAAAAGCCACGGTTTCCTGGAAAACCGTGGCTCGCTGGAATCTGTTGTCTCTGTTCCGGTCAGGACAAAACTTCCCCTTCTGCCACAGTTTTCCTGTGCAGTCCAATGAGTAGCAGGTCAAGGGGAAGGGCTGTTCTGTGCATACTCGTCTACAGGCAAAGTTTGGATTGGCAGCACCCTCGCAGGTGACGCGGACACAACAACCGGATAACCGGCATGCGTCCATCGTCTTTATCTTAAGACGGCCACACGGTTTGTCAAGAAAGAATGTCGCCCCGCCGGGCAAGATGGGAACCCCAATCCTGCAATTGGCAATTTTGCCGGAGATGCGAGGCATCAAGGGCGCAGGCGTATATGAATACTTCAAGCCCTTGATAACGAAGCAGATTCGGTAAAATTGCCAATCCCTGCGGGCGAGAAAATGAAGAAAAAATCCTTCACACGGTCAGTGAGTCGAAAAAACGATCACGTTCGTGTAATTCACTGACACTGCAAAAGAAAATTTTTTCTTCATTTTCAAAGTGCAGGATTTTTGGGAAAAAAGATTGCTTTGATCCGCCGAATGCGGTAATTGCAGCACCACTTAACCATCATTGCAGGCGGTAACTGCAACCGGATTTCCCGATTATTCTCCAGACAACAAGGTGTCCCATGCCCCGTGTCAACCTGCGTACCATGGCGATCAATCAGAAAGGCACCATCACGGCCGTCAAGGTGGGCGGTGAGCTCGGACGGCGTATCCGCGAGATGGGGCTTGTCCCCGGCACCGAGATCACCATCAAGCAGCGTGCCCCGCTCAACGATCCGGTGGCCCTGCGCGTCATGGGCGGCACGCTCACCCTGCGCAACAACGAGGCCGACTACATCGAGGTGGAGGTCGAACCGGAGTCCTGAGCCGGCCGGGCACCCTGCCGCGCCGGGATGCCCATGCCGCCGGGTTGCAGGAGCTTTCGGTGGTTCGAATAGACGGGGCTGTCTTCCGGAAAAAAATGGCGCAGGGCAGCCACGGCCCGGTCAAAGGGATTGGCGATCCGGTCCAGGGCAACCCGGGTTGCCAGCGGCAGGCCGCAGGGCGAGAAGACCATGCTGAACGGCACCGGGTAATCGGTGGCAAACAGCAGCTTGTGGTGCACCTGCTCCTGGCCGGCAAGGTGGGCCAGGACCCCTGCCCGGACAGGGGTGAGCAGGCTGGAGAGATCGGCATACAGGTTGGCGTGATCGGCCAGCAGCTCCAGGAGGCGGAAATAGTCCGGGCTGAAGTTCCTGCTCTTTCTGCTCAGTGCCCGCCAGATGGTGAGCGGACGGTAACTGAGCGCCATGTGCGCCGCCACCACGGTCACGCCCGCGGCCAGGGGCTGCTCCAGCATGGCGATCCCCTCGCAGGCGTGCACCGAGTCCACGCACCCCTCGCTGCCCAGGTGCACGATGAGCGGCAGTCCCCTCTGCCGCAGTCTTTCGAAATAGGCAGAAAACCGCTCCTCCCTGGTGTCCACCCCCCAGTAGTTCTGCAGAAACTTGCCTCCCCTGAAACCGAGTTCCACGTAGCGGTCGATGCGCTCCAGGGCGTCCGGCCGCAGGGGATTGACGGAAAAGAAGGGGATGATGATATCCGGGTTTTCCCGGTACAGGGCAAGCAGGTCCTCGTTGGCGGCGCAGACCGTGGCATCCCGGTGCACCACCCTGCCCTGCCTGTCCAGCCGGGCATCCACGCCGAAGAGGACGATCTTGTCCAGGCAGGCCGACTCCCGCACCAGGCGGACCAGGCCCCTGGTGTAGGCGGAATAGGGGTCTGCCAGGAACTCGTCCGGATCGATTCCCTGCCAGCGCGCCAGGAACCGGGCCAGCAGGCGCCGCGGCAGCCGGCCCGGGCGCATCTCCGGGCTCAGGAGGTGGACGTGGAAATCAATGGTCTGCATACAGGCTAGAGCAGCGGCGCCAGGATAAAGGCAAACCCCTCGGCAAACCGCTCCCGCAGCGGCAGCCGCAGGCGCCGGGCGCGGCTGACCGCGGTGGCCTCGCCGCAGAAACGCAGAAAGTCCTTCTCGAGCTGCGAGGCGATTCGGCGGTCGAACAGGAAGAGGTTGGCCTCGAAATTGAGCCGGAAACTGCGCTGGTCCATGTTGGCCGAGCCCACGGTGCAGAAGATGGAGTCTATGACCGCGGTCTTGGCATGGGGCAGGCGGTTGTGCAGTTCAAAGATCCGGACACCGGCGGCCAGGAGCTCATCGAAAAAGGAGCGGCCGGCGCGCAGGACCAGGGGGTGGTCGGAACGGCCGGGCAGGAGCAGGCGGACATCGACCCCCCGCAGGGCCGCGGTCTGCAGGGCCATGGCCACCGGCGGATCAGGGACGAAATAGGGCGTCTCGATCCAGATCCGCTCCACGGCCATGTTGATGGCGGCAAAGAGCAGGGTATGGATGGAACGCCACCGCTCGTCGGCCGGGCCGCTGGCCAGGAACTGGGTACAGAGATCGCCCGCTGCCGAGACGGTCGGAAAATAGTCGGCCGTGGTCAGGTCCTCGCTGGTGGCGTGGTACCAGTCCTGGCAGAAGACCTCCTGCAGGTCCTGGACCACTGGCCCGCGGACCGCCACGTGCAGGTCCTGCCACGGCTCGGCCAGGCCAGCAT
>WFUT01000076.1 GCA_015484845.1 Desulfobulbaceae bacterium
ATCCCGGCCTGGGTATCAAGGAAGGTCTGCATCATCTGCTGGTAGCGGGCAAGGACCTGGTCGTCGGCCCCGGCCATCCCGGCCGGTGGCGCGGGCCCGGCCTGGACAGGACGCTCCTGCCCGGCCCCGGGACAGAGCAGGGAGGGATCCATGGGCTGCAGCGGCGGGGCGTCGGCACCCTGGAGGGGCCGGGCCCGGCCGCCGTTCACCAGCCAGGCCGTGGCCGGGGCGTCGGGCCCGGCGGCAGGCCGCGCGGGCGAGACAGGCTCCAGGTCGCGGTCGCGAAAGAGGAGATCCAGGTCAATGCCCACCCCGTGCGCCGCCAGCCGGCCCAGGCAGTGCAGCAGGCTGACCATGCCCGGACGGCCCGGCAGGTTGGTGGCCAGGGCCAGGTGCGGCCTGTCGGCCAGGATCGCATCCACGAGCCCGCTCAGGACCCGGCCCGGCCCAACCTCGACAAAGAGGCGGGCGCCGGCCTCGAACATGGCCTCGACCTGGCGGATAAACTCGACCCCGTGCACCAGGTGTTCGGCCAGCAGCCGGACGATCCCCTGCCGCGTGGCCGGGTAGGGCGCTGCGGTCCGGTTGGAATAGACAGGGAAGGCCGGAGCACCCAGCGTCATGTCAGCCAGGAACTCCTGCAACCGGGCCGCGGCACCGGCCACCACCGGCGAGTGGAAGGCGCAGGCCACCGGGATGGTCCGGGCCGCGACGCCGGCGTCGGTGAACTCCTGCACCGCCTCCTCCACGGCGCGCTCCAGGCCGGAGATGATGGTCTGTTCCGGGGAATTGAGATTGGCGATCCAGACGCCGGGCCGGTCGGCAAGGACAGTGGCCACCCTGTCCCGGTCCGCCCTGACCGCTGCCATGGTCCCTGGCTCGGGATCCGCGGACTCGACGATGAACCGGCCCCGGGCCTCGGAGAGGCGGACCAGGTCGTCAAAGGCAAAGACCCCGGCCGCGCACAGGGCCGCATACTCGCCATAGCTGTGGCCGCCGGCCATGTCCGGCCTGACCCCGCAGCCGGTGAGCAGCTCGAACAGGGCCAGGTCAGCGGTGCCCATGGCCGGCTGGGCGTAACGGGTCCTGGCCAGGGCCCGGGCCTGGCGCCGCTCTTCCTGCCGGGAAAAGGCCGACGGCGGATAGACCACCCGGGCCAGGGGCTCCTGCAGCTGTTCCCGCAAGAGGGCGTCGGAACGGGCAAACAGGTCGTGGACCGCGGGAAAGCGGACCGCGACATCGGCCAGCATGTCCACGTACTGGGAGCCCTGGCCGGGAAAGAGGAAGGCGATCCCGCCCGGATCAGGCTGTGGGTGCCAGTAGATGCCCCGGGGATCGTTTACCTCGTCCGTGCCGGTGAGCAGCACGTCGGCCCGCTCCAGGTGAGCGGCCAGGTCGTCCGCCGAGGCCGCGACCAGGGCCAGGGTGACGCCGCCCTCGGCCCCGGCCGCCTCCTGCCACGCGCCCAGGGCGAGATCGGCCAGGCGTGGCCGCCCATCCGCCCGCTCCAGCCAGCGGCGCCACTGCCGGACCTTGCCGCGGAGCGCTGCCGCGGAGGTCTCCCGGAACAGGAACAGCTCGGCATCCTGGTGAGAGGGGCCGGGGGTCCCGGTTGCGGCCAGGTTGGCCCGGTACTCCTCCAGGACGACATGGAAATTGGTGCCGCCGAATCCCAGGGCACTGACCCCGGCCCGGCGCGGCTCGGGCCGGCGGCTGTTGATCCATGGCCGGGTGCGGGCATTGACATAGAGGGGGCAGTCCTCCTCCTGCAGGACCCGGTTGGGCTCTTCCACGCCCAGGGTCGGCGGCAGGACCCGGTGCCGCAGGGCCAGGATCGCCTTGATCATGCCGGCGATACCGGCCGTGGACTTGGTGTGGCCGATCATCGACTTGACCGAGCCCACGCCGCAGGTGCGGGGCCCTGCCGAGGCCGAGCGCAGCAGCGCGCTCAGGGCCTCGAGCTCCACCTGGTCACCGAGCACGGTGCCGGTGCCGTGCGCCTCGATGAGCCCCACCGTGGCCGGGGAGAAACCGGCCTGTCCATAGGCCCGGCGAAAGGCCGTGACCTGGCCTTCCCGGCGCGGCGCGGTCAGGCTCCTGTCCCGGCCGTCACTGGAGGCGCCCACGCCCTTGATCACGGCGTGGACGATGTCGCCGTCCGCCTCGGCGTCGGCCAGCCGCTTGAGGACCAGCATGGCCACGCCCTCGCCGAGGACAATGCCGTCGGCCTGCTGGTCAAAGGTGCGGCAGCGGCCCCGGGGCGACAGGGCCCTGGTCTTTGAAAAACAGAGATAGGCAAAGGGATTCTGCAGGCAGTCGGCGGCGCCGACAATGGCCATCCTGCTCCGGCCGCGCTCCAGCTCCAGGACCGCCAGGTAGACGGCGGCCAGGGACGAGGCGCAGGCGGCGTCCACGGTGTAGTTGGTGCCGCCGAGGTCGAGCCGGTTGGCGATGCGGCCGGCCGTGACGTTGGTCAGGATGCCGGGAAAGGAATCCTCGCTCCACTGCGGCAGGTGCTGCCGAAAGTGGTCGGTGATGGTGGTGGCCGCATCGCCGAAGAACATGGGCAGGGCGGCGCGGAAGCTGTAGAGCTGGCCCAGCTCGCCGGCACCGCTGATGCCGAGGATCACCGAGGCATGCTCGCGGGCAAAGGGACGGCGGCCGTAGCCGGCGTCGGCCAGGGCGCGGCGGGCCATCTCCAGGGCCAGGAGCTGCAGGGGCTCGACAGAGGCGAGCGAGGCCGGCGGCATGCCGAAGGAGACGGGATCAAAGACGATATCGTCGATAAAGGCGCCCCAGCGGGAATAGCAGCGGTCCCCGGCCTCCGGGTCCGGGTCATAGTAGCGGCGCCAGTCCCAGCGGCCGGGCGGGACCTCGGTGACCGCGTCCCTGCCGGCCAGGATGTTCTGCCAGTACTCGGCAATGGAACGGGCCCCCGGCAGGATCCCGGCCATCCCGATGACCGCGATGTCGACGGGCCGGGCGTCGCTGCTTCGCGCCCCCTGGCCGGCATGGCTGCGGACAAGGGCCCGCAGGCGCCGGTGACCGCCCTCGATCACCTCCCGGTGCACATCGGCCACCGTTGTCACCTCCCGGTGCAGGGCGGTGAGCTGGCCGACCATGAAGACCCCCTGGCGGTGCTGCTCCTCGCTGTCGACCCGGACCAGGGCCTGTGTCCCATCCCCTGTCCGCCGGCGGTCAACCCCCTTGGCGGCCAGGCGCAGCTTGCCCAGGTTGAGCAGCTCCAGCCGGTCGCGGATCTCCTGCCCGGTAAGGCCCTGGCGGCGCAGCTCGGCCCGTTGCCGGAGGAACTCGCTGGTGAAGGGCGTGCGCACGCAACGGCTGGCATGACCAGGTCCGGTCTCCAGGAGCACGGTCTCCTCGCCGGCCAGCACCTCCCTGCGGTACTGCTCGTGCAGGGCGCCGGTACGGACGATCTCCTCGGTGAAGAGGTAGACACTGCCCAGCTGCAGGCCGACCCGGACGCCGGCCCGGTCCAGGTCCGCGGCCATGGCCGCGACCATGGCCGCGGACAGGCTGTCGTGGATGCCACCGGCAAAGAGGACATGCAGCTGCCCCGCCGCCCTGGGGTTTGTCCCGAGGAAGTCGAGGAGCACACCGATCATCTGCTCCCAGAGCACGAACGAGGAAAGGGGCGCCACGTGGCCGCCGGCCTCGCGGCCCTCGAAGATGAAACGGCTGGCGCCGGCCCGCAGGAACATCCGCAGAAGGCCGGGGGTGGGTACATGGAGGTAGGTGGCAATGCCCTGCTCTTCCAGGAGCCGGGCCTGTTCAGGGCGGCCACCGGCGATGAGGGCAAAGGGCGGCCGGTGGCGGAGCACCACCTCCACCTGCGCCCGGTAGCGGTCCGGGGGCAGGAAGCCGAGCAACCCCACGCCCCATGGTCGCTTGCCGAGACAGCGGGCCGTGGCAGCGAGCATGGACTCCAGCTCGCCCGCCTCGAGCATGGCCGCGGCCAGGAAGGGCAGGCCACCCGCCTCGGCCACGGCCAGGGCAAAATCGGCTGAATCACTGATCCGGGCCATGGGCCCCTGGACGATGGGATAGCGGGTGCCGTGAGAGGCGGCCAGGGGGGCGTCCCCGCGGAGGATATCGCCGGCGGAGAGGAGGGTCGGCAGCCGGTTGACGTGATCACAGATCGCGGCCACGATGCCACCCACGGTCACGAACCGCTCTGCCAGGCCGGCGGCCAGGCCGATGTCCTGGCCGAGCAGCCAGACGCGCCGCGACCCGTCACCGGTGGAGACGGCCTCGGCCAGGCGGGCCATGGCCATCGCCTGCCGGCGGCTGGTATCGCCGCCATCACCTGTCAACTGCTCCAGATCCCGGACCAGGGCCTGCACCGCCTCCCGGTTGATGCGGCTGGCGATCCTGAACCGCAGGCCGCCGGGAATCTCCAGGCACCTGGTCTGGGTGCCGTCAAAGGAGGCAAGTACCTTGCGCCGCCGGCCGGACAGGGAGGATTCCCGGGCCAGGGCGCACTGGCAGTCCAGGACCACACCGGCTGCGCCGGCGGTCATGGAGGCCGCGGCGGTATGCGGCCCGATTCCGCCCTGGACGTAGACCGGCAGGGGGGTGGCGGCGAGAAAACGCTGCAGAAGGATGAAGGAGGATTCGCCGGCAACCGGGCCAGCGGCCTCGTTGCCCCTGACGACAATGCCGTCGGCATGGCATTGCCCGGCCAGGCGGACCTCGTCCAGGTCCAGGCACTCGAGGAAAAGGCGCCCGATCTTCCCCTTGAGGCGGGATATCTCCCCTGCCAGGCCCTCGGAAAACGGCCCAGAAAGAACGAGGAGCTCAGGACGGGGAATCCCCTGCTCCGGGAGATGTTCGACAAGAGGCAGGCGTTGGGCAGGGATCTTCAGGCCAACAGGCCTGTCGGTAAGGCGGGCGATCCTTTGCAGGCAGGAGATCACCTCCCGGTCGGCAAGAAAGCAGCCGTCGAGGAAACCGGTCGCACCGGCCCGCAGGGCCGCCGCC
>WFUT01000077.1 GCA_015484845.1 Desulfobulbaceae bacterium
CGATCTCGCTGAAGTCGGTGAACTCTGCCTGACCCTTGGTGGCGAGCACGCGGGTGATGGCCGCTGTCAGGGTGGTCTTGCCGTGGTCGATGTGACCGATCGTGCCTACGTTGACATGCGGTTTCGTCCGCTCAAACTTTTCCTTTGCCATCAGCACACCTCATTGCTCCTGGTTTGTTCAGCATATATTCAGCACTCCTCCCGGTAGCGGGAAGGTGAATCAATCTGTTTCCTGTCAGCTTGCCTTCCCCGCTGCCCTCTCCTAGACGCCGCGGATCTTGTGGATGATCTCCTCGGCCTTCCTGGCCGGCACCTCGGCGAACTCGGCAAACTGCATGGTGAAGGTCGCCCTGCCCTGGGTCGCGGACCGCAGGTCGGTGGAATACCCGAACAGCTCGGAGAGCGGTGCCCGCGCCTGGACGATCTGGATGCCGCGGTCACTCTCGACACCGGAGACCTGCGCCCGCTTGCGGTTCAGATCGTTGATCACCTCGCCCAGGTAGTCATCGGGTGTCCTCACCTCGCGATCCATCACCGGCTCCAGCAGGACCGGCTCACCCTCTGCCGCCGCCCTGCGACAGGCCATGGTGGCAGCCACCCCGAAGGCCATCTCGGTGGAATTCTCCTCGTCATAGGAGCCCCCCACCAGCCTGGCCGTGACGTCGATGAGCGGGTAGCCCACCACCGGGCCCGAATCCAGGCTGTCCCGGACACCCTTTTCAATGGCCTCGATGAAGCGGGCCGGGATCTGTTCCTCGTCCACCAGGCTCTCGAAGCCGACGCCGCTGCCCCGCCCGGCCGGTACCAGTTCGATCACCACGTGCCCGTACTGCTCCCTGCCGGCGCCATGGGTCTCAAAGCGTTCCTCGGCAGTGGCCGGCCGGGTGATGGTCTCCCGGTAGGCCACCTGCGGCTTGCCGACATTGGCGGCCACCTTGAACTCACGGATCAGCCGGTCAACGATGATCTCAAGATGGAGCTCGCCCATGCCCGAGATAATGGTCTGGCCGGTGTCCTCGTTGGTGCTGATCCGGAAGCTCGGATCCTCGCGGGCGATCTTCTCCAGGCTCTCGGCCAGCTTGCCCTCGTCGGCCTTGGTCTTGGGCTCAATGGCGATCCCGATGACCGGCTCGGGAAAATCCATGGCCTCAAGCACGATGAAATCACCGGACGCGCACAGGGTGTCGCCGGTGGTGGTGAACTTGAGTCCCACCACGGCACCGATGTCGCCGGCGGCTATGGCCTCCACCTCCTCGCGCTTGTTGGCGTGGAGTTTCATCAGTTTCGAGATCTTTTCCTTCTTGCGCTTGAGCGGATTGAAGACCTTGTCGCCGACCCTGACCTCTCCTGAATAGACACGGAGAAAGGAAAGGTTGCCGACAAAGGGATCCGCCTGCAGCTTGAAGACAAGCCCGCAGAACTTTTCGCTCCTCTCGGGTTTGCGGACAAGCGGCGCACCGTTCTTGTCCGTCCCCTCCACCGGGGGAACATCTACGGGTGAGGGCAGGTACCAGCAGACCGCGTCCAGCAGCGGCTGCACCCCCTTGTTCTTGAACGCGGCCCCGCAGAGAACGGGTACCAGGTCCAGCGACAGGGTCGCCCTGCGAAGGGCCCTGCGTATCTCACCGGGAGCGATCTCTTGATCTTCCAGGTATTTTTCCATGATCTCCTCATCGAAGTCGGCCAACTTCTCGAGGAGCATCATTCGGGCGGCCGATGATCTGTCCTTTAACTCTTCCGGGATTGCCTTCTCGGTGACCACCTCTCCCTGGGTGGCCTCATCGAAGAGCAGCATCTTCTCCTCGATGATGTCGATGACGCCCGAGAAGGTCTCCTCACTGCCCACCGGCAGTGTCACTGCGACCGGGTTCGCGCCCAGGCGTTCCTCAATCTCGCGTACGCACCTGTCAAAGTCGGCACCGATACGGTCCATCTTGTTGACAAAGGCGATGCGCGGGATCCGGTAATGATCCGCCTGGCGCCACACGGTTTCCGACTGTGGCTCGACGCCGCCAACCGCGCAGAAGACGGCAACCACGCCGTCCAGGACCCGCAGGCAGCGCTCCACCTCGACGGTGAAGTCAACGTGCCCCGGGGTGTCGATTATATTGATGCGATACTCTTTCCAGTTGCAGGTGGTGGCGGCCGAAGTGATGGTGATGCCGCGTTCCTGCTCCTGCTCCATCCAGTCCATGACGGCCGTGCCTTCATGGACCTCGCCGATCTTGTGCGACCGGCCCGTATAGTAGAGAATACGTTCAGTCGTCGTGGTCTTGCCTGCGTCGATATGGGCCATGATGCCTATATTGCGCAGGTTGGATAACGATCCCCCTCCAGCAGCCACTGTTCCTTCCCGTATTCGTTTTCTTCATTCCCTGGCTCGGTGGTCCAAGAAAAATGTTGCTCTATCTACAGCACCGGGTCCGTGTTGTCAACGGTTTTGCTTGCCCGGGTGCGGTTACCAGCGATAATGGGCAAAGGCCTTGTTGGCCTCGGCCATCTTGTGGGTGTCTTCCCGCTTCTTCACCGCCGCGCCCCGCTTGTTGTAGGCGTCGAGCAGCTCGCCGGCCAGCTTCTCGGCCATGGACTGGCCGGAACGGCTCTTGGCAAAGCCGATGATCCAGCGAATGGCCAGGGCGTTGCGCCGCTCGGGACGGACCTCCACCGGCACCTGGTAGGTGGCACCGCCCACGCGCCGGCTCTTGACCTCGACCCGGGGCCGGACGTTTTCCATGGCGCCCTCGAACACGGTCAGCGGATCCTCGTCGCTCATCTTCTGCTCGACGATAGCCATGGCATCGTAGAACAATCTCCGGGCCAGGGATTTCTTGCCGTCCAGCATGAGGCCGTTGGTGAACTTGGCCACCAGGACGGAATTGAACTTGGGATCCGGTGCAACGGGACGCTTATCTAACAGTTTCTTTCTCGGCATGACTTCGACTCCACGTGTCTGCGCAGGTTGCTCTGATTACTTGGGCCGCTTGGCGCCGTACTTGGACCTGCCCTGACGGCGGTCACTCACGCCCAGCGCGTCCAGGGTACCGCGGACGATGTGGTAACGAACGCCGGGGAGGTCCTTGACACGACCTCCGCGGATGAGCACCACCGAGTGCTCCTGCAGGTTATGGCCGATACCGGGAATATAGGAAGTGACCTCGATCCCGTTGGTCAGCCGGACCCTTGCGACCTTGCGCAGCGCCGAGTTGGGCTTCTTCGGGGTGGTCGTGTACACACGGACACAGACCCCACGTTTCTGCGGGCAGTTCTGCAAAGCCGGAGTATTGGACCGCTTGGTCATCTTCTTCCGTCTTTTCCTGACAAGCTGATTGATTGTGGGCATACAAACCACTCCTTTTGAGATAACGCAACGTGCTCACCCCCACACTCTGTTTGGGTGAGCACGAAAATTAAGAATTTTATACGATACTGCACCTGCTGTCAATAACAAAATCCAGCTACTCCTTCTGCCGCTCCAGCCTGTAGGCGGGCAGGCCGGTGCCGGCGGAGATCAGGCGGCCCATGATGACATTCTCCTTGAGACCGGAGAGATCGTCGACCTTGCCGGCAATGGCGGCATTGGTCAGGACCTTGGTGGTCTCCTGGAAGGAGGCGGCCGAGATAAAGGAATCCGTGGAGAGCGAGGCCCGGGTCACGCCGAGCAGGAGCGGTTCGGCCGCGGCGGGCTTGAGGCCCTCGGCCAGCAAGCGCTCGTTCTCCTCGCGGAACTTCCACCACTCGATCTGCTGATCGAGCATGAACCTGGAATCGCCGGCATCGGTGATGCGGACCCGCTTGAGCATCTGGCGGACAATGGTCTCGATGTGCTTGTCGTTGATGCGCACGCCCTGGAGGCGGTAGACCTCCTGGATCTCGTTGACCAGGAAGCGGCCAAGCTCCTCGACACCGAGAACGCGCAGGATGTCATTGGGCAGGATGGAGCCCTCCATCAGCGGTTCGCCGGCCTTGACATAGTCGCCCTCGTGCACGGTGATGTGCTTGGCCTTGGGCACCAGGTACTCCTTGGGGTCACCGGTCTCCGGGGTGACGATGATCCGCCGCTTGCCCTTGAGCTCCTTGCCGAAACTGACCCGGCCATCGATCTCGGTGATCACGGCCTGTTCCTTGGGCTTGCGGACCTCGAAGAGCTCGGCGACCCGGGGCAGACCACCGGTGATGTCCTTGGTCTTGGTGGTCTCGCGCAGGATCTTGGCCACCACGGTGCCGGGCGTGATCTCGTCACCCTCGGCCACCGTGATCACCGAGCCCACCGGCAGCGGGTAGCGGGCCGGCTGATCGGAGCCGGGCAGCTTCGCGGTCCGGCCGCGACCGTCCTTGATGGTGATCCGCGGGTTGAGCTGCTTGTTGGAGGTGGCCGGCGTGATCACCTTGCTCGCCTTGCCGGTGATGGGGTCGACCCGCTCCTGCATGGTCTCGCCCTCGATCACGTCACCATACTTGATGCGGCCGCCGATCTCGGCGACAATGGGGATGGAGAAGGCGTCCCAGTCCGCGACCACGGTGCCCGGATCGACCCTGTCGCCGTCCGCCACCTTGAGCTCGGCGCCATAGGGGACAGGGAACCGCTCCCGGTCCACGCCCTGGTCGTCAAGGACCGAGATCTCGCCGTTGCGGTTCATGACGATGTGGTAGCCGGCGTCATTCCTGACCGAGTGGATGTTCTTGTACTGGATCACGCCACCGCGCTGGGTGCGGACCTCTGCCTGCTCGATGGCCCGGCTCGCGGTGCCGCCGATGTGGAAGGTCCGCATGGTGAGCTGGGTGCCGGGCTCACCGATGGACTGGGCCGCGATGATGCCGACGGCCTCGCCCATGTTGACCATGTGACCGCGGCCCAGGTCGCGGCCGTAGCACATGGCGCAGATGCCGCGCTTGGCCTCGCAGGTCAGCACCGAGCGGATCTTGACCTGGTCGATGCCGGCCGCCTCGATGGCCTCCACCTTGTCCTCGGTGATCTCCTCGTCCATGCCGACCAGGACCTCGCCGGTATGGGGATCGACCACGTCCTCCAGGGCCACCCGGCCCAGGATGCGCTCGCCGATGCGGACGATGACCTCGCCGCCCTCGACCAGCGGCTCGGCCAGGGTGCCGCGCATGGTGCCGCAGTCCTTCATGACAATGGTGGAGTCCTGGGCCACGTCCACGAGCCGCCGGGTGAGATAGCCGGAGTTGGCGGTCTTGAGCGCGGTATCGGCCAGTCCCTTGCGGGCGCCGTGCGTGGAGATGAAGTACTCGAGCACGGTGAGGCCCTCGCGGAAGTTGGCCTTGATGGGGGTCTCGATGATCTCGCCCGAGGGCTTGGCCATCAGGCCGCGCATGCCGGCAAGCTGCCTGATCTGGTCCTTGGAGCCGCGGGCCCCGGAATCGGCCATGATGTAGACGGCATTGAAGCTCTTGACCTCGCGGACCTTGCCCTCCCTGTCCTTGACATACTCCACGGCCATCTCGTTCATCATCTCCTTGGTGATGCGGTCGGTGGCCTTGGACCAGATATCGACGATCTTGTTGTACTTCTCGCCGTCGGTGATCAGGCCGTCGGAGTACTGCTGATCGACGTCGGCGGCCTCTCTCTCCGATTCCTCGACAAACTCCTCCTTGCGCACCGGGATCATCATGTCGTTGATGCAGATGGAGATGCCGGCCCTGGTCGCGTACTCGTAGCCCATGTCCTTGAGCCGGTCGGCGAGGATAACCGTATCCTTGGTGCCGGCATGGCGGTAGGTGTAGTCGATGAGAAAGGCGAGCTCCTTCTTGGACAGCTCCTTGTTGACCAGGGAGAAGGGCACCGATTCGGGCAGCAGTTCCGAGACCAGGATGCGGCCGATGGTGGTCTCCACCAGCTCGCCGTTGATGCGGACCTTGACCTTGGCCTGCATGTGGACGGCGTCGTTATCGTAGGCGATGCGCGCCTCGGCCAGGGAGCCGAAGATGGAGCCCTCGCCCTTGACCCCGAACCGGTCCCTGGTCATGTAGTAGAGGCCGAGCACGATGTCCTGGCTGGGGATGATGATCGGGCCGCCGTTGGCGGGCGAGAGGATGTTGTTGGTGGACATCATCAGCACCCGCGCCTCGACCTGGGCCTCCACGGACAGGGGCACGTGCACCGCCATCTGGTCGCCATCAAAGTCGGCATTGAAGGCGGCGCAGACCAGGGGGTGCAGCTGGATGGCCTTACCCTCGATGAGCACCACCTCGAAGGCCTGCATGCCGAGCCGGTGCAGGGTGGGGGCGCGGTTGAGGATGACCGGGTACTCGCGCACGATGTCGTCGAGCACGTCCCAGACCTCCTTGGTGCCCTTCTCCACCATCTTGCGGGCGCTCTTGATGGTGGTCACGTAGCCCAGGCTCTCCAGCCTGTTGTAGATAAAGGGCTTGAACAGCTCCAGGGCCATCTTCTTGGGCAGGCCGCACTGGTGCAGCCGCAGGTGGGGACCGACCACGATGACCGAACGGCCCGAGTAGTCGACACGCTTGCCGAGCAGGTTCTGGCGGAAGCGGCCCTGCTTGCCCTTGAGCATGTCGGAGAGCGACTTGAGCGGCCGCTTGTTGGGGCCGGTGATGGTCCGGCCGCGGCGGCCGTTGTCAAAGAGGACGTCCACGGCCTCCTGCAGCATCCGCTTTTCGTTACGGATGATGATGTCGGGCGCGTCGAGTTCGAGCAGCCTCTTGAGGCGGTTGTTGCGGTTGATCACCCGCCGGTAGAGGTCATTGAGGTCCGAGGTGGCGAAGCGGCCGCCCTCGAGCGGCACCAGGGGCCGCAGGTCCGGCGGCAGGACCGGGATCACCTCCAGGATCATCCACTCGGGCCGGTTGCCGGAATCACGGAAGGCCTCGACCACGTTGAGCCTTTTGCCGTACTTGCTCCGCTTGGTGACCGAGCCGGTCTCCTTCATCTTGGTGCGCAGGGTCTTGGAGAGCTCCTGCAGGTCCAGGCCCATGAGCATCTCGCGGATGGCCTCGGCGCCGATGCCGACCCGGAACTGGCCGGGATAGAGCTGCAGGTTCTTGCGGTACTGTTCCTCGTTGAGCAGGTCGCCCACCTTCAGCTCCTCGACCTGGGACTCGACCACGGCATAGGACTCGAAGTAGAGGATCCGCTCCAGCTGCTTGAGGGTCATGTCCAGGATGGCGCCGATCTTGGACGGCAGGCTCTTGAGAAACCAGATATGGGCCACCGGCGCCGCCAGCTCGATGTGGCCGAGCCGCTCGCGCCGGACCTTGGACTGGATGACCTCGACCCCGCACTTCTCGCAGACCACGCCACGGTGCTTCATGCGCTTGTACTTGCCGCAGTTGCACTCGTAGTCCTTGACCGGGCCGAAGATCTTGGCGCAGAACAGGCCGTCGCGCTCGGGCTTGAAGGTACGGTAGTTGATGGTCTCCGGTTTTTTCACCTCGCCATGGGACCATTCCCTGATCTTCTCCGGCGAGGCAAGGGAGATCTTGACTTTGTTAAACTTGACCGGTCCTTTCGGCTTTGCAAAGAAACTGAACAGTTCTTCCACGAAATCACCCTCTTAAGAGAAGACCGCGCGCCGCGGCGACCTGGCGGCACGCCGCCGGCCTGCACCACCGGCCCGTGCCGGCGTGGTCGGGCCGCGATCTTCATTGTTCATTGTCATTGTCCCGGCGCGGATCCATGGCCAGACCCGGGACAAGCAGCGCCATCAGCAGCTGGTCTCACCCGTCAGTCTTCCAGCAGCTCCACGTCCAGGCAGAGCCCTTTCAGCTCCTTGACCAGGACATGGAACGACTCGGGCAGCCCGGTCTCAAGGAAGTTGTTGCCCTTGACGATCTTCTCGTACATGGTGGTCCGGCCTTCGACGTCGTCCGACTTGACGGTGAGGAACTCCTTGAGCGTGTAGGCGGCGCCGTAGGCCTCCATGGCCCAGACCTCCATCTCGCCCAGCCGCTGGCCGCCGAACTGGGCCTTGCCGCCGAGCGGCTGCTGGGTCACCAGGGAGTAGGGCCCGGTGGAACGGGCATGGATCTTGTTATCCACCAGGTGGTGCAGCTTGAGCATGTACATGGTGCCCACCGTGACCCTGTTGTCAAAGGGCTCGCCGGTCAGGCCGTCATAGAGGGTGGTCTGTCCCACCTCGTCCACCCCGGCCTCCACCAGGAGCTCCCGGATCTCGGCCTCGGAGGCGCCGTCAAACACGGGCGTGGCCACGTGGATACCATGGCCGTACTTGCGGGCCATGTCGAGGAGCGCGTCGTCGTCCAACCCCTCGGTAAGGGCCTGGTACTCCTCTTCGGAGTAGATCCTGCGCAGCCGTTCCTTCACCGCCGCCACCTCGCGCTGCTCGGCGAGCTGCTGGATCTGCTCGCCCAGTTTCTTGGCAGCGAATCCGAGGTGGCACTCGAGCACCTGGCCGACGTTCATGCGCGAGGGAACGCCGAGCGGGTTGAGGACCAGATCCACGGTGGTGCCGTCGGCAAAAAACGGCATGTCCTCCTCGGGCAGCAGCCGCGAGACAACGCCCTTGTTCCCGTGCCGGCCGGCCATCTTGTCGCCCACGGACAGCCTGCGCTTGGTGGCCACGTAGACCTTGACCATCTTGACCACGCCCGGCGGCAGGTCGTCGCCCTTTTCGATGCGGTCGACGATGCCCTGGTAGCGCTCCCGCACCATGGTGGCCTGCTGGCGGTAGCGCTGGAAGATGGCATTGATCTCCTCCTCGTACCTGGACCGTTCGGAGAAGTCGATGTCCTGCAGGCGCGAGAACTCGATGGCGTCGATCACCTCAGGGGTCAGTTTCTTGCCGAGCTTGAGGATCACCTCGCCCTTGCCGTCGCGGATATCCTCCTTGGCGGTACGGCCGACGATGAGATCGGCCAGGGCCTTGCGCACGCCCTTCTTGAGGCTTTTCAGCTCATCGTCCATGTCCCGGTTGAGCCGCTCCACCTCCATGTCCTCGATCATCAGGGACCGTTCATCCTTGTCCACCCCCTTGCGGGAATAGACCTTGGCGTCGATGACCACGCCCTCGATCCCGGGCGGCACCCGCAGAGACGAGTCCTTGACATCGCCGGCCTTTTCACCGAAGATGGCGCGCAGGAGTTTCTCCTCCGGCGACAGCATGGTCTCGCCCTTGGGCGTCACCTTGCCCACCAGCATGTCGCCGGCACGCACCTCGGCGCCGATACGGACGATACCGGAGTCATCGAGGTTGCGCAGGGCCTCCTCGCCGACGTTGGGGATATCGCGGGTGATCTCCTCCTTGCCCAGCTTGGTGTCCCGGGCCATGGTCTCGAAGATCTCGATATGGACCGAGGTGAAGGTATCCTCCTTGAGCAGCCGTTCATTGATGAGGATGGAGTCCTCGAAGTTGTAGCCCCGCCAGGGCATGAAGGCGATGGTCACGTTCTTGCCCAGCGCCAGCTCGCCCATCTCCGCCGAGGGCCCGTCGGCGAGCACCGTGCCCTTGGTCACCCGTTGACCGGGCATGACCAGGGCCTTCTGGTTAAAGCAGGTGTTCTGGTTGGACTTCTTGTACTTGGAGAGCCGGTAGACACCGACCCCGGTCTCGAAACCGTCGGTGCCGGGTTCATCGTAGCGGACCACGACCCGGTTGGCGTCCACGTCCTCCACCACGCCGTCGCCGCCGGCCAGCAGGCAGGCGCCCGAGTCACGGGCCACGTACTTCTCCACCCCGGTGCCGACCAGCGGTGCCGCGGTCTTGAGCAGGGGCACGGCCTGGCGCTGCATGTTGGAGCCCATGAGGGCGCGGTTGGCATCGTCGTTCTCCAGGAAGGGAATGAGCGAGGCCGCCACCGACACCAGCTGGTTGGGGGCGATATCCATGCGGGTGACCTCCTCGGCCGCCACCATGGTCACCTCGCCGTCCTGGCGGGCGATGAGATGATCGGGCACAATGGTGTCACCATCGAGTTCGAGCCGGGCCGGGGCAATGGTATGCGCCTGTTCCTGCAGGGCGGAGAGATAGGTGTACTCGTCCTTGACCTTGCGGTCCTCCACGATCCGGTACGGCGTCTCGATGAAGCCGTAGGGATTGACCTTGGCATAGGTGGCCAGGGAGACGATGAGGCCGATGTTGGGACCTTCGGGGGTCTCCACCGGGCAGATACGGCCGTAGTGGGTGGGATGGACGTCCCGGACCTCGAAGCCGGCCCGCTCCCGGGAGAGGCCGCCGGGTCCAAGCGCGGACAGGCGGCGCTTGTGGGTCACCTCGGAGAGCGGGTTGGTCTGGTCCATGAACTGGGAGAGCTGGCTGGTGCCGAAGAACTCCTTGATGGCCGAGGTCACCGGCTTGGGGTTGACCAGGTCGTGCGGCATCAGGGTCTCGATCTCCTGCAGGGTCATCCGTTCCTTGATGGCCCGTTCCATGCGGACCAGGCCCATGCGGTACTGGTTCTCGCACAGCTCGCCCACGGTGCGGACCCGCCGGTTGCCGAGATGGTCGATGTCATCGCCTTCCTTGAGCTCATCCTTTATCCGTACCAGGTGGCGGACACCCTTGATGATGTCCTCCTTGGTCAGGGTCCGGTGCTCGATGGGCGTATCCAGCCCCAGCTTGGTGTTGATCTTGTACCGGCCCACCTCGGAGAGATCATAGGTCGAGGGGTTGAAGAACAGGTTGTCGAAAAAGGACTTGGCGATCTCCGGCGTCGGCGGGCTCGAGGGCCGCAGGCGGCGGTAGATCTCGATCAGGGCCTCCTCGGTGTCGCGGACCTTGTCAATGGCCAGGGTCTTGCGGAAGGCGTCGCTCACCGTGACCCCGTCGATGAAGAGGACTTCGAAGCTGCTGACACCGGCCTCGCGGAAGCGCTCCAGCATCTCCTCGGTGACGGCCTCGTTGCAGCGGCCCAGGACCTCGCCGGTGGCGGGATCCACCACGTCGGCGACCAGGTAGCGGCCGACAATCTCCTCGGGCTGCACGGCAATGGACTCGATGCCGGCCTTGGTGATCTGGCGGGCCAGGGTCTTGGAGATCTTGCGCCCCTTCTTGCCGAGCACGGAACCGTCGGCGGGATTGACGAGATCCGTACCAAGCCGCTGGCCGATAAATGTCTCCGGCTTGAAATCGACGCGATAGCCGTCCCCGTCCATGCGGACCGTGTCGACCTCGTAGAACTCGCGCAAGAGCTCCTCGTCGGTATAGCCCAGGGCCTTGAGCAGGGTGGTGACCGGGAGCTTGCGGCGCCGGTCGATGCGCACGTAGAGGATATCCTTGATATCGAACTCGAAATCGAGCCAGGAGCCGCGCACCGGGATGATGCGGGCCGAATAGAGCCGCTTGCCCGAGGTATGCGACTTGCCGTTGTCGTGGGTGTAGAAGAGACCGGGCGAGCGCTGCAGCTGGTTGACCACCACCCGCTCGGTGCCGTTGATGACAAAGACACCGTCATTGGTCATCAGCGGCAGGGATCCGAGAAAGACCTCCTGTTCCTTGATGTCCCGCACCGACTGGACCCCGGTCTCCTCGTCGACCTCGAAGGTGATGAGGCGCACCGTGATCTTGACCGGGACCTCGTAGGTCATGCCCCGCTCGATGCACTCCTCCACCGTGTACTTGGCCTCGCCAAAGGAATAGCGGACAAACTCGAGGGAACAGAGGCCGTTGAAATCGGTTATGGGAAAGATATTCTTGAAGATCCCCTGCAGACCATGGTCCTTGCGCTCGTCAGGAGGAACATCCCGCTGCAGAAACCGCTCGTAGGAATGCCTCTGCATGGCGATGAGATGCGGTGGCTCTAGGATACTGCGTGTCTTTGCAAAACTCTTGCGTACTCTCTTCATGGTTCCCTCGAAACTATGCGCGAAATTCAGGCGCCGGCACCGGCCGGGATGGTTTACGTCCCACCCAGGGCTGGCACCCGCTGCCCAATCCTGAACAACCGTAACCCTCCAAACGCAGCAACGCTACGAGGGTTTTCCCCCGTAGCGTTACCTTGTCATGTGGGCAGACCTGTCCCGTGCCACTGCACGGAACAGGCGCAGGAACAGCAGGACTATTTGATCTCCACGGAACCGCCGACAGCCTCGATCTTCTCCTTGATCTCATTGGCCTCTTCCTTGGTGACCCCCTCCTTGATCGGAGCAGGCGCACCCTCGACCAGGGCCTTGGCCTCCTTGAGACCAAGGGAGGTGATGGCGCGGACCTCCTTGATGACCTTGATCTTCTGGTCACCGGCCCCGGTGAGGATCACGTCAAACTCTGTCTGCTCCTCGGCGGGCCCGCCACCCTCGGCAGGGGCGGCACCGGCGGCGGCAACGGCAACCGGCGCAGCGGCGGATACGCCAAACTTGTCCTCGAGCTCCTTGATCAGCTCAGAGAGCTCGAGCACGGACATATTGGAGATAAATTCGATTACTTCTTCTTTTGTTACAGCCATTTTCATTCCTCCAGACGCGAATGGTCAACTTGTTGTGCGATACACCCGTCTTTTCTGTGCACGGCCGGGGCTGCCGCGGATGCGGCCACCGGCGACGGGCCGATGTATCAGTTTTCTTTCTGGTCTTTGATTGCCTGCAGTGCGTAGACGAGCTTCTGCGGCACGCCGTTGAGCACCCGGACCAGGCCGGTGGGCACGGCGGCCATGGTGCCGAGCAGCTTGGCCCGCAGCTCGTCCTTGCCGGGCAGCTTGGACAGGGCAACGACATCGTCTGCAGAGAGCACCGTGCCGTCGAGGCCGGCGGAACGGATCTGCAGTGCCTCGTACTCCTTGGCGAACTCAGCAATCGCCTTGGCCAGTCCCACCGGTTCGTCATAGGCGACGGCAATGGCGGTGGTGCCGGTGAAGTGATCCGTGAGCCCTTCGTAGTCGGTACTGACCACGGCGCGCCGAAGAAGGGTATTCTTGGCAACGCGGATCTGGGCATTGTTGTTGCGGAGTTCCCTGCGCAGCTTTTCGAATTCCGTGACTTTGAGCCCGCTGTAATCAGCAACCACTGCGAATTTGGCCTTACTGAAGGTCTCGTTGAGTTCCTTGACCTGTTTGGCCTTTTCTTCGCGATTCAACTGTTCCACCTCCTTCAATGGTCGCGGGATGTCACAAGATAGCAGACAAGAGGAATGAAGACGTAATGATAGCCGGTCACGGCGGACCGGATCAGCATATGGTCTCGGCAGGGAACCGGTTCAGCTCCTGAACCAGGTTATTAAACTTGCGTACCTGCTGTCTCTGACCTTCCCGGATGTGTTTCTGGTCGTGTTTCCGTATATAATAAACCCCTCAAAATCATGGGGTGGAGTGCAGCCTGCCCCTGAAATCTCCGGATACCGCCGATAAGCCGGCTTCCGGTTATGCTGCCTTGATAAGGGAACGTACCTGGAGGGGATCCACCTTGATCCCCGGCCCCATGGTCGAGGAGATAGATATGCCCTTCAGGTAGACACCCTTGCTTGAGGATGGCTTGAGCTGGATGATCCTGTCGATGAAGGCAATGATGTTCTCGACAAGTTGTTCATGGGAAAAGGAGGTCTTGCCCATGGGGGCGTGGACAACGCCGGCCTTGTCGACCTTGAAGTCCACCTTGCCTTTCTTGATCTCCCCCACCACCCGCTCGATGTCAAAGGTGACCGTGCCGAGCTTGGCGTTGGGCATCAGGTTGCGGGGCCCGAGGATCCGGCCGATCTTGCCCACCTCGCCCATCATGTCCGGAGTGGCCACGGTCTTGTCGAACTCGAGCCAGCCCTCCTTAATCCTGGCGATGAGCTCGTCGCTGCCGGCATAGTCGGCACCGGCCTTGAGGGCCTCGCTCTCTTTCTCGCCCTTGGCAAAGACCAGGACCCTGACCTCCTTGCCGGTGCCATGCGGCAGCAGGACACTGGAGCGGACCATCTGGTCGGCGTGGCGCGGATCAACGCCCAGGCGAACGGCGATATCGACAGATTCGTTGAAGTTGGCATACTTGGCGCGCAGCACGTGCTCCAGCGCCTCCTCCAGGCCGTAGAGCCTGGAACGGTCTATCTCCGCAACGGCGTTGCGGTACTTCTTTCCATGTTTCGGCATGATCGTACCCTGTCAGTTCTCCCTGGCACGGTGGGACGGCCGTGCAGGTAAGCGAATGGTTATGCGGCAGGCTTCCGCGGACGGTTTCAGTCTCAGTCCAGGACGGTTATGCCGCAGCTCCTGGCGGTGCCCTCCACGATGCGCATGGCATGCTCGATGTCATAGGCATTGAGGTCCGGCATCTTGATCTCGGCGATCTCGCGAATCTTGTCCTTGCTCAGCTCGGCCACGCGCTCGCGTTTCGGATTGCTCGAACCCTTGTCCACGCCGGCAGCCTTGAGAAGGAGCACGGATGCGGGCGGGGTCTTGGTGATGAACGAGAAGGAACGGTCGTTATAGACCGTGATCACCACGGGAATGATGGTGTCGCCGGCGGACTGCGTCTTGGCGTTGAAGGCCTTGCAGAAGTCCATGATATTGACACCGTGCTGGCCCAGGGCCGGACCCACCGGCGGGGAGGGATTGGCCTTGCCGGCCGGTATCTGCAACTTGATGTAGGAAACGATTTTTTTCGCCATTATTCACTCCTCCATGGACCAGCGCCAGGAGTCTAGTTTTTGCTGACCTGCATATATTCGAGCTCCACCGGGGTGGAGCGACCAAAGATCGACACCATGACCTTGACCCGACCCTTGTCGGGGTAGACCTCTTCGATCACGCCCTGGAAGTTGGCAAACGGGCCCTCGGTGACACGCACCACGTCGCCCTCCTCGAAGACCACCTTGGGCTTGGGCCGGCTGGCGCCCTCCTCGATGCGGCCGATGATCTTCATGGCCTCCTCGTCGCTGAGGGACGGGATCAGCTTGTGCAGTTCCTGACCGGCCAGGACCTGGTTGGTGTTGACCCCGACAAAGCCGGTCACCCAGGGGGTCTCCTGCACCGTGTGCCAGGTATGCTCGTTCATCTCCATCTTGACCAGGATATAGCCGGGAAAGAACTTTCTCTCCGTGGTCTTCCTGGAGCCCTTGACCATCTCGACGACCTGCTCGGTTGGAATGAGGATCTCGCCAAAGAGTTCTTCCTGGCCCGCGGCCCGTATCCGTTCTTCAAGGTTCAGCTTGACCTTGTTCTCAAACCCGGTGTGGGTGTGGACGATGTACCATTGTTTTGCCATTGAATCCGCCTGCAGCAGGACGTCCTATTTGAGGATAAAGGAGACGAGTTTGCCGAGAAGAAGGTCTACGGAGCCGAGATAGATCGCGAGGATGATGACAAGAACGATGACAAAGACGGTGAGCCCGGAGGTCACCTTCCTGCTGGGCCAGACGATCTTTTTGAACTCCGCCTGGACCTCGTGGATGAAGTCCCTGATCGCTGAAGGCGAGAACGGCGATCTCTCAGGCCCAGCGGTTGCCTCCACCTGCCGTGCCTTGCCGCTGCGTGTCTTTTTCTTACTTGCCATCGTTACCTGGACCTGTATCAGAAATCACATCATGCCAACCGGCAGCCTGCAGGCGCTGACCACGTGACTGGCAGGCCAGGAGGGACTCGAACCCCCAGCCCTCGGATTTGGAGTCCGATGCTCTACCAATTAGAGCTACTGGCCTGCCCATGGTGTCCGGTGCATGCGGAGCACACCGTGTCCGCCGGACCGCGTTGCCGCAGCAGAACCTACTTGGTCTCCTTATGCAGGGTATGCGTCCTGCAGAAGGGACAGAACTTCTTCAGCTCCAGCTTGTGCGGAATGGTCCGTTTGTTCTTGGTGGTTGTGTAGTTGCGCTGCTTGCAGACTGTGCAGGCAAGGGTAATGATGTCTCTCATGACAAGGTCCTGATATATTGACTGCAGCCGGACGAAAGTCCGGCTGCAGATTGCATCATCCTGTCCATTCCCGGCAGGGGAGACGGGACGAGGCTACTCGATGATTTCGGTGACCACGCCCGCGCCCACGGTCCGGCCGCCTTCGCGGATGGCGAAGCGCAGGCCCTCCTCCATGGCAATGGGGGTGATCAGTTCGGCCGTGATGTGGATGTTGTCGCCCGGCATGACCATCTCCACGCCCTCCTCCAGGGTGCAGACACCGGTCACGTCCGTGGTCCGGAAGTAGAACTGCGGCCGGTAGCCGTTGAAGAACGGCGTGTGCCGGCCTCCCTCCTCCTTGGTCAGGATGTAGGCCTCGGCCTTGAACTTCTTGTGCGGCGTGATCGAACCCGGCGCGGCAAGCACCTGGCCGCGGACAACCTCGTCACGCTTGGTGCCGCGCAGCAGGGCGCCGATGTTGTCACCGGCCTGGCCCTCGTCCAGGATCTTGCGGAACATCTCCACGCCGGTCACCGTGGTCTTCTGCGTCTCTCGGATACCGACGATCTCCACCTCGTCACCCACGTGGATCACACCACGCTCCACCCGGCCCGTGGCCACGGTGCCGCGGCCGGAGATGGAAAACACGTCCTCCACCGGCATCAGGAACGGCTTGTCGATGTCACGCTGGGGCTCCGGTATCCAGGTGTCGATGGCGTCCATCAGCTCCCAGATGCACTTGGTCTTCTCCGGGTCCTCCGGGTTCTCCAGCGCCTCCAGGGCGGAACCGTGGATGATCGGCGTGTCGTCGCCCGGAAAATCATACTTGTCCAGCAGCTCCCGCAGCTCCATCTCCACCAGCTCGATGAGCTCCTCGTCGTCCACCATGTCGCACTTGTTCAGGAAAACGACCATGGCCGGCACGCCCACCTGCCGGGCAAGCAGGATATGCTCGCGGGTCTGCGGCATGGGACCGTCGTCGGCGCCGACCACCAGGATGGCGCCGTCCATCTGTGCCGCACCGGTGATCATGTTCTTGATATAGTCGGCATGGCCAGGGCAGTCCACGTGCGCGTAGTGCCGCTTCTCGGTCTCGTACTCGACGTGGGCCGTGGCAATGGTGATTCCGCGCTCCTTCTCCTCCGGCGC
>WFUT01000078.1 GCA_015484845.1 Desulfobulbaceae bacterium
CGGATGGGGAGGCGGCAGGCCGGTACCCGGGCCGGGCGCGGGGAAGCAAAGAGGGAGGTAACCGCATGTCGGTACGAGGGCGGCGCGGCAGCGCCGGAAAAAGGGGATGGCAGGTCGGCCTGGTCGTTGGCATCCTGTTCACTGTCTTGATGGTGCTGGCGTCAGGTTTCATGGTGGAGACCACCAACACGGACACGTTCTGTGCCGGTTGTCATGTCATGAAGCCCTTTCGCGCCTCCTGGCAGGAATCGGTTCATGGCGGCAGGAATCCGCAGGGCGTGACCGCCCAGTGCGTGGACTGCCACCTGCCGCATGGCAACTTTGTCCAGTACCTGGTGACCAAGGCCATTACCGGGACCGGTGATGTCATCGCCAACCTGACCATTGACGGCAGCACCTTCGACTGGGCCGCCAATGCGAAAAACAATCGGCAGCACTTTACCTATGATTCCGCCTGCCGGGCCTGTCACCGGAACCTGACAGCGGCAGGGCTGCCGCGGGGCGGCCTGATCGCCCATCGCGCCTACCTGCGCGGCGACGCCCACCGGATGTGCACATCCTGCCATCCCCATGTCGGCCACAAGGATATGCTGGAGACGGCTGACAGGTTTTTCGGTACTTCGTCGCAGGGCTCGTAAGCCTGCGTTTCCGGGAACAGCGAACCAAGGGAAATAACGTCACGTGGCGTGCAACAACACTACATCATGGAGGTGAAAACGATGAGACCTGTACTGTGCAGGGTCGGGGCCATTGCCGCTGTCCTGCTGGTCGGCGGCATACTGACCGGCGTCGCCGCGGCAAAGGAGGCGCGCCTGCCCAACCTGGCCAAAAAGGAGATTGTTATCAAGCGGGGCATGAGCGAGGAGGCGGCCAAGTGTGTCGAGTGCCATGCCAGGAAGACCCCCGGCATCATTGAATCCTGGAAAAAAGGCAAGATGGCCCATGCCGGCATCACCTGCTATGACTGTCACGTGGTGGACAAGAGCTCTCCCATGGCCAGCCAGTGCGAAGGCACCAGGGGCACGGATACCTATATCTCGCCCATGGTCTCCTCCAAGACCTGCGCCCGCTGCCATCCCGCGGAGGTGGACCAGTTCCTCAAGAGCGGCCATGCCCGGCTGGCCGGCGCACCGGTGATCGAGAAGGAGAAGTTCCAGAAGCTGATGTACTACCATGAAGGCGCCGCGTTCATGGGCAACAAGATCGGTTCGCCCAGCAACCGGGCGCCCCGTGCCTCGGGCTGCCAGATGTGTCATGGCACCAAGGTGGAGCTGGGCCCGGACAACAAGCCCATCAAGGAGACTTGGCCCGGCGGTGTCGGCACCAGGTACCCGGACGGCTCCATCGGCAACTGCACGGTCTGCCATACCCGGCACCAGTTTTCGGTCGCCGAGGCCAGGAAACCAGAGGCCTGCGCCAGCTGTCACCTGGGGCCGGACCATCCGGACATGGAGATCTATCTCGAGAGCAAGCACGGCCAGCTCTACCTGACCCAGGGCGATGAGTGGAAGTGGGACTCTGCACCGGACGCCTGGCAGCCAGGTGACTATACCGCTCCCACCTGCGCGACCTGCCACATGAGCGGCATCGGCGATCTCAACACCACCCACAACGTCAACGAGCGGCTCAAGTGGGACCTGGTCCATCCGCGCAGCGAGATCCGCAGCGGCGAACGGGGCGACGGTGAGAAGGGCGCGGTGCTGATGCGCAAGGTCTGCACCAACTGCCATGGTCCGACCCAGATCGACGCCCAGGTCAAGACCCTGGACAACGTGGTCGCCCTCTACAACCAGTACTATGACAAGGCCACGGTCATGCTCAACGATCTCAAGGCCAAGGGGCTGCTGAAGAAGGATCCCTGGCGGGACGGTTTCCAGGAGCTCTACTATTTCCTCTGGCACCACACCGGTCGCCGGGCACGCCAGGGCGCGGCCATGAACGGGCCTGACTATGCCCACTGGCATGGTTTCTTCCAGATGCAGCAGGTGATCAAGGATATGGAGGATCTCTACAACTACCGGATCAAGAACAACAAGATCGAGAGCCCCAGCCACGTCATGAGCACGGCGCCCGATTGATCCCGCCTGCCCGGATCATCGCCTGGTCGTGAAGCCCCCGATTCGTCGGGGGCTTTTTTGTTGGGAGCCGGGGGCGGCCGCCCTGCCGGCGATTGCGATCCTGCGGGGATGCGATGCCCTGGCAACCTACGCTGTTCCGGGTATGGCCGGCAGCAGTTCCCGGAAGGTGCAGGGGGCAAGGTTCTGGTGACGGCTGCAGAGGGCAAGGAGGATCTCCAGGAAGGCAAAGGAGCGCTCGTTCATCAACTGGTGATGGATCATGACGCCGATCCGGCCGCTGCCGGCGGCACGGGCAAGGTCGCCCAGGATGTTCTGCCAGGCCGCGCCGGGATCCTGCTCCTTGCGGGTGTGGAGATCCACGTTTACGGCCAGGTCCGGGACCAGGTCGGCTGCCGCGGGCCGCGCCCCGGGCGTGCGGGATACGGCCGCATAGCCCAGCCGGGCAAGGATCTGCAGGGTCTGCAGGGAGCAGCGGTTCCAGGGCGGGGTGAAGACCGGGAAGAAGGCCGGGCCGAGGATGGTCCGCAGCCGCTCCCTGCCCCGGACCAGGTCGTTGTGGATGGCCTCTTCGGACCG
>WFUT01000079.1 GCA_015484845.1 Desulfobulbaceae bacterium
CAGGAAGGGCTGTTCTTTTTTTCGTCTGCCTTGATCGCCTCCCACTGCTGCCGCAGTTCCTGCTCACTGCCGGCGGGGCGGCCGGCAAAGACATGGGGATGGCGGCGGATCATCTTGGCCGCGATATCGTCGAGGGCATCGGAGGCGGCAAAGAGGCCGCGCTCGCGGAACATGGCGGTCAGCATGGCCAGGATGAAGAACAGGTCACCGATCTCTTCCCGGATGTGGTCGATGTCACCGGAATCGATGGCCTCGGCCAGTTCGGCGGTCTCCTCGAGCAGGTATTTTTTCAGGCTCTCGGGGGTCTGCCTGCGGTCCCACGGGCAGCCGTCTTCGCCGCGCAGGCGATCCACGATGGCAAGCAGCCGGGCAAGGGCGCCGGCGTCGTTGTCGTGTTCCTGCATGGGCTCAGCCGTTGTGGTGGTCAAGGGCGCGCAGGGCGCCGGCAATGCGCTCGGCCGGGGCCATGGCCTCGTCGGCCAGGATCTCCCGCACCCGGTCGAGACGGAGTTGCAGGTCACCGGCCGTGATCTCGAGCTGCTGGATGGTCTGGGCCGCCGAGGCCTCGGTGACATCCATGGCCTCGCGCAGGTCGCCGGCATTGCGGATCAGGGCCCGCATCTGGGCGATCTTGTCAAGGCGCAGGAAGAGCTCATCGAAATTGATGGGCTTCTCCAGGTAATCGACGGCCCCTTTTTTCATGGCCTCCACCGCCGTGTCTATGGAGGAATAGGCGGTGATAACGATGACCTCGGTGGATATATCCCGGTCCTTGGCCACCTGCAGCAGTTCAATGCCGCCAATGTCACCGGGCATGACCAGGTCGGTGATGACAACATCGAAATGCTCCTGGTCCAGCAGCCTGGCTGCCTCCATGCCATCGCTGGCAACGGTGACATCGTAGCCGCTTTCGCCAAGTCGTCTTTCCAAAAGCCGCCTGATGACCGGGTCGTCATCGGCGACCAGTATGCTCATCTGCTTCATGATCATTGTTCCCTGCTTGCTTTCCGGCCCGCGGAGGCCACTGGTACTCCCGGCCGTCCCGCCCCTTTACTTTACTTGAGCTGGTAAAAAATGGAACGTAAATGCCGCTTGGGTTTGAACCTGGGACAGATACCGGTGAGCGACTCGGTCGAGCCGATGATCAGGTACCCGTCCGGCTCGAGGATGTCGGCTATCTTGTTGAACAGTTTTTTCCTGTCGTTCATGGTGAAGTAGATGGCCACGTTCCGGCAGAAGACGACATCGAACTTGCCCAGGCCGGAAAAGGGCAGCATCAGGTTGAGCTTGCGGAAATGGACCATGGCCCGCAGTTCGTCCTTGACCTGCCAGAAGCCGCCCCGAAGGGTGAAATACCGGTTGAGCTTGTCGCGCGGCAGGCCGCGCTCGATCTCGAACTTGTTGTACCTGCCCCGGCTGGCCTGGGCAACGGCGGCATCGGAGATGTCCGTGCCCAGGAGCTTGAAGTTGAACTTCGAGGTGTCGCCCACCAGCTCCTTGATGACAATGGCAATGGAATAGAGTTCCTGGCCCGTGGAGCTGGCCGCGCTCCAGATACGGATCGGGGTCTTCATGAAGGAGGACTTGGGGGTCCTGGCATCGATCAGCTCGGGCAGGATCTTGTACTGGAGCAGCTTGAACGGTCCCTCGTCGCGGAAAAAGAGGGTCTCGTTGGTGGAGATGGCATCGATGATCTGCTGCTGGATCTGGCGGCGGGCGTCGCGTTTTGCCTTCTGGTAGAGCTCCATGTAGTTGGTGCAGCCAAGATCCTCGGCTATGGAGCTCAACCTGGTCTCGAGAAGGTATTTCTTGCCGGCATCAAGATGGATCCCTGATATCTCGTGGATATACTGGGTGATAACCTTTAGCTCTTCGGGGGTGATTTTCAGCATGTATCAGGGTCGTCCGGGCCGGGGAAATGGAACGGCCGCACCGATGGTTCGCGGCGGCTGGAGGGAACAGGGTATTATTTTACACTCTTTACTATTTCCGAGGCGATCTTGTCCAGTGGCACGATGACATCGAGCAGCCCTTTTTCCGCCGGTGCCTTGGGCATGCCATAGACCACGCAGCTCGCCCTGTCCTGGCCGATATTGAAACTGCCCTTCTGCTTGAGGATCTCGAGGCCGGCCGTGCCGTCGGATCCCATGCCGGTCATGATGACGCCCGTGGTCCGGCCCACGTAGTAGTCGGCCACGGAACGGAACAGGTAGTCCACCGACGGGCGGCAGGAGTTCTCCGGCGGATCGTTGGTCAGCTTGATCTGCCGGTTGCGGCCGTCGGTGGAGGCGACCAGCTTCATCTGCTTGCCGCCGGGCGCGATATAGGCGACGTTGGGACGGATGATCTCGCCGTTTTCCGCCTCCTTGACGGTGAGGGCACACTTGGCGTCCAGGCTGGCGGCAAGGGACCTGGTAAAGACCGGCGGCATGTGCTGGACAATGAGCACCGGCACGCCGAGATCACCGGGCAGCATGGGCATCATGCGCGACAGGGCATTGGGGCCGCCGGTGGAGATGCCGATGGCGACCACCTCTGACTTGCCCTTTCTTGCCGCGGCCTGTACCGGGGCGGCAGGCCGGCCCGTTCGGCCCGGCCTGGCTGCCGTGCCGGGCCGGCAGGGCCGGGTGGTGGTGCGTCCGGCCGCCGGCCGGCTGCTCCTCTTCATGGAGCCCACCGCGGTGCGGCCGATCTGAAAGGCCTTGACCAGGGGCAACAGCAGCTCCCTGAGCTGTCTCTTGCTGTCCTCGATGTTGCCGGCGCTGGGCTTGAGGATGAAGTCAAAGGCCCCCAGTTCCAGGGCCTTCATGGTCATCTCGCCGCCTTCACTGGTCAGGGTGGAGACCATGATCGCACTGACGTTCGGTGCATGGTCGCGGATATACTCCAGCACCTCGATGCCGTTCATCTGGGGCATCTCGATGTCCAGGGTCAGGAGGTCGGGTTTCAGGGTCTTGATCTTGGAGACCGCGATCCTGCCGTTGTGGGCCACGCCGACCACTTCGACGTTGGGAATCTCGGCCAGGATGTCACTGACTGCCTTGCGGTAGACGATGGTGTCGTCCACCACCAGGACCTTGATCTTGTTCTTTCTCAGCATCACGTTTGGTCAAAGAGGTTCACTGCCGGTCGTGGCCGGCGCAGCGCGGCGGTGTGCGCGGCATGTTACGCCGTGCGCTTCCGCATCGCTTCAGGAAACGGCTGCCGCCGCGTGCGCCGGGTGCGCTGTCCTGGTCTCTGATTCCATCTTCAGGACCTGTTCCGCATCAAGGATGCCGATCAGCCGGTTCTCTGTCTTGTAGACACCCAGGAAATAACTGCCCTGGATGCCGCTCATGTTGGCCGGCGCCGGTTCGATCTTCTCCGGATCGGCCATGACCACGTCACTGATCTGTTTGACCAGCAACCCGATGTGCTCGCCCGGCGCGTTGACGATGATGTTCCTGGGATCGCCGCCCAGGGCTGTCTCGTCCAGGCCCAGTTTCCTGGCCAGGTCGATGATGGTAACGATCTGGCCGCGCAGGTTGAGAATTCCCTTCACATATTCCGGGGCCTGGGGGACAACGGTCATTTCCATCAGCTTGTTGATCTCCTGGACCTTGAGGATATCCATGCCGCACAGGGCGTCGCCGACATAGAAGGTGGCCAGCTCGATGATGTTCTTGTCAATGAGTTTTTCTTCGTTTTCCATGACGTCTCTGTTGCTCCTCAGTTGAGCTTGAATCTGTCGATCATCTCCTTGAGATCCCTGGCGAGCTGCTGCAGTTCACCGGCCCGGTCATGAACCTGCCTGCTGCCGCCGGCGACCTGTTCCGTTGCCGCGTTGACCTGGGCCACGTCGTCGGCGATCTCGCGGGAGACCTCGGAACTCTGGGCCACGTTCTCGGAGACCTCGCTGATGCCCTGGCCTGCCTGCTGCACGTTGCTGGTCAGTTCGGTCATGGTCGCGCCCTGTTCCTCGATGGCACCCGCGATAAAGGAGACGATCTCGTCGATCTCCCTGATGATGTCGGTGATCTTCCTGATGCCGTCCACGGTGATGCCGGTGGAGTGCTGGATGCCCTCGATCCGCTTCTTGATCTCGCCCGTGGCGTCGGCGGTCTGCCTGGCCAGGTCCTTGATCTCGTTGGCGACCACGGCAAAGCCCTTGCCGGCCTCGCCGGCCCGGGCCGCCTCGATGGTGGCATTGAGCGCCAGCAGGTTGGTCTGGGAGGAGATCTCGGTGATGGTCTCGGTCACCTTGCCGATATCCTGGGCCGCGCTGCCCAGCTCGTCCACCTTTTGGGAGATATCCGTTGCCTCGCCCACTGCCTGGCCCGTGATCTGCTTGGCATTGGCGGTGTTCTCCTGGATCTCGCCGATGGTGGAGCCGATTTCCTCGGCCGCGGTGGACATGACGTTGACATTGGCGGCCGCCTCCTCGGTGGCCGCGGCAACACTGGCCATGTTGGCGCTCATCTCCTCGGCGGCCGCGGCAACGCTTTCCACCCGGCCGGCGGTCTCTGCCGTGCTGGCGTCGAGCTGGCTGGAGACCGTGCCAAGCGCGGCCGAGGTCTGGTTGAGGTTCTCGGAGTTGTTGCGGATCTCCTTGACCATGCGGGCGACATTGGCCAGGAAGCCGTTGAAGTAGACGGTCAGCTCGGAGAACTCGTCCCTGACCGTGGAACCGAATACCCGTCCGCACCGGGAGCAGGATTCCAGCTCGCCCGAGAGGATCTGGGGACACTGGATATTGTTGGACAGGGAGCCGGCCTCCTCCCAGCAGTAGCCGGTCTTGCCATACATGGTGCAGCCGGGCTCGTTGCATTCCAGCAGCTCGGAACAGTTGACCCCCTCGATGTGACTGGCATCCATGGTCTGGGTCAGGTCACCCTGGCTGGCCTTTTCCAACCGCCTGGTCAGGTCGTCCAGGGGGCGGTTGATCAGGCGGTTGAACAGGAGCCAGATCACGCCCTGGACAAGAAAGATGGCCGCAAAGCCGGCAATGATGGTGTACAGGGCCCGCCGGTGTGCCCGGTGCAGGACCGCCGAGATATCAAGGGGAACCGCCAGTACGCCCACAGCCTTGCCGGAATAGTCGGTGATCGGCCGCAGGGCGGTGATGACCTCGTGCCCCTTGAGACTGCCCTGGACCGTGGTCATCTTTTCCGTGGCCATCACCTTGCGCAGGACGGCTGTCCGTGCGGAAGAGAGATCGGGATCATAGGTGGCTGCCTGCACCTTGAATCCCTGGCCGTCCGGAACGATCAGGGCCACGTTGTTTCCTGTCAGCTTCTTGACCGCCTTGACGAAAGCCTGCTTGAGCGGCGCGCCGAATTCCACGGACCCGACATGACGTTCCTCTGTCGCCCCCGGATCGGTATACATCACCGGTACCACGGCGCGCACCGACATGCCGGCCCTGCCCACCTCGATGGCGCTGATCGGCTGCAGTGTCCTGTTGACGTCCACCACGGTCTTCCGGAAACCGGACAGGTCATCGCCGTACTTGGCTGGTTTCTGCAGGCGCAGGAAGGAGGTGGCCGGTGGCACGTGGAAGTGGAAGACATTGAGTTCCATGTGCTCCTTGAGCTGTTTGAACAGGGGCATGCACAGGGAGAGCAGGGCCGGACGGTCACGCTCGGCCAGGTACCTGGAGGCGGCCGGCATGTGGGCCACGGTCCGGGCCACGAGCAGGAGCTCTTTTTCGGTCTCGTGCAACTGGTCGGTGGCCCTGGTGGCGAGTTCCTCCGCCTGCAGGCGGCCCTGCTCCCTGGCCTGGTGCATGGTATCCCGGTACTGCACCACCACGGGAACCACGATCAGGATGGCGATCAGGGTACCCACCAGGAGGAGCAGCCTGGTCTTGACACGTTGGGGCAGGAATTTTTTCAGCTGGGATGCCATGGTGGTCCTCCTTGATCCTAAATTCTGCAATTGCCAATCCCGAAGGGCGAGAAAGTGAAGAAAAAAAATCCTTCACCCGGTCAGTGCGTCGAAAAAACGATCACGTTCATATAATCCGCTGGTACGGCAAAACAAATTTTTTTTTCTTCATTTTCGAAGAGCAGGATTTAGGTTGAACTTGGTCGAAATAGCAATAGTGTGACAGCGTCCCATGCCATGCCTTCTCCGCGGACAGGTACCCCCTGGTGGCGGCCCTGTGTGCCGATGGCCGGCAGACGCCCTGGCAGCGGAATATGGTGGGACGGCGGCATGTCCCCTGCGGCCGCCCCTTTCGGTGGGGCTGACCCTCAGGTGGTGAATTTTCCGACCATGACACGCAGCTCCTCGGCCAGCCTGTTCAGCTCGACCGCGCTCTCCTTGACCCTGCCGCTGCCCTCGGAGATCGAGCCCGAGGTCTGGCTGACCTCGGAGATGTCCTGCGCCACCTCCCCGGATACAGTGGAGACCTGGGCCACGTTCTCGGTCACCTCCTGGATCCCCAGCGATGCCTGGCCGATGTTCTCCGCGATCTCCGTCGTGGTGGCCGACTGTTCCTCGACAGCGGTGACAATGGTGGCGACGATCTCGTCCACCTCGTTGATGACATTGGTGATCTGCTGGATCTGGCTGACCGTGGCATCGGTGGAGTTCTGGATGGAGTCGATGCGCGCCTTGATCTCGCCGGTGGCCTCGGCGGTCTGCTTGGCAAGCTCCTTGATCTCGTTGGCGACCACGGCAAAGCCCTTGCCGGCCTCGCCGGCCCGGGCCGCCTCGATGGTGGC
>WFUT01000080.1 GCA_015484845.1 Desulfobulbaceae bacterium
GGCCGGGGGACGACCGTGCCGGGGACAGGGATGCCTACTTGGGGATGGTAAAGGTCATCTTGTTGTTCTTGCGACCGACTTTTATCGTACCACCCTTGGCGAGATCGCCGAACAGGATCTCCTCGGTGAGCACGTCGCCGATCTCCTTCATGATCAGGCGGCGCAGCGGCCGGGCGCCATAGGCCGGGTCATAGCCCTCCCGGGCCAGCCAGCTCCGTGCCGCCGGCGTCAGCTCGATGCGGACGTTCTTCTCGGCAAGCTGGGCCTGGAGCTCGGTGATCATCTTGTCCACCACCTTCTCCACGGTGGAGATCTCCAGGGAGCCGAAGGTGATGATGGAGTCGAGCCGGTTGCGGAACTCGGGCGAAAAGAGGCTCTTGATGGCCTTCTGTTCCTTGCCCCGGGAATCGCCGAGAAAGCCGATGGTCCGCTCGCTCATCTCGCGGGCACCGGCATTGGTGGTCATGATGATGATCACGTTGCGGAAATCCGCCCGTCGGCCGGCATTGTCGGTCAGGGTGGAATGGTCCATCACCTGGAGCAGGATGGAGAAGACATCCGGGTGCGCCTTCTCGATCTCGTCGAGCAGGAGCACGCTGTAGGGATGCTTGCGGATGGCATCGGTGAGCAGGCCGCCCTGGTCAAAGCCGATATAACCCGGGGGGGCGCCGATCAGGCGGGCCACGGCATGCTTCTCCATGTACTCGCTCATGTCGAACCGCTCAAAGTGTACCGACAGGGCAGCGGCCAGCTGGCGGGCCACCTCGGTCTTGCCCACGCCGGTGGGACCGGCAAACAGGAAGGAGCCGGTGGGTGACTGCGGGTTGCCCAGGCCGGCCCGGGACCGCTTCACCGCCTTGACCACGGCGTCGATGGCCTCGTCCTGGCCGAAGATGTACTGTTTCAGCCGCGTATCCAGGTCGCGCAGCTCGCCGAGATCGTTGCCCGACTTGGAGCTCACCGGTACCCTGGCCATCCTGGAGATGACCCGTTCCACGTCGCGGACACTGACCGTCCGCCCGGTCCTGCCGGCGAGCCGGAAGGCGGCCCCCACCTCGTCCATGACGTCGATGGCCTTGTCGGGCAGGAAACGGTCGTTGATGTAGCGGTGCGCCAGCTCGGCCGTGGCCTTGATGGCGGCCTTGGAGTAGCGGACATGGTGGTGCTCCTCGTAGCGCGGCTGCAACCCCTTCAGGATACCGCAGGTGTCCGCCACCGAGGGCTCCTCGATGTCGATCTTCTGGAACCGGCGCGACAGGGCGCGGTCCTTTTCGATGTGGTTCTTGTACTCCTCGTAGGTGGTGGAGCCGATGCAGCGGATCGTTCCCGCCTGCAGGGCGGGTTTGAGCAGGTTGGACGCGTCCATGGAGCCGCCGCTGGTGGCGCCGGCGCCGACAATGGTGTGCATCTCGTCGATAAAGAGGATGGCATTGTCCTTCTTCTCGATCTCCGCGATCACGTCCTTGAGCCGTTTTTCGAAATCACCCCGGTACTTGGTGCCCGCGACCAGGGTCCCCATGTCGAGCATGTAGATCTCGGTGTCGCGCAGCAGGTCGGGCACCAGCTTTTTCGGCTGCGGATTCTCCTCCAGCCGTTCCAGGCTGTCCTCGTGGATGCGCAGGGCCAGCCCCTCGGCCATGGCGGTCTTGCCCACCCCGGGCTCGCCCACCAGGAGCGGGTTGTTCTTCTTGCGCCGGCAGAGCACCTGCATCATGCGCCGGATCTCGGCGTCGCGGCCGATCAGCGGGTCGATGCTGCCTTCGGCCGCCCGCCGCGAGAAGTTGACCGTGAACTGCTCCAGGGCATCCTGGCCGGCCTTCTTTTTCTTCTGCTGCTGCCTGGGCCGGGGCTGCGGCTCGCGCAGGGGTTCGCTCTGCAGGTTGTCCGGCAGGTTGTGGGAGATGTATTCCACCACCTCCATGCGGCCGATGCCCTCGGTGCCGAGGAAATAGACGGCATGGGAATCGGGCTCGGTGAAGATGGAGACCAGTACGTCACCGGTGTCCACCTGCTTCTTGCCGCAGCTCTGGACATGGTTGACCGCCCGCTGCAGCACCCGGTTGAAGGCCACGGTCTGGGCCGGCTCGGCATTGGCGTCCTTGAGGACCGGCATGCCGCCGGCAAAGAACCGCTCCAGCCGTTCCTTGAGGTTGTCATTGTTGCCGCCGCACTTGTCGATGATATGCCGGGCCAGGTCATCGTGCAGCAGGCCGTAGAGCATGTGCTCCACGGTCACGTACTCGTGCCGGTTTTTCTTGGCTTCCTTTATCGCCCTGATCAGGGCCAGTTCCAACTCTCTACTCAACATAATTATGGTACCTCTGATCCCGCCGGTCAGCTCACCTTCTCCAGCGAGCACTTGAGCGGAAATTGATTTTTCCGGGCCATGCGGTGGACCACGGCCACCTTGGTTTCCCCGATTTCGCGGGTATATATCCCCGCCACACCCTGGCCCTGGTTATGGACATTGAGCATGATCCGGGTGGCCTCGTCGGTGTTCTTGCCAAAGACCGTCTCCAGGACCATGACCACGAAGTCCATGGTGGTGTAATCGTCGTTATGGAGCAGCACCTTGTACATGGGCGGCTCCTGGAGATCCTCCCGCCTTCTTGTAAGGGTATCTTCCTGGTAGCTGGACTTGTCTTTTGCCATAGTGTCTGTGTGGATGCTCTACTCAAAGTTTACCTGCAACCATCGGTGCAGGTACAGAACTTTTGCCATCACACGGATTGTTTCCTGAATCCGTGACCGTTCTCCGGCACAGGGCCGTCGGGCCGGTGCCGGATCCGATGACGGTTGCAGCGGGCCGCCGCCGGCCGGCGGCTTCCCCGGTGGTTGGTTACAGTATACCACGGAAAGGGGCTAAGGGGTAAAAACTCTATGATAAATGTAATGCGTCAGCGCGAATTTGCAAGCCGGATTACGCGAAAAACAGGCGGTTCCGGGCCGGGCCGGTTCCCTGGCCGGGGCGGATGGTAACCAGCTGTTTTCATGCTGCCATGGCTGGTGTCGGCGCAGGGAGTTGGCGCAGCCGGTTTCTTACTTCTCGCCGGCCAGCATGGAGAGCAGCAGGTGGTGGAGAATGGTGTCGGCCTTCAGCGGCGAGCCCTTGAGGCGCATCTCGGCGGCGAGAAGCAGGTGCATCCAGCGGCGGAGCACGGCAAGGGGGAAGGCGGCCGCTGTCTTGAACTGCATGTAGAGGGCATAGGGATGGCCCTGCAGCTCCTTTTTCCACTGCTGCCGTTCCTTGAGACGGGGAAGGCACTGCTGCTGGAAGGCGGCCGCGGTCATGGAGGCGCGGAAACCGGAGTCGGCCTGTTCCTGCAGGGCGCGGAAGAGAAGCAGGCTGCGGGTGTAGTTGCGCAGGGTGGCGATAATGGCCAGGGCATGGATGTTGTTTTCCTGCAGGCGGGAGGCGATGAGCAGGGCCCGTTCCAGGTCGCGGGCGCCGATGGCCCCGGTGAGCTCGAAGAGCGCCTCCTGCCGGGTCCGGCCCACGATGGCGTCGAGATCCTCCTTCTCGATCCTCTGCCGCTCCCCCACGGAGAGGGCCAGCTTTTCCGTTTCCATCCTGGCCGCCACCGGGTGAAAGCCGACCCGCTCCACCAGCAGGTCCATGGTCGCCGGGGCCATGGACTTGCCCATCTCGGCCAGGGTCTGGCCGATGATCTCCAGGAGCACCGATTTCTGCGCCTTCTGCGCCTTGGCGCCAGCGCCGGAGTCGACGCTGAGATCGACCACCACGTACTCTTTCTTCAGGACCTTGAAGAGCCGTTTGCGTTTGTCCACGGTCTCGGCCAGCAGGAGCAGGGTGTTGCTCCCGGGGATGCCGGCGGCCAGGGTGTCGAGGAGACGTTCGGCCGGGTCGCCCCCCCGGTCCGAAGATCTCGCGGGTGCGGGCCGGCCGGCGGCCAGGGCCTCGCCGATCCAGGCCAGGTCGCCGCCGGGCCGGGCAAAGCCGAACAGCTCGCGCCAGGCGGTCTCGGACAGCCCGGCCGGGTCGCTGTCCGGGGCGTCGGCGTCCAGGCCGGCGGCCTCGAACATGGCCCGCAGGGCCCTGGCCGCCTGCTCCTTTTTCTGCGCCTCAAAGGCGGTGACCGCCTTTTTCCACAGCGTCTCGGCCACGTTGCGGGAATGAAAGAGGCGGGTGTCGCTGACCCGGAAGACCTGGCGGCCAGGCAGCAGGCTGAAGCTGCGCAGGTTGGCAAGGGTGGTGGCCGGATCCTCGCTGTCGCCGTCCACCGGGTGCACGGTGCCGCCCCCGGCCACCAGGATACGCTCCAGGCTGCGGGCCGTCTGCTGGCAGAGGTAGCGTTCGCCGAACAGGAGGTAGACCGGCGCGATATCGCCCCCTTGCACCGCCTTGAGCAGGAGGGGCACCTTGTCACGGCTGTAGAGCGGCATGGTCCTCCCCGTGCCGGTCGCCGGTGCCGGCGCCGGAATGTTTTTTTCCCTCGATGATCTTGTGCAGGATGGCTGTCAGCGATCCGGGCTGCAGGTAGTCCTGGCCGCGGCCGCCCCTGAAGATAAAGGCCGAGCGGTCGGCCACATCCTTCCAGGTCATGGTATCCGGCCCCCTGGCCACCACCTCGAACAGGTTCCTGTTGTAGGGGTCGTTGATGATCGCCATGCCCGTGCCGATGGTGGCCAGGATATCGACATGGCCGAGAAACATCCTGGTCAGGCGGGTATAGGCCTTGACCCCGCCGCAGGATCCGAGGCTTAAGAATCGTTGTTTCGAGGTCAGGTCCCGGTCGCTGATCCGCCGTTCCCGGCGCAGCTTTTCCAGGGGTTCGGTGAGTTGTTCCGAGCGCCAGTAGCTGTGGCCGCGCTGGGCCAGCATCTCGTCGCCGCTCTTGAGGAACCGCTCCAGGAGCCGCTCCTCGTTGTCCTCGCCGCTGTAGACGTACTGGGCATGGGAGATGGTGATGCCGTTGATGACCCTGACCAGGGCCACGGCAAAATGGTCATGTTCCATGGCCCGGAAGAGCTCCAGGAGGGGACGCGCCTTGCCCTTTTTGCCGGCCTCGGCCGCCAGCCGCCGCACCCGGCGCTGCATTGCCCCGTCCGGCGGCGTCAGGCTGTAGGTCCGGCTGAGCTCGATGCGATAGCCGCCGCGCAGCAGGGTGCGGACGTTGGAGAGAAAGGAGCGGCGGCCGTCGTCATCGGGATGGAAGATGGAGACCGAGGCCAGGCGGTGGTCACTCTTCCAGGCGGCAAAGGGCGTTACCTGGTAGCGGCCCAGGTCCTCGGTCCCGTGGCGGATGGCCATGCGGAGGATGAGGACGCGGTCGGCCGGGGCCAGCAGCCCGGGATATTCCCTGAGATAGTACTGGAGGATGACATTGACCAGGCGGCTGAAGGAGCCGGCGCCCCGATCGGCCACCGCGGCCATCCTGCGGATCAGGAAGGAGCGGGCATCCGGGGTCAGCACCTGCAGCAGGTGCATGAAGGTGGCGGAGAAGAGGAGGATGGAGTCCTCGTTGCGGAAGGCCGAGGCAGCCACCAGTTTCAGGATCTGCCGCTGCAGGGTGTCATCCTCGGGAAAAAAAGTGGTCAGCTTGCCCTTCTGGGCCAGGCTGACGATGAAATCGGCCACCAGCATGTTGCCGGGATCGGTCTGTTTGAGAAAGTCGAGCAGGCTGTCGTCGTGGCGGCTCCTGATCCGTTGTTTCAGGACCGGCACCAGGATGTCGCGAAACGAGGAGTCATAGAGCTCGCTGCCCTGGGAGAGCAGGGCGTAGATGTCGGCCGAGACCAGGTCGCGCGCGGTCTGCAGCCGGTCCGCTGCCGTGGCCCGGCGCAGGATGGCGATCATCCTTGCCCGGTTGCCGGCCGGGAGAAGGGGGTAGAATTCGGTGCCGAAGCGGAACTGCACCTGGGGCGACAGGCGCTGGAAGCGGTGATAGAGCTGTTCCGGGGAGTAACGGCGCAGCACGCTCTCCGGGATTTCAAAGCCGAATCGGTCGGTTATGGCGTGCAGGTTGTTGATCTTCCAGATCAGTTCCTCGCCGCCGTCGTAGAAGGCCTGCAGGAGTTGCCTGCGGTGGGGCCCGTCCAGCCGGTAGTACTGCTTTTCCTGGATCTCGGGCGGCAGGGCAAAGTACCGGATCAGCCAGCGCCAGGCCTCGTCGCGGGTCATGCCCTGTTGCCGGAACAGGCAGCGGGCGTTCCAGGCATCGTCCTGGCGGAGCTGGCGGAGCAGGGGCAGGGCATCGAGCATGGTCCTGGTGTCCATGCCCTTTACCAGGGCAAAGGCACCGCAGGCCCTGGCCTGGTTGTCCTTGAGCCTGGCCAGGGAGACCAGGCCGTCCAGGGCGTGGATGGCGTCCATGTCGGCAATGGCCAGAAAGCCCTGCACGGCCTTGTTGTTGGCATCCTCGAGGGTGGTGAGCAGGGGAATGGTGTCCAGGGCGTTGCGGGCCGTGATCCGGGGCAGGTCCATGTAGGCCCGGAACGACTTGCCCGCCTCGTAGGAGAGTTTGCCGATCTTCGGCAGGGCGGTAAGCGCCAGGTCGATGTCCACGCCGGGCAGCCGGCTCCATTTTTCGAAACAGAGCACCTGCTCAAAGGACAGGCCGAGTTCGAGCAGCTCCTGCCAGGCCTGCCTGGATTTTGTAAACGAGATGCCCGGCATCAGGCACATCCGGCGGAAGACGCGCTGGCCGCCGTAGCCGAGGCCGCGGATGATTTCGCGGCCGTAGGCCAGCTCATCGTCGCTCAGGCAGGGGACGGAGCGGTAGAGGTCCACGGTCTGACGCCAGCTGACGTCCTCGGGCCGGAAACGGGCCCGGGCCGGGCCTGCCTGTAGGCAGAGCAGCAGGGCCAGGATCGGGACAAGGGTGAACACTCTCTGTTTGCCTGTTTGTCGCATGGTGGTTATGGTGCGAATCCGGTGGCGGCCTGTCCGACGGGCGGCCGGAGCGCCACCGGAGAAGGAGGCCCGGCACAGGCACGTGAGGGCCCGGGCCGGGAGTGGTGACGATCCATGCCTGTTTGGTTCAACAATCCCTTTGCCGGAAAGCGGCTGTTACCGGTCCTGGCGCTGCTGGCTGCCACCATTCTCTGGGGCAGTTCCTTTGTCGCCATGAAGTTCGCCTTCCGTGAACTCCATCCCCTGCTGGTCATCTTCGGTCGCATGGCCCTGGCCGCCCTCTGTTTCCTGCCCTTTGTGCCCTCTTTTACCAGGTTGCCCCTGCGGCGGCACCATATTCTTCCCCTGCTGGCCATGGGATTCTTCGAACCCTGTCTCTATTTCCTGCTGGAGTCGGCGGCCCTCCTGCACACCACCGCCTCCCAGGCGGCCATGATCACCACCATGCTGCCGCTGCTGGTGGCCCTGGCCGCGGGCCTCCTGCTTGGCGAGCGCATCACGCCGCGCACCGTTGCCGGCTTCCTTGTGGCCGCGGCCGGCGCCGCCTGGCTGAGCCTGGCCGGCCGCGCCACCCTGTCCGCGCCCAACCCGGTGCTGGGAAACTTCCTGGAGTTCCTGGCCATGGTCAGCGCCACCGGCTACGTGATCCTGGCCAAGCATCTCAGCCGGAGCCTGCCGCCCCTGTTCCTGACCGCGGTGCAGTGCTTTGTCGGCGTGGTCTTCTTTCTGCCCGTGCTCCTGCTGCCCGGGGTTGCCCTGCCGGCGACTCCGTCCCTGTCCGCGCTGCTGGCCGTGGCCTACCTGGGCATTGGCGTGAGCGCCGGGGCCTATGGCCTCTACAACTACGGTGTCAGCCGCCTGCCCGCCAGCCAGGCCGTGTCCTTCATCAACCTGATTCCGGTGTTTACAATCATCCTTGGTTTTTTTATCCTGCATGAGCGGCTCACCCTCTGGCAGATCGTGGCCTGCCTGGTGGTCTTTGCCGGCGTGCTGCTCAGCCAGGACACCCGCGTGGATGAAGACACCGGGACCGGTCCGGGCGGTGGCAGGGGCCGGCGCCGGCCCGGGCAGGAGAACTGAATGTATCCGGGAGACGGGAAGATGGCAAGGTATCTGGTCCTCATCGGCGTGCTCTTTATCGTGGCCGGCCTGTTCTGGCCCTGGCTGAAAAACCTCCCCCTGGGCCGGCTGCCCGGTGATATCATCATCCATCGCGATAATTTCCGGTTCTATTTCCCGGTGACCACCTCCATCGTGGTCAGCCTGATCCTGACCCTGCTCCTGTGGTTGTTCAGGAAGTAAGCCGGCGCCCGGCCCCGGGCCATGGGGAACAGGGCAGCACCGACCACCTGGCCTGCGCGGGCTTCTGTCGCGACTGCGGCCGCGAGCACCGGCTGCTGCCGGGCGAGGCGGTGGGATACTGCCTGCGGCTCATGGCCCGCCTGGAACAGGAGGGGCGTATCGATTTTGCCCGGCCCCGCTCCGAGGCGGAACCGCGGTTTTCCACGGCGCCGCTCTTTGGTCCGGAACGGGGCAAGATGTTCGGGGTCCTGGTCTGTCGCCGTCCGGATGGCTCCCGCGTGGTGCTCCGGGCCTTTTCCGGCCAGTATGGCGGGGCCTGGGAGGTGGAGGGCTGGGTGGGGCCCCTCTTCCCGGTATCCCGCTTCGAGGAGGCGAGCCGGGCGACCGGGAGAAGGATCAAGGCCCTGGGCAGGCGGATCGATGCCCTGCCGGCGGGCTCCGTGGCCAGCCGCCTACTGAAGCGCCGCCGGCGCCGGCTCTCCCGCGTTCTCATGCGCGAGCTGCACGGGCTCTACTGCCTGGTCAACTTCCGCGGCCATTGCCGTGGCCTGGACCGGGTCTTTCTCGAGCCCGGCATTCCCACCGGTGCCGGCGACTGCTGCGCGCCCAAGCTGCTCAACCATGCCGCCCGTCACAACCTCGTTCCCCTGGGCCTGGCCGAGTTCTTCTGGGGCCGGGAAAACCGCTCCGCCACCCGGCAACATGGCCGCTTCTATCCGCCGTGCGCCAGCAAGTGCCGCCCCCTGCTCGGCTTTCTCCTCTGCGGCCTGGAGGAGACACCATGACCGGTCCCAGCGGCCTGCGCCTGGTCCATGTCGATCCCCTGTTCGTGGTGGTGGACAAGCCCGGCGGCCTGCTTGCCGTGCCGGGCCGGGGAGCGGACATGCAGGATTGCGTGGCCAGCAGGATCAGGGCGCATTTTCCCGGCTGCATCGAGCAGCCGGCCGTGCACCGCCTGGACATGGATACCTCGGGCCTGATGCTCCTGGCCCGCACCCGCCAGGCGCACCGCGTTCTCAGCCTGCAGTTTCAGCAGCGGCGGGTGGGGAAGACCTATGTCGCCCTCCTCGACGGAGATGTTCGGGGAAGCAGCGGCACCATCCGCCTGGCCTTCCGCCTCGACCCTGAGAACCGGCCGCGACAGGTGTTTGACCCGGTCCATGGCAAGCCCGGCGTGACCCGCTGGCGGGTGCTTGCCCGGGAAGGCGGCAGGACCAGGGTCGAGTTCGTGCCGCTCACCGGCCGTACCCACCAGCTGCGGCTCCATGCCGCCCACCGTTCCGGGCTCGGTTGTCCCATTGTCGGCGACCGTCTCTATGGCAGCGGCACCCGGAGCGGCGAGATGCTGCTCCATGCCACGGAACTTGTCTTTGCCCATCCCGAGACCGGCGATTGCCTGGTCTTCCGGTCCAGTCCCCGCTTCTGAGGTACCAGGAAAAGAGGTTCCATGAAAAAAGACGCCGGGAGAAAGGGACCTGGTCGGCCCGCGCCCTCGGTGGGGTTGACGTGGAGACGGCCGCTGGAGCCAAACCACGCGCCAGGGCCGGTTTTCTCTGGTCAGCCCTGGAACGGCCCCGGGTCTGCCCGGAACGCGGACCTGCTCTCCAGCCGGTGTCGGCGCCGTTGTGCAGCTTCCCGGTGCCGGCGCATGGCCTCTGTTCCCTCGGGATGATAGGGGGGCACCGGAACCGGTTGGCCATGGCGGTTGACGGCGACAAAGGTGAGATAGGCCGAGGCGATATGACGGATATGGCCCGAGCGCATCTCCTCGCCCTCCACCCGGACACCGATCTCCATGGAAGAGCGGTGGGTCAGGTTGAGGCTGGCCTTGAGGAGCAACAGGTCACCGACATGGACCGGGTTGTGGAAATCGATGCGGTCGATGGAGGCCGTGACCACGTTGCGCCGGGCGTGGCGGGAGGCGATGACAAAGGCGGCATCGTCGATGAGCTGCATGATCACGCCGCCGTTGATGTTCCCTGCCGGGTTGGCGTGGCTGGGCATCATGACATGGGAGATGACGACCCCGCAGTCGCTGCTGTTCTGTGGCATGTCGTTTGGCTCCTGGAAAAGGGGTGGCATACCCGCAGGGGCGGGGAGTATCGAAGGTAGGAACGGGCAGCCGATGGGCCACCGTGGCGCTGCGACACCACCCCGACGCGCCGCCGCCGTACCCTGTCCTTCCGAGTATACCCCGCTTTCACCGGGTTGTGCATTTTTTCTGCAGGTACCGATCCCTGGCGCGTTTGTTATCGGTTTTTCCTATTTGACCCATCATGAATTATCCTGTATGAAGCA
>WFUT01000081.1 GCA_015484845.1 Desulfobulbaceae bacterium
CGGGAGTTGCCAGCCCGGGACGGGTATGGTACAAGTCGGTCCATGCAACAGTCACTCTTTCCAGACGATGCGGCCGACAGGAACGATGCGGCCTCCTCCCTCGACACCAGCGCCCTGAACGAGGCCCAGCACGCCGCGGTCACCCACGGCGAGGGGCCGGTGCTGGTCATTGCCGGCGCCGGCAGCGGCAAGACGCGGACCCTGGTCTACCGGATGGCCTACCTCATCGAGCAGGGGGTGGCGCCGGAATCGATCCTGCTGCTGACCTTTACCAGGCGCGCGGCCCAGGAGATGCTCTGGCGGGCCTCCCGGCTCACCGACCAGGCCTGCCGGCGGATCGTCGGCGGCACCTTTCATGCCACCTCCAACATGCTGCTCCGCCGGCACGGCCACCACCTGGGCCTCGGCTCCGGCTTCACCATCATCGACCGTGGCGATGCCGAGGGTATCATCAACCTGCTCAAGTCCAGCCTGGGCCTGGCCGGCAAGGGCAAGCGGTTTCCCTCCAAGCGGATCATCATGAACCTGCTCTCGGGCCAGGTCAACAAGAACCGCTCCCTGGAGGACCTGGTACTGGACCAGCATGCCCACCTGGCCGAGTTCATCGACGACTTCCGCACCATCCGCAAGCACTACACCGAGTTCAAGCTCGAACACGGCCTCCTGGACTACGACGACCTCCTGGTCAACTGGCACCGGCTGCTCACCGAATCGGGCCCGGCACGGGACGAGATCTGTTCGCGCTTTGCCCATATCCTGGTGGACGAATACCAGGACACCAACCTGATCCAGGCCGAGATCGTGCGGTTGATGGCCCACGGCCACAACAACGTGATGGTGGTGGGCGACGACGCCCAGTCGATCTACAGTTTCCGGGGCGCGGACTTCCACAACATCATGCGCTTCCCCAGGCAGTTTCCCGGCGCGCGCATCGTCAAGCTGGAGGAAAACTACCGTTCCACCCAGCCCATCCTCGGCCTGACCAACGCCATCATCGCCAGCGCCACGGAAAAGTTCACCAAGACCCTGTTCACCCGCGCCGAGGGCGGTACGCGCCCCATGGTCGTGCCGGCCCGCAACGAGGCCGCCGAGGCCCGCTTCGTGGCCGAAAAGATCGGGGAGCTGCGCGAACAGGGCACGTCGATCGCCGAGATGGCGGTGCTCTTCCGCTCGGGATTCCACTCCTTCAAACTGGAGCTGGAACTCAACAGCCGTGGCATTGCCTTTGAAAAGCGGGGTGGCCTCAAGCTGACCGAATCGGCCCACATCAAGGACGTGCTCTCCTTCCTCCGCATCCTGACCAACCCGTGGGACAACCTGTCCTGGAACCGGATCCTGCTCCAGCTTGACAAGGTGGGCCAGAAGACGGCCCAGAAGGTCCTGGCCGTGATCAGCGAGTCCGACGATCCAGTCGCTGCCCTGGCCGCCTACAAGGCGCCGCCCGGCTGGCGCAACGGCCTGACCAGCCTCAACGAGGCCCTGGCCCGGATGCGGCAACCGGACCTGACGCCCGCCGGCCAGTTCGACGCGGTCATGGCCTACTACGAACCGATCTTCAAAAAGATCTACTATGACGACTATCCAAAACGGCGCAAGGACCTGGACCAGGTCCGCACCCTGATCGGCGGCTACGGGGACCTGCAGTCCTTCATCGACGACACCGCCCTGGACCCGCCCGAGGCCGAGGCCGCCGTCACCCTGGCCGGCGACGACGAGGAGGGACGGCTGGTCCTGTCCACCATCCATTCGGCCAAGGGGTTGGAGTGGGACGTGGTCTTTGTCATCGGCCTGGCCGAGGGCCGTTTCCCACAGCAGCGCATCGAACCCGGCGAGCAGTGGGAGGAGGAACGTCGCCTGCTCTACGTGGCCGCGACCCGGGCACGCAGGCAACTCTTTCTCAGCTACCCGCGCCAGATGATGACCCCGGACCGCAAACTCTGGCACACCGGCATGTCACCGTTTCTGCAGGAGATCAGCCCGGGCCTCTACGAGCTTGGCGACAGCCCGCAACCTGGTTTCGGCATGCCCGCCCAAGCCACCGCCTCCCACCGGCGACCGGCACCGACAACCAGGTCGGCACGGGTCGAATTCGCGCCGGGCATGCAGGTCCGTCATCCCCTGTTCGGTCCCGGCCGGGTCACGAGTATCCCGGGTCCGCGGCGGGTGGAGATCCACTTTGACCGGCATGGCGACAAGACCCTGCACCTGGACTATGCCAAGCTGGAGGTCATCGAATAAGGCCCATGGACTACCGGGAAGCATGGTCCTACCTGGACCGGTTGCAGTTTTTCAAGATCAAGCTCGGCCTGGACTCGATGAACCGTTTCCTGGCCCGGCTGGACAACCCCCACCGGCAGGTGCCCTGCGTGCACATCGGCGGCACCAACGGCAAGGGCTCGGTGGCTGCCACCCTGCTCTCCATTCTCGACCGGGCCGGGTTCCGGGTCGGCCTCTACACCTCGCCGCACCTCAGCTCGGTGCGGGAACGGTTCCGGATCGGCGGCCAGTTCATCGGCCGGGATGACTTCACCCGGCTGACGGAAAGGATCCGCCGCGTCCTGGGCAGGGACCAGATCACCTACTTCGAGTTCACCACTACCATGGCCATGCTCTGGTTCGCCGAGCAGGAGGTGGACCTGGCCCTGCTCGAGGTCGGCATGGGAGGACGCCTGGACGCGACCAACGTGGTCACGCCGCTGGTGGCGGTGATCACCAATGTCAGCATGGACCATGAACAGTACCTGGGCGAGACCCTGGAACAGGTGGCCGGGGAAAAGGCCGGGATCATCAAGCCCGGCATTCCGCTGGTCTCCGGGGTGGCCGACGACATCAGCCGCACGGTGATCGAAAGCCGGTGCGAACAGCTCGCCAGCCCGCTCCACCTGCTGGGACGAGACTTTCAGGGCAGAACCGTCCAGGGCAGCGGAACCTGGGAGTACACCGGCCTGCGGCACGTCCACCACGACCTGCCCCTGGCCATGCGTGGCGGCTACCAGGTGGCCAATGCCAGCCTTGCCCTGGCCACCCTGGAGCTCCTTGCCGACCATGGCCTGGCTGCCAGCGGGGCCGACATCCGCCATGGCCTGGCAGCAACCCGCTGGCCCGGCCGGCTGGAGAGTTTCACCACCGTCAACGGCAACCGCCCCGGGCGGCGCTTTCTCCTGGACGGCGCCCACAACCCGGCCGGAGTCCGGGCCCTGACCGAGGCCCTGCAGGAGGAGTTCTCCTTTGCCCGCCTGGTCCTGGTCTGGGCCGCCATGGCAGACAAGGACATCCGTTCCACCCTGGCGGCGGTGGCGCCCCTGGCCCACCGGATCATCTTTACCCGGCCGGAATCCGAACGTTCCGCCAGCCCCGAAGAACTGCGCAGTCTCCTGCCCGCGGAACAGCGAAGCGCCAGCCACTGCACCGACTCGGTGGACCAGGCCCTGCAACTGGCCATGGAGGCGGCATCGGATGACGACCTGATCTGCGTGGCTGGCTCGCTCTACCTGGTGGGCAGGGCCCGGCAGATCCTGCTCGGCAACCTGGTGGACACCCCATGACAGACGACTTCTTCGGCTTTGACGGCATCGACGACCACGTCATCCGGGCGGAACGAAACAAGGCGCGGCAACTGCGGCGCACCCGCTGGTGGCAGCGCAAGACCAGCAGCGGCACCTGCTACTACTGCGGCAGAAAGGTCGGCATCAATGCGCTGACCATGGACCACATCATCCCCCTGTCCCGCGGCGGCAGAAGCACCAAGGACAACCTGGTTCCCTGCTGCAAGAGCTGCAACACCAGGAAAAAAAGCTCGCTGCCCGTGGAATGGGAGGAATACATGCAACGGCTTTCAGGACAAACCCCGGAAACAACCCTTGAAAAAAAAGAATCCAGCGGGTAAGTTAGCGCGGGCAGGCCTCAAGGGCGGAGATCATCCGCGCACACCTGCACCTCATCACAACACATTCCGTGGGCGGGTAGCTCAGCTGGATAGAGTGTCGGCCTCCGAAGCCGAAGGTCGCGGGTTCGAATCCCGCCTCGCCCACCAGCTTTTCCTCCAGTACGTTCAAAATGCCACCTAAGTCCCTGCTGTACGGAGCGCTAAAAATCCGGGAAATTTCCTCCCGGCTCTCTCCCTACCTCTTCAAGATCCCCGGAAAA
>WFUT01000082.1 GCA_015484845.1 Desulfobulbaceae bacterium
GAGGATATTGACGATGACCCGGGTGCCGGCGGAGCGGAGAAAGACCATCTTGCGGCGGATGAACTCCTCCACGCCCACGTTTTCCAGGCCGATGGCGTTGAGCATGCCGCAGGCGGTCTCCACGATGCGCGGCGGTGGATTGCCCGGTCGCGGCACCAGGGAGATGCCCTTGGTCACCACCCCGCCCAGCCGGTGCAGGTTGACCAGGTCGGCAAACTCGCGGCCGTAGCCGAAGGTGCCCGATGCGGTCAGGACCGGGTTGCGCAGCCTGAGTGGTCCGATGCGAACCCGGAGATCGATGTCGTCGTACTGCCCTGTCATTGCCAGGCTACCTCCGTGGCCTCGAACACCGGCCCCTGGATGCAGACATGGGCATACCCCTCCTGCGCCTGCACCGTGCAGCCGAGACAGGCGCCCAGGCCGCAGGCCATGTGGGTCTCCAGGGAGACCTCGCACGCCACTCCGGCGGCAAGGCACTTGGCCGCGGCAATACGCATCATGGGATAGGGCCCGCAGACATAGACCTTGCTCACCCTTGGCAGGACAGCATCGAGCAGGTCGGTGACAAAACCATGGTGGCCGAGGCTGCCGTCGTCCGTGGCCGTGCGCACGTCATAGCCCAGTCCGAAAAAATCATCAGCCAGCAGTGCCAGCTCCTGCTGGCTCGCGGCTCCAAGCAGGACCGGGTCGAATTCCGGCAGCCGGGCGTGCTGAAGCAGCCGCTTGCCGAGAAAATAGAGGGGCGCGATTCCCATGCCGCCTCCGACCAGGCAGACCGGATCCTCGCGCTGCAGGCGAAATCCCCGGCCCAGCGGGCCAAGGAGATCCACCTCCCTGCCGGGCTCCATCCGGGCAAGACAGCCGGTTCCCCGTCCCACCACCTTGAACAGCAGCTGCAGGTCACCGCCGGCTGCGACCTGGTGGATGGAGAAGGGCCGCCGCAGGAGCGGATCGAACAGCTCACCCACGCGGACCATGACAAACTGGCCGGGATGGGCGGATCCCGCGATCAGGGGGGCATGCAGGGTGAGACGGAAGACCCCGGCCGCGAGCTCCTGCCGGTCGAGAATCTGTGCTTTTTCCTGGAACTTGGTCATGGAAAGGTATACAAGAAAATAAGGCTCTATGGATTGATTTCCCGGAGCAAAGATTACCTCAGCCCGGAAATGTCATTGCAACACCTGCTCCTGTTTGCCAGTTTTCTCCTTGGCGCGGTCATTGGCTCGTTTCTCAACGTGGTCATCTTCCGGCTGCCCGACCCGGCAAGCTCCATCGCCTTTCCGCCCTCGCACTGTCCGCGCTGCTCGACGCCGATCAGGTGGTACGACAACATCCCCATGCTCAGCTACCTGCTCCTGCGCGGCAGGTGCCGGGCCTGCCGGCAACCCATCTCGCCCCGCTACCCCCTGGTGGAACTCTGCATGGCCTGCCTGTCCATGGCCCTGTACGCACGCTTCGGGCCCGGACTTGCCTTTGTCTGCTACTTTCCCTTCCTGGCGGCCCTGCTGGCCATCATCTTCATTGACATCGACCACCAGATCATCCCGGACGTGATCAGCCTGCCCGGCATCGTCCTTGGCTTTGCCGGCTCCTTTTTCAATCCCCTGGTGAGCTGGCAGCAGTCGGCCCTGGGCATCCTGATCGGCGGCGGCCTGCTCTATACCATCGCCCTGGCCTACATGCTCCTGACCAGGCGGGAGGGCATGGGCGGGGGCGACATCAAGCTGCTGGCCATGATCGGCGCCTTTCTCGGCTGGCAGAGCCTGCTCTACGTCATCTTTGCCAGCTCCCTTGTCGGCTCGGTCGTCGGCATAGCCGTCATGCGAATCCAGGGCAAGGGCAGCCGCACCAGGATCCCCTTTGGCCCTTTCCTGGCCCTGGCCGCCATGTCCTATCTCTTTTTCCAGCAGGACATCATGGCGCTGTGGCAGGCCTACCTGGCGGGTGTCGGCAGGGGATGATCCCCGGCGGCAGGGTCGCCCTGCCGGAACCGGATTACGGCATGGCCTCCCTGGTCCGGAAATCCAGCTTGCCGATATCCTCGCCCTGCTCCAGGGCCAGGGCGATCATCTCGCCAAAGCGCCTGGCCTCGGCAAGCTGGTCCCTGGTATGGCCATACTTGTGATAGTAACGGGAGATCCACGAGTGCCGCTCCGGCACCCGGCCGGCGAGCTTGAGAAAGACGCCGATGGTCCGCCATGGCTCGGGATTGGGATGGGTGAAGACAATCAGGTTTGCCACCCGGGCGCCGCACCTGCGAAGCAGCGTCTTCAGTCCCCACCAGTGCATGCGCCAGTAGCCGCGGCAGGAGATGAGCGGCAGCACCTTTTTCCCCTTGAACAGCCGCACCCCGTCCCGGTCAAAGAGAGAGAGAATCGGGCCACTGGGGTTGTATGACCAGGTCGGCCCGGCAAGGATGATCAGGTCGTAGTCCTGAAAGCACTTGTCGGACAGCTCCCTGATGGGGATACGCCGGCGCAGGAAGGTGAGCAGCATCATGCGCACGGTCTGCGAGACGCTCCCGATGGGAAAATGCAGGGGCTCCACCGGCTCGATCCGCTCCCAGCGGACGGTCACCAGGTAACGCTGCATCCCTTCGGCCATCGCATGGAGAAGATTCTTGGTCTGACTGGAGAAGGAGAAATAGAGGAGCAGGATCCTCTTTCCGCCTTCCTGCACGGTGTCTGCTTCCATGGATAGTTGCAAATGACAGGGCGGTTCGGAAAAGCCGGCACCTCCACCGTGGCCCCGGGCAGGTGATGGCCTGGTTCATGCCATCCCCTTATAGCACACACAGGGCATAAAAAAAAGCCCCCGGCGTCGATCCGGGGGCTTTCCAGGAAAAGATCCTCTAGAGAGAGCGTCAACCGTGGATATCCTCCTCCACCTTGACGGCGATCTTGTACAGGATGGAGAGGATGAAGAACCCTGTACACCAGACGGCGATGGTGATCATGATCTCGTTTGGCGTTGGATAGTACTCGGTGATCTGCTCCAGCGGATTGGGAACAAAGCCGCCGAGCACGAATCCCACACCCTTGTCCAGCCAGAGGGAGATGAACATCAGCACACAGCCCAGCCCCAGGAAGAACTCGTTCTTCTTCCTCGTGTAAGGGATGGAGAGCAGGGCAATGGCGATGACGCCCAGGATCACGAAGCCGTACATGAAGGGCACCAGGTTGTTGTAGGTGACACCATGCTCGGTGATCCCGAAGAAGAGGTAATTGAGGGCAGCCTTGTGCGCGGGCACGTTGCTGTAGTAGGCGACAAAGAACTCCAGGCAGACAAAGAAGGCATTGGTCAGGGCGGCATAGAGGATGATGGTCACCATCTTGTCGATGGCCTTCTTGCCGGCATCGAACTTGGAGATCCTCTTCAGGATAAGGGCGGCGACCACGATCAGGGACGGACCGGCGGCAAAGGCGGAGGCCAGGAAGCGCGGTGCGATGATGGCGGACAGCCAGAAGTGACGGCCAGGCAGACCGCAGTAGAGCATGGCGGTCACGGTGTGGATCGAGATGGCGAACGGGATCGAGATATAGACAAAGGGATAGATCCACTTGGGCGGCGGCACTTCCTTATGCTCGGCGGTCAGGATGACCCAGCCGCAGAGCAGGTTGAGAAACAGGTAGCCGTTGAGCACCAGCATGTCCCAGAAGAGCATGGAATGGGGCGTGGGGTGCAGCATGACGTTGAAGGCACGGATCGGCTGCCCCAGGTCAACGATGATGAACATCAGGCACATGACCAGGGAGGCGATGGCCAGGAACTCGCCCAGGATGGTGATCCTGCCGAATTCCTTGTAGTTGTGGATGTAATAGGGCAGCACCAGCATCACGCCTCCGGCGGCCACTCCGACCAGGTAGGTGAACTGGGAGATGTAGAGACCCCAGGAGACGTCCCGGCTCATGCCGGTCATGCCGAGACCGTAGTTATACTGCCGGACGTAGCATATCGCCCCGATGGCCATGAAAGTGCCCAGGAAGCCCAGCCACATCCAGTAATACTTGTTTCCTCTAAGCGCTTTTTCTAACATGGCGTCCTCATACAATATAAAAGACTGATGGATGGGTACCCATTGATGGTTTACGCTGAATGGTGAAATTGTTCTTCAGCACCTGCCGGATCTCGGAGTTGGGATCGTTGAGATCGCCGAAAATCATGGCCTTGCTCTCCGAGCAGACCTCGACGCAGGCCGGCTGCAGACCAATGCCGACACGCTCGACGCACATGTTGCACTTCTCGACAACGCCGCGCATCCGGGTCGGAAACTTGCGGTTGATCTTTTTCATATCCAGCCCGGCGCGGGGATCACGCCAGTTAAAGCTGCGCGAACCATACGGGCAGGCGGCCATGCAGAAGCGACAGCCGATGCAGCGGTGGTAGTCCATGCCCACGATGCCGTCCGGACTCTTGAAGGTCGCCTTGGTCGGACAGGCCCGCACACAGGGCGGCGAATCACAGTGGTTGCAGAGCACCAGGACCTCTGTCTCCAGGGTCTTGGTATCCTTGTGATACTGGGAGTGCTCGGGAAAGGCGTTCTCGAACTCGGTCAGCCAGATCCACTTGACCTCATGCCGCTTGTTGGTGAAGTGCGGAACGTTGTGGTTGTAGTTGCAGACCTTGATCGCCTTTTCGGCAAGCTCGGGATCCTCGCGGAACTTGCGCAGGTCGATGACGATTCCCCACCGTTTCCTGGTCTTCGCACCTTCCGCGGCCTCGCCGTGTTCCCCTGCTCCGGCCTTGTGAGTTTCACCCTGGGCATCGGGATCATACTCCCTTGCGGCGTTGGCCCCGACCGGGCTCGTCCCGTTGACTAGCCGGTCAACCACCGCCGGTCCCCCAAGTCCTGCCAGCGTGGAAATGCCGGCAATCTTCAGGAAGTCTCTTCTCTTCTTATCCATCAGAATATATCCTCCTTTGCGGCTCACTCAACAGGAGCAAAATGGCAATCCCAGCAATACGGAGTTACAGACGCGTATTTATGACACTTTTCACAGAATTTCTTCCTGCTCTTGTGACACTCCATGCAGGTGTTCATCAGGCTCTTCTGGTACTTCTTTCCGGCGACCTTGACGTCAAACGCCCAGTCACCATCACGCAGCACCTCGTCGCGCCACTTGTTGAGCAACTGCATGTGCTCGGCCCGCATGTCGGCCACAGGCAGGACGCACTCCTTCACACCCTTGGGCAGCTCGGGCTTTGGCTCGGCCGAGGCATCGCCGTGGTTGTACCAGACGGGAAAGGTGATAAACAGGACAAAGATGATCAGTCCCGGAATGATTTTATCACTGTCATACATCGTTAATCCTCCATTCCTGCCAGGGAATTAGACCAAAGTCCGAAGACCTTCATCAAGTTCTTGTCTCTGTTCACCTTCTATCACCAGTGCATTTCCGACCAGCTCGCTGAGGCCGGCCACGGTCACCTCGGGTACCCAGTAGTTCATCAGGGTGGTCAGGGTGGCCCGGTCAATGGCGCAGACACAGGCCAGAGTATTGACGCCATGCTTGTCATGGACGTAGCGGACGGCGTTTGCCCTCGGCAGACCGGACCGCATTCTCAGTTCCATGATCTCGTCCGTGTTGAGCGCCGTTCCCGAGCCGCAGCAGAAGGTCTTTTCGCGAATCGTGTTTTCCGGCATCTCCCACCACTGGTCGACCACGTGATCAAGGATGTACCGGGGCTCCTCCAGCAGTCCCATGGCCCTGGCCGGGTTACAGGAGTCGTGCCAGGTGGCCTTGACATGGCTGTTGCGGCTCTTGTCCAGCTTGAGCTTGCCATGCTTGATCAGGTCGGCGGTGAACTCGGAGATATGGACCATCTTGGTCCCCTTGGCATTCTCGAAGACGGTGCCGGTGATGGGCGACTTGGGCACCTCGAGAAAATCCGGCGGCCCGGTCATGGTGTTCATGTACTGGTGAACCACACGCCACATGTGGCCGCACTCGCCGCCAAGGATCCACTTGACCCCCAACCGCTTGGCCTCGGCATACATCTTGCCGTTGAGCTTCTTCATCAGTTCGTTGGTGGTGAAGAGGCCGAAGTTGCCGCCCTCGGAGGCATAGGTGGACCAGGTGTAATCCAGGCCGAGGTACTCGAACAGGAGCAGGTACCCCATACAGGTAAAGATGCCCGGCTCGGCAAAGACGTCGGCCGACGGGGTGATGAAGAGGATCTCCGCCCCCTTGCGGTTAAACGTCGGGTTGACCTTGACCCCGGTCAGGTTCTCGATATCCTCGCAGAGAAAATCGACGTTGCCCTTGAAGGCCTGGGGTGTCAGGCCCATGTGGTTACCTGTCCGGTTGGAGTTCGTCACCGGTCCCATGGCCCAGTTGATACCCAAACCGACCATGAGCAGCAGTTCACGCAGCATCATGGTGATCTCGGCGGTATCGATGCCGTAGGGGCAGAACACCGAGCAGCGCCGGCACTCGGTGCACTGGTAGGCATACATGAACCATTCCTTGAGCACACCAGCGGTCATGGGTCGGGCGCCGGCCATCTTGCCCAGCAGCTTGCCGGCCAGGGTGAAGTCGTTGCGGTAGACCGAGCGGAGCAGCTCGGCCCGCAGGACCGGCATGTTCTTCGGATCACCGGTGCCGAGGAAGAAGTGGCACTTGTCGGCGCAGGCGCCGCAGCGGACGCAACAGTCCATGAAGATCTTCAGGGAACGGAACCTGTCCAGCCGATCCGCCAGCCCCTTGATGATGATCTCCTTCCAGTTCTCCGGAAGATGCCAGTCGTCATCCTCGGGATTCCATTCGTGGGCGTTGGGGAAGCTCAATCCCTGCTGGCTGTCCAGATACTGCAGGATATCCGGCTTGGCGGGATAAGCGTAATTGCCCGGTTTGAACTTCACCGGCATTTCCATCCAGGGCTTTGTCGGGATCGACCCGGTCATCAGCGAAGGACCCTCGACAACGCTCCGCGCTAACTTGTCTACCTTTACAACTGCCATTGCTCTATCCTTATCCTCTTGAGGTTATGCAACCGTTAGTCGTCGGCCTTTTTGGGCAACTCTTTCTCGACAGGGATCCCCTGCTCGACCATATCCTCCCTGAACTCATCCTCGTAGCTCGCATAGGAGTGCGGCCTGATGTCCGGGTTCCAGGGGTTGATATGGCGCACCATCCTGGAATTGTTCGGCAGGTTCCTTGTCGGGCTCAGGAAGACGCCGCCCATGTGCATCAGCTTGCTGAACGGGAAGTAGGCAAGCAGAGTGGAGACGAGGAACAGGTGGACATAGAAAATGGCACCGATATCGGTGGTAATGGCGGGCTGGAAGGTGACAAGCCCGACAGCAAGGCGCTTGATGGCGATGATATCGATATGGGTGCGCAGGAAGAAGCGCATCAGGATGCCGGTTGTGACGATGGCAAAGATGAGGAAGAGGGGGAAGTAGTCATTGGCCAGGGAGATGTAGCGCACCTGGCGGTTGAAGATACGGCGGCCGAAGAGCAGGATCAGGGCCAGCAGGATGGTGACCTCGGACAGGTACATGGTCGGGGCGCCGATCTGCAGGATACCGTCACCGAACTCCAGCGCCTTGATGAAGCCCGGCACCGGGTCGAGGAAGAGCCGCATGTGGCGCAGGACGATCATCAGGAAGCTGTAGTGGAAGAGAATGCCGAAGATCCACAGCCACTTGCTCGATTCGTAGGTCAGCTTGGGGCCATCATAGACGGTGGCCTTGGTATTGCGCCAGAGCGAACGGAACAGGAAGATTTCGAGGGCCATCCGCGCAACCACCTGCGACGCGTTCACCGGCGACTCGAGCTTGTTCTGCTTGATCCACGGCAGAGAGTACTCCTGGCCGCAGGTTGTCGGAATCCGGAACGGAACCGGGGACTTGGCCCACTGGACCACCCGGTAGCAGAACCCGCCCAGAAAGAGGGCCATGGCCAGGTACGGAATCGCAATGCCAAAGAGGTATTGCATTCCCGGTATCTGCGCCCCTATCCACGCAATCAACACCAAGGCAATAACTGCCGCCAACGGGAAGGTGTACTTCATCGATCACTCCCTCGCTTTCAAGTTAAACGTTAACTTTGATCCGAACACGCCTGTCCGCGCCCTGCTGCCAGGCGTCTTCTCGGTCTGTTGTGGCCGCGGCCCATGAGCTGGTCCCGCCATGCCGGTTATATGATAAATCTCCACCGGGATTCCCTCTTTCCCCATGGAGATCTCCATGTTTTTCCGTGGTACGACGGTCTCGGTGCACGGACTTTACCGGCAAACAACTGCCTTCAGGCCGCCTGCGCTGGGCGCATGGGCCAACCGTGGTCACGCAGCCGGCTCGTACCGCGCAACGTCAGTGAACCGGCGGCTCATCCTGCGCCTTGCGTCGGGCCAGCGCCGACGGGCAGGCTGAATCGGTCAGGATGTAACTGCCGCTCTTCAATTCACGAATCCGGTTCTCGTACAGCTGTTCCCGGCATGCCGTGTACATATCAAAAGCTGCCAGCGCAGCCCGGTCTATATCGCAGTCAAATGAATCGAGCTCGGAGAGAAGGTGACGGGTGTTCTTGTCCGCAGAAAGGATCTGCCTGACCACCCATTTGAGCTCCAGAATCGGCGCAACGGCCTGCGCCGGGGTAAATTCCTGGACCGCGCGGATGCGGATCACCTGGTCCAGGGACGGCATGTAGTCCTCCCGGGGCGCCTTGCTGAGAAGCAGGTCGTAGAGTGCGCTTAATCCCTCGCGGATGTTGGCGCCCACCGGGTTGGCGAACCTGTCCTTGGAGCGCTTGAAGAACCCGGATGAGACATAGCTGTCCAGTGTCCGGTCGATCCAGGTCGCCAGGATCTGGTCTCTCTTGTTTTTCAATGCCTCGATCAGGTTCATCGCTCTTCAATATTCTTTGGTTTTCACTTCAGGAAGAAATGAATGATGATTCATACGGAACAAGCTCTAGCATGATTGGAAGCTGATTTCAAGAGAAAAATTTCAACGCGCCTTGCCGACTGTCGCCGCCGGGACCGCCGAATCCTGCATCAGGTAGAGGGCGATGTTGACAAACGGATCCTCGGCCAGTTTTTCGGCAAGCTTCCTTTTTCCCTTTTTTGCAGCCGGATTTTCCTCCTCGTCAATGCCGAGCAGCCCCACGGCCCTGGCCTCGGCCCGTGCCTTGGCCAGTTCCTTCTTTTCCTGCCGCATTCCGGCCAGGAAATCCGCCAGCCTGGTCTGTTCGCTGCGCTTCTTTGCCTTGGCGAGCTCGTCGCGGATGACCTGGAACCTCTTGCTGGCCGCCACCCACTGCCTGGCCAGGCGGCGTGCCTTTTCGATATCAAAGTGCGGCCCCTGCCACCGCTGGTAGCCCACGTTCTGCACCTGGTCCCAGGGCAGCGAGTTGTCCATGTATTTTTCGCCGCTCTTCAGGTAATCGAGCATGCTCGGTACAACGATGTCCGGCTCCACCCCCTTGTACTGGGTCGAGCCGCCGTTGATACGGTAGAACTTCTGGATGGTGACCTTGAGTGCCCCGAGATCGGCATACTTCTTCAGGTGCAGCAGCGGCAGGTTCCGGTTCAGGTCCATCAGGGCCTGGACCGTGCCCTTGCCATGGGTATGCTCGCCGCCGATGATGAGCGCCCGGCCATAGTCCTGCAGGGCCGCGGCCAGGATCTCGGAGGCCGAGGCCGAGAACTGGTTGACCAGGACGATGAGGGGCCCGCCATAGACCACGGCGGGGTCCTCGTCCTCCAGGACACGGATCATGCCCTGGGTATTCTTGACCTGGACCACCGGACCGCCGGGCAGAAAGAGCCCCGAGATGTTCACGGCATCGGTCAGCGCCCCGCCGCCGTTGTTGCGCAAATCGAGGATCAGGCCCTGGATCCCCTTCTTCTCCAGCCTGACCAGCGCGGCCCTGGTGTCATCGGTGACATTACGCCCCTTGCCGTTGAAGTCACGGTAGAAACTGGGAATCCGTAGATAGCCGACCTTTTCGTTATCCGGGGTCCTGAGCACCGCTGACTTGACATAGGTCTCCTCGATCTGGACCACGTCCCTGATGATCGGAATCACCATCCTGGTGCCGTCGGGCTTCTGCACGGTCAGCCGGACCTCGGTCCCCTTGGGGCCCCGGATATAGCTGACCGCGTCCCTGATGCGCATATCGCTGATGTCCACGGGTTCGCCGCCCTTTTCCGCCACCGCCAGGATGGTGTCCTCGGCCTGGAGCTGGCCCTGCCGTGCCGCGGCGCTGCCCGGGATGATCCGGACCACCTTGATGTGGCCGTCCTCCTCGCGCAGCAGGGCACCGATTCCCTCCAGCGAACCGCTCATGTGGATATCGAAGTCCTCCTTGGAGGTCGGCGCCATGTAGTCGGTATGGGGGTCAAAGGCCCGGGCCACGGCATCGAAGTAGCGGTTGTAGTACTCCTGGCGGGTCACCTGCAGCAGGCGGTGCAGGTACTGGTGGTTCCGCTTGCGGACCTTGGCCACGGCCTCCTGCCACAGTCCCTTGTCGATACCACGGTCCGCGGGGGGACGGTTCCCTGCCGCGCCTTTCTTTTCCTTTTTCTTGTTCCGCGCATCGACCAGGCCCAGGTAGGTGTCCAGCACCTGCAGCTTGAGGATGCGCCGCCACCGGTCCCGGAGCTCCCTGGTGTCCTTTGCGTAGTGGATCTTTTCGGGATCGGTCTCCAGGTACTCCTTCCGGTTCGGATCAAACCCCTGGTCCATGATCGCATCGATCATATCGCGGACCTGCCTGATGCGGGCGGTGAGGAGCTGGCGGCCGGCATCGGGCAGCACCATGCGGCCGCTCTGCAGTTCGTCGTCGATATGGTCGGCAAAGGCATTCAGCTGGTCAACATCGGACTGGAGCAGGAACCGCTTCCTGGGATCAAGCTGCTTGAGAAAGAGGGCATAGGCGGCCCGGGAGAGCTTGTCATCGAGCTTCTTGTGGCCGAAATGCTGGGCCGGCAGCTGGTGGCTCAGCATGTAGGCGATGAGCTGGTTGCGACCGGCATCAAAGCCCACCGGCATGACCCGGGCGGCGGCGGAACCGGCGGCCAGGAAGACGATGAGCACCCAGGTACTGACAAGACGGGAAAGACGCATTACAAAATACTCCGGATCAAAAAAATCAGCATGGCCGGACCAGGATCCTGGCCCGGACCACAAGGTACAGCGAGGGAAAAAACCTTCTCACGCGGTCGGCGAATCGAAACAATCTCTCTTTACCACGCCGATTCCGGCAAGTAAACAGGCAAAAACGCTGGTATATCGGGAAATCCGTTCTCCCGGACCAGGGCGGGAAAGAGGGCAGGATGCCCGGTCCGGGCAGGGCCGGGCGACATCACAGCGGCCGGGGCTGGAGCACATCATCCCCGCTCGCGGGAGGTTGCGGGGCCTCCTTTCGGGACGGAGCCCGGGGAGGCGTGGTGTTCTTCCGGGCCGGGGCCTGGAAGAGCGGGAAGCGATACTCGAACTGGACGTCCAGGACCTGGACGCGGTGATTGAACAGGTCGGCCACCAGGAGCTGGCCCTCGCGGTTCAGGGCCAGGCCGCTGGGATACTGGAACCAGCCGGGGGCGTTCCCCAGCCCCCCGAACTCGTACATGAACACGCCGCCCAGGTCAAAGATCAGGATGGTGTGGCGCATGTAGTCGACGATGTAGACCGCCCTCTTCTTCTCGTCAATGACCAGGCTCTTGGGGCGGCTCATCTTGCCGGTGGATCCCCCTTTCCGGCCAAAGGCGAAGAGAAACTTCTCCTCCGGGCCATAGACATAGACCCGGCTGGTCTCTTCGCTGAGCAGGTACAGGTGGCCCGAGGAATCCGTGGCCACGTCGGCGATCTTGACCGGACCCACCACCGAGACCGGCTTTTCCTTCTCCTTTTTTGCCCGGTGCGGCCGCAGGGCCGGCGGCAGGAGATCACGCAGCTCCGGGCCGATAGCGTTGCCTTCCTCCTTCGGCCCGGTCACGGCCGCTGCCCCGCCATCGGCGGGCCCTGCCCCTGTCCCTGCCCTGCCCAGCAGTCTCTCCACTGCCTTGCGGTCCACGATGCGGTCCCTGGGCCGCAGCCAGTGCAGGAACCTGCCCTTGTGGTCGAGCACTACCACGCCCCTGCTGTTGAGCCCTGTGACATAGATACGGCCGTTACCGCCGATGACCATGTGGAGAGGAGAAAACTTCTCTCCCCCGGGCACGTCCCTGAAACTGATCTCCCGTACCGGGAAAAAGGCAGGATTATAGATCGTTATCCGGCCAGGCCGGGTGGCGGACCTGCCCTGGCAGATGTAGAGGTTGTCCTGCCGGTCGATAAAGACACCCCGGGGGGTCTCCGCTCCCCGGCCGGCGGCCAGGGAGGCCACGGGAAAGAAATTGGGGCCATAGACCACCACCTTGCCCTTGCCACCGGCCACCACGTAGGTCTCGTCCATGTCGTGATCGCTGAACACGGCCGACGGGTAGCGCAGCGGCTCGCCCTGGTCATCGCGGGTCAGGACGGCCACCACCTTGACCTCCACCCTGGGCCCGCCGCCCTCCTCCTCGCAGCCGGCGGGACGGGCCGGCAACAGGACCAGGACGACGACCAGGGCCAGCAACAGGCGCACGGCCGGCTCAGTGATGGCACTTCGAACAGACATGACCACCGAGGACATCCCCGATCAGGAGATACCGATAGGGAGAACCATGGGGATTGTGACAGCTGGCACAGGAGAACTCCCGGCCCTTGTGGCGGGGATCGGGCACGCCCTGGAGCGGATGGTTGCCCACGGGATGACCTTTCCTGACACCCTGCAGCTCGACATGGCAACTGACACAGAGCTGGTTGATGGGATGGTGGAGCTGGAAACGGTTATCGCTGGCATGGGGATCGTGGCAGGCGATGCAGCCCCTGCCCTCGATGATGCCATGTGAATAAAACCCCAGTGACTTCTTCAGCGATTTCTTCTTGTCCGAATGGCAGCCCACGCAGATCCCGGCCCTGCCGTCCGCCCAGAGCTGGTACTTGTAGGCGTCGCCATGGGGGTCGTGACAGACCGTGCAGTCACCGATGGCATAGGGCCCATGGACAAAGTTCTTCTGCAGCAGCTTCTTCTTGTTCACGTGACAGCCGAAGCAGAGCTCGTTGATCCTGCCCGAGGGGATCGTCACCTGCGTCTTCCTGCCCCCGGTCCGGTGGCAGTCCAGGCAGAGGACGTTGGCCGACGGCCCGTGCAGCCACTTCTCCTGCCTGCTCAGGCGGCGGTGGCAGGAAAAACAGAGCGGCGAATAGGCGGGATTGCGGGCAAAACGTGATGTTTCCGGCGGCGTGGCGACCGGCCGCCCCTTGCCGTGACAGGCGGCGCAGGCGGCGGGGACAACGGCCCGGCGGTGAAAGACATAGACCGCGGGGTCGACGAAATCTATGCCGCCCAGGGCGCGGACCGGCCGGTAGCGGATGACCAGCTTCCTGTCGCCGGGCCGGATGACAAAGGTGTTGCGTCCCCGGCGCAGGCGGAGGCGGTAGTGCAGAAAGAGCCCCTCCGGCCGCTGCCACCTCCCGACGGGCACCAGCACCTTCCCCGGCCCCTTGTCGCCGGACGCGGCGTACACCCTGGGCCTTGTCTCTTCTGTCGCGTCCCTGACCCTGATCACCAGGGTGGCGGCCGGACGGCGGGCCTGGATGGTGAGGCCGGGTCCGGGCGGGGGGGTCAGGATGGTGTAGGCCACCGCCTCCCGGCCGGACAGCAGGCAGGCCGCGAGCAGGACCAGGAAGACAGCGGGAGATCGGAATACTCTGACGACCGAACGGATCAACATAATTCGTGCACCGGGTTGGCTGGGGTCATTGCATGACCGTTATGCCCGCGGGCCGGGTGCCGAGGGGGATCCGGCCGACGGGTTTCATGGTGACAGGATCGACGATGGAGATCGCCTGTTCCTCCTCGTTGCCGACGTAGATCAGCTTCCTGCCCCGGACATCGGCGAGCTCCAGGGGCCGGCCGCCCAGGGTGATGTTCCTGGCGATACCGAGTTGACCCGGCCGCAGGACCGACAGCGAGGCAGAACCGTAATCGGCCACATAGATCGCATCGTCCAGGGCCAGGATACGGCGGGGACTGAACCCGACCGGTATCCGCCTGGCCGCGCTGCCGTGTTCCAGGTCATACCGCAGCACCGTGCTCGAACCTGTCTCGGCGATATAGAGAAATCCTCTCCAGGCGGCCAGTCCCTCGGGCCGGTCCGAGGTGGAGATGGTCCGGACCGTGGCCAGGGTCTCCGGGTCCACAAGGACAACGCTCTGGGAAAGGGACAGGGACACGGCCAGCAGGTTCATCTTTTCCAGGTAGATGACATAGACCGGACCGTAGCCGAGCCGGGCCCGGCGATCGATGTTACCGGAGCGCAGGTCCAGGCGCAGGATATTGCCGCGCTGGCGGTCGACGATGTAGGCCCGCTGCCCCCGGGGCCCCAGGGCCATGTGGGTCAGGCGGCCGGCCATGGAGATCCGGTAGGTCTCCACCACCCTGTTGGCCGCCGCCGCGATACGCTTGACCCCCATGTCCCCCGGGGTCAGGGCGTAGAGGCTTTCGGCCGCGGCCAGGGGCGCGGTGAACAGGTAGGAGGGGGCACCGGCCACGCCCAGGGAATCGTAGACCCAGTTCTTGTCGGTCCGGATCATGTAGACCGTATCGATGTCCGGGCAGGCCACGTAGGCGACATCGGCGATCAGGTTCTTCAGTCTCGGGGCCAGGGACAGCACCGGCCCGAACGTCCTGTTATCCGTAAGCGATGCCTGCACATCCCAGGACAGGAACAGCGAACGCGAGTCACCCCGGCCGAGGAAGAGGGCGTCATGGATCGGCAGCTCGGTGACCGCGGTGCGCAGGGCCAGGGGACGGCTGCCGGACGGATCGTGCAGGACCGCGGCCGAGAGGGTCAGCCGGAGACGGGAATAGTGGCCCTGGGCCAGCGGCGCCCTGGCGACAAAGATGCGGCTGCCACCGATGGCGCCGGCGCGGAGCGTGATCGCGTGCTCGGCCAGGGGCAGCCAGGTGCCATTGCCGGAGAGGATCTCGATGGCGCTGATGCGCATCTCCAGGTCAGGCACCCGGCCCTGCTTCAGGTTGAGAAAGAGCGACAGCAGGCCGCCGTCCCGGGGCCGGGCAACACCACCGCCCGGCGCGCTGCCGGGCACGCAGCCGCAGGCCAGCAGCAGGAGCAGGCCGCAGGCCAGCAGGGACCGTATACCGGATGCCATCAGAACGCCCTCCGTGAGGTTCCTGCATTGTTGCCCTCGGTGATATCGATCACCGCGCCGTGATAGTGGCACTCGTCGCAGTCAATGGCGTCCGGCGGACCAGGGCCATGGCATACCGGACAGCGACCGGCCAGGGAACCGCTGTAGGGAGCGTCACTGCTGGAATGGTGCACGTAGCGCCAGGCATTGGCCGTGCCGCCGATGGCCTCCTGGTCATCCTGGTGGCACCGCTTGCAGGCAAAGCTCCAGTCCGGGGTGGTGGAGGTGGTGATATTGCCCTCCAGGTCGCCGCCGTTGATCCGGCGCCGGATCAGCATGACGTTGGGCGAGCCGTGCGGCTCGTGACAGTCGGTGCAGGAAAGGACGTAATCACCGCTGGCGCCAAAGGGCAGCCGGATGTCCAGGCCGCCGTCCATGACCCGCAAGCCGTGCTTGTCGCCGGTACTGCTCCAGTCGATGGGCCGGAGGTTACGGCCCAGGGTGGTGCTGGCAATGGTGGCCGCGGTGTTGTGGCAGTCGGTGCAGAAGGTGACGTAATCCGGGGTCGCGGCCCGGCCGGCCGCTGCCGTGGCGCTGGCATCGGGTTCCCGGTCCGTGCCGGAGCCTGTGCAGTAGGGAGGCTCGTAGCGGGTATTGTAGGCGCTGCCCATGGTCTCGGTGGTGCCCCAGAGGCTGAAATGGTCCGTGGGCCTGGACAGCACCGAGAGGGTGGGATCCCTGGGATCGCTCCGGTTTCTCCTGGCCAGGTGCGGATTATGGCAGCCGTTGCAGGGGTTGGAATCGCCGCGGAACCAGGAAAAGCGGCCATTGGCGAAATTCCAGATATCGTAGAGGTTATGGTAGGAGAGCTGGTTCATGGTCGCCATGATCGAGGTGGTGTCCAGGACACCACAGCCGAAGGTACGGCTGTAGTCATTGTTGTTGACCGGTTGGGCCGAGCCGGCGTCGTTGTGGCAGTAAAAACAGAAGTCGTCCGCCTCGCTGTAGGAACCCGTCTGGCGGGCGGTATCGAAATTTGGCGCGAACAGGGCAAAATAGGCCGGCCCGGTGACCGGATCCGGCTCTGCGCCGGCAATGGAGGCGTGCTGCTCGTGGCAGTGGGCGCAGTTGCCCCTGGCATAGCCGAATCCCGAGGGCGGGGCATTACCGATCACCGGCCGCAGGACACCGTCGGTGGCAGAGCCGTGGGCCGAGTCGAGGTAGCTGCCGGCCGGAACAGGTGTGGCCGACAGCAGGAGGCAGGCCATGAGGAGTGGAAGGATCGGTTTCATCGCAGTACGCATTGCAGAGCTCAGTTTTTGCTGGTGTGGCAGACAGCGCAGCCATTGTAGCCGCCACCGGGCCACGCCTTGTAGTCCCAGCGCAGGATGGAGGCATAGGGGGTGCCATGGGCGCGGTGGCAGGAAAGACACATGACGATGGCGTCATCGGCCCGGGTGAAGATGGTGGTGTTCAGGGTGGTCGTGGTGTCGCTGGTGGCCACCGGCGAGATCACCGAGTAGGTGTTGCCGGTGCCGGAACCGCCGTTGTAGGCCCGGTATTCGTTCGAGGAGGAGGCGTTGGCCATGTCAAAATCCGTGGGGTGCCGCAGCCAGACACCGGTACCAAAGGTGGCGGCGGAGGCGATGCTGCCGGTGCCGTTGTGGAAGTACTTGTGACAGCGGGCGCAAAGCGAACTGATCGAGCCTGTGCCCTGCTCGGTCTCGGCGGTGCGGTCAACGCCGTAGTACTTGTTGTGGCGCAGATCGGTGGGATGGAACTCGTAGTCCGGGTCACCCAGCCCCTGCACCGACTCGAGGAACCGGTAGCTGGTGGCAATGGTGGCGCCGTCCTGCCAGACAGAGTTGTCCTTGCCGTGATGCCCCCCCTTCAGGGCCGTCACCTGGTTCGCCTCCCGGGAATCGCCATGACAGCCCATGGAACCGGCGCAGCGCAACTGGCCGGTGAAGGTGCCGTCGCCGCCGGGCGGCAGGGCCAGGGTGGCGTCGGGTGCGGCAAGGCCATAGACATTGTGGCCGGTCCGGTCCAGGGCGCCGCTGCTGGAGACCCAGTAGAAATTGCCGCCGGCCAGGGTGTTGGAATCGGCCTCCGTACCGGTGGCCCGGTAGAGGGGCGGCGTGGTGTCATAGACGTAGGGCGTGGTGTTGACACCGGTGTTCTGCCCGGTATGGCAGCCGATGCAGTCAGCGACCAGCAGGGCGGGCATGGGGTTGCCGGTGGTGGTGACCGGGAAGTTGTTCTGCGAGTTGTGCATGGTGTGGCAGTTGACACAGGGGCCCGTCACCCGGGCCGGGCCCGGCGTGGGCAGGAGTATGGCAAACAGCGCCATGACCACGATCGTTTGCCGCATGATCCGCCTCCTCCTCACCGTCTGAAGATCTCCACCCTGGCATTGCCCTCGTCGACCACGCAGAGCCCGCCCCAGGGATCGAAACGGATCTCGACCGGGTAGTAGAGCTGGCCCCGCGATATGCCCCGATCCAGGAAACGGTAACGGAACCTGCCGGCCTGGTCGTAGACAACGATATCGCGGCTGTGCCGATCCAAGACATAGAGGGAACCGGAGGGACCGATGGCCAGGGAGACCGGGAAGTTGAGCCGGCCATCCAGCGGCAGGGTCTTCTCCAGGGTGCCGTCGAGGCGAAAACGGCAGATCTGCCTGTCCTGCCGGTCCAGGGCCCACAGCCGCCCGGAGTGGATCCTGAAATCGACAAAGCCGCTGGCACAGTCCGGGCAGGTGAAAGCGGTCCGGGCCTTGAGCGAGGAGGGATCATAGGCAATGATCCGGCCGCTGGCCTTGTCCAGGACATAGAGCAGGTCAGCGGCCTCGAGCCTGTCCGGGTAGACCAGGGCGCCGCGGTAGCGGAGGGTGGCCGTTGTTATCCTGCGTGCCTTCAGGTCGATGCGGCTCAGGGAATTCTTCCCCTTCTCCACCACCCAGATGTCGCCGCTGTCGGTCCTGACCATGTCATAGGGGGTCTTCAGCCCCTTACCGGCATTGAAGATATGGAGCAGGCGCCCCTGCCGGTCAAAGGAGAGCAGCCGGTTCCTGCCCGAGTCGACAACATAGTAGTGCCCCTGCTTCCCGTCAATGAACAGGGCGGTGGGCATCCGCATGGCATCGCTGACCTTGTCCTGCTTCAGGACCAGGCTCCACTGCCAGCCCGATGCGCTCCGGCTCCACGCCTGACCGGCAAGGGCCAGGGAGAGAGCAAGGGCAAGGAGCAGACCATATTGCACGGAACAACGGTTCTTCATAGCTTCCTCCCGGCTCCGGCAGACCCGGAGCCCGCTTCCTCAGTAGGCCCGGTGACAGACCACGCAGAGGGCCTTTTTCCCGTCCCGGACCAGCTGGTAGCTGTACTGCGTCCCCATGGGATTGTGGCAGGAGACACAGGTGACCTCCTGGCCGGTCTGGCGGTCCAGGACGCCGGGCCCCACCGGGTGGGTGAACTTGCCCTGGTCCTCGTGGCAGCGGACGCAGACCTTGATGCCGTCACCCTTGAGCATGGCCAGGTGGCTGGAGCCGTGCGGTTCATGGCAGCTGCTGCAGTCCTGGATGTCCGGGTGCTTGAAGCGGCTTTTTCGGTATCCGTTCAGGGTCCGGAGATGGCAGGAGACGCAGAGCAGCCGCACCGGCCCCTTGAGCAGGGCACCGGTATCGCCAGCATGGGGCGAATGGCAGTTGAGGCAACTGTTGCTGTCCTGGCGGGTCAGGTGACTGTGGGTGGTCAGCATCTGTTTCTGGACGTCAGGATGGCACTCCAGGCAACGGGCCATGGTCAGGCCGCCGGGACGGTGACAACCTGAGCACCCCTTCCGGTAGGGCGGATGCAGTTCATCGCGGACCAGGGCGGCCCTGCTGCTGCCGTGGGGATTGTGGCACGACAGGCAGCCGGCCGCCGGCACGGGGAAGCCGCCATGACCCGCGGCAAGATCCTCACCGGCATGACAGGTGAGGCAGAGGCGGTCACCGTTTCTGACCAGGAGTTCCAGGTTGTCCGCCTGGTGCGGCCGGTGGCAGCTGCCGCACTCGCCCCTGGCATAGGGCTGGTGCGTGTAGCGGTACTTCCTGGCCAGGTCCTTGTGGCAGCCGAAACAGGCGGAGGCCAGGTCCTTGCGGAGCAGGTCCCTGCTGCCGGCATGGGGTGTATGGCAGCCCGTGCACCTGCCGTCGGCAACCGGCTGGTGCACGACCCCGCGAGCAAACAACCGCTTCTGCTGCCGGTGACACGAGTAGCAGAGGGTATCCTGCCGCTGGCGCAACAACCCCTTGAAACGCGCCACGTGCGGATTGTGACAGACACCGCACCGACCGCCGGCCACCGGCCGGTGCACGACCCGGCCGGTGAAGGCGGCACGGTCGTGACAGGAGAAACAGGTACCGGCATCGGCCCTGGCCCATGCCGGTGCCGATGCCGCGGCCAGGACCAGGAGCAGGAGGATCATGGAGACGCGGATCATTTTTTCGCCCTCCCCTTGTGGCACGGCGCGCAGGTGCCTTTCAAAAACGGTGCATGGCCCACGGGATAGAGCAACCCCCTGTCCGGTCCGCCATGGGCGTCGTGACAACTGACACAGGAATCCGGACCCGGCCTGATGCCGTGGTGGCGGGCAACAAACTCCCTGTCGTTTACCTTGTGGCATCGACTGCACAGGATCCCGGCCCTGGCCGTGAGTATGCCACTGATCCGGGAACCATGGGCCGCGTGGCACTGGCCGCAGTCCCTGACCGCCGGCCGGTGGGCCACGCCCTTGCGCCAGAACCGTGCCACGTCCCGGTGGCAGGCAAGACAGAGCATGGGCTGGCCCTTTTTCAGCAGGGCGGCATGGGGCGAGCCGTGGGCACCATGGCAGGCGAGACAGTCGCCATCCCGGACCGGCGGGTGCCCGGCCGTGGCCGCCGAGATCTGCCTGCCCACGTCCCGGTGGCAGGAGAGGCAGAGCCGGCCCGGCTTCTCCCGGACCAGGGCGGCATAATCGGCGGCATGGGCGGCATGGCAGCGGCCGCACTTTCCCCGGGCCACGGGCTGGTGGATCCTGGTTTTCTCTCCTGCCTTGCCCACGTCCCGGTGGCAGGAGCGGCAGAGGGCACCGCCCTGCTCCGGCTGCCTGAGAAAGGGACGGGCGGCCGGATTATGCAGTTTATGACAGCCCACGCAGTCGCCCTCGGCAAAGGGACGGTGCAGGCTGAGCCGGCCCCGCTCGTCGGCCTGCCTGCGATGGCAGCCGAAACAGAGCCGCTGCTGGGGCGCGGCGAGCAGGGCCACGTTATCGGACTGGTGCGGCAGGTGGCAGGTGTCACAGGACCGCCCATCGGCCGGCGGGTGGGAGCGCGGTCCGGCGCCGTACACCGCCCCGGCATGACAGGAGAGGCAGAGCGTGCGCTCATCCTTTCGGAGCAGGGCCTTCTGGTCCGAGGCATGACCGCGGTGACAGTCGAGGCAGGCACCCCGGGCCACGGGCTGGTGCACACTCCGGGGCCGGCCGGTCCCCTTGCCTCCTTTTTCCGCCGTACTGGCCTTTCCCGGTGGCGTGGACGCGACCGGCCGCGCCTGCGCTGCTCCACGCTTGCCCCCCTGCCCGTGACAGTCCAGGCAGATACGCTCGGGCGCCCTGGCCAGCAGGGCCCGGAAATCACTGGCATGGACGGCGTGGCAGGCGGTACACCGCTTCTTCATCCATGGCTGGTGGCTGCTCTTCCGGCCCGGCCGCGGCGCCTCGTGACAGGAAAGGCAGAGGTTGTCGGCCGCGGCAAGGGTCCTGATAGCGCCCTTTTCCACCCGGTGGCAGGAATCGCACTTTCCCGCTTTCACCGGTGCATGGACCGTTTTCCTGAGCAGGAACCGCCGGTCGCCGGCATGGGGCGTATGGCACTGCAGGCAGCCGCTCTTCACCGGGTAGCCGCTGTGCGCCCGGATGAACGATGACCGCTGCAGCTGGTGGCAGGAGCGGCAGAGGGCGTCGGGTTTCCTGACCAGCAGGGAGACATTACCCGAAAAATGAGGATCATGGCAGGTCCTGCACCCCTTCTCCAGGGGCGCATGCACATACTTTTTCCTGAACTGGTCCCTGTCATGGCAGGCAAAACAGCTCTGGCTCGCCTCTGCCTTCAACTGGTAGGGATAGGGACTGTTGTGGGGATCATGACAGGTGGTGCAGGATCCGGCGGCCACGGGCCGGTGCACGGAGCGGCTGGTTGGCGGCGGCTGCAGTTGCCTGTGACAGGTGAGACAGAGCCCGGGTTGCTTTTCGCGGAGAAAGAGGCCGCCGATGAGACCGTGCGGGAGGTGGCACCGGTCGCAGCGGCCCTTCTTCACCGGCGCATGCACATAGCCCTGCCGGAACTTTTTGCCCATGTCCGGGTGACAGTCCAGGCAGGTCCTGGCCGGCGCCCTTTTGATCTTTTTCCCGGTCTGGACACAGGATACCGCCAGGACGGCCACCATCACGGCGACAAGGGCCACCACGCCCTGCCGGACACCCCTTCTCCTTTCAGTTGTCATCGCTTGCTCTGCTCCCTGCCTGGTTGTCACCGGGGCCGGCCTCCCGCAGCCGGCGCCAGGCCACCCTGTTGATCTTGATGGAGGACCGGCTCCGCAGCCTGGCCAGGAAATCCTTTCTCGCCTTCTCCTGCCGCTTAAGCCGCAGCCGCTGCTCTATCTGTTTCTCGACCTCGGCAAGGGGACGCAGCCGCGCCGGCTTCCTGTCCACGAGCAGGAGCAGGGAGACATGGCCGTTAACCACGAAGACCGGGCTCAACTCGCCCTTGCTCAGCCTGTCCGCCACCTGCCGGACCCTTGGTTGCAGGTGATCCACGGGAATATCGCGCACCGGCGGCGCCTGGCCCAGCCGCTGCCGGGCAAGCTCCAGGAAATCGCCACCCATGGCGACCTCGGTCCACAGCCCCTGCATCTCCTCTGCACTCCCCTCGACGATGGCCATCCGTATGATCTCCGGGCGGGTGAACTCCTGCCGGTGTTGCCGGTAGTAGCGCTGGATGGCCGCGGCCGGGACCGGCGCCGGATCCTGGAAGATGCGCTCCTCCAGCCTCCGGATCAGGCGGTGCCGGCAGTAGTAGGTATAGGTGTCGGCAAAGGGCGGCTTTTTCTCGTAATGGCGGGCCAGCGCCTCCCAGGAGGTCAGGGTCTGGTCGATGATGGCATTGACGATCTGCTGCTTGAACGTCTCGCCACTGGCCTCTCCGAAGCCGTTGCGTCGTCTGAACCGCTGCATGCGCCGCACCTGGGCCATGAACTCCTTTTCCGTGACCAGGCCGCGGTCGGTACTGATCACCGGCTGGTCGGAAAAACCATTGTCCGTGCGGGAGACATCCAGTGAATCCAGCAACTTCGTGTCCACCTGCACATGGTACTTCCGGCGCAGCCTCTGCAGGAGGGCGATGGTCAGCTTCTGCTCCTGCTCCTTCCAGAGGACCCGCCGCACCTGCTCCCGCATGTGGGCGAAATCCTGGTCATCGCCCGGCCGGATCTCCTGGCAGTGGAGCACCACTACCCCCTTTTTCCAGGCCACGGGACTGCTCAGGCCCCCCGCCGGCAGCGCGGAGAGAATCCGCCGCCACCGCGGGTCGATGCTGCCGGGACGATACCAGCCGCTCTGCATGGAAAAGGCCGGATCCTTCCCCGCGGCCAGGGCCTGGAGCCGCTGCACCGGCACCGGCCCGGACCCGAGCCGGGCAAGGGCGCGGTCGGCCGCGGTCCGGGAGGAAAAAAACAGGATGTTCACCCGGTAACGGGGCACGTAGTCCCGCTGGTAGCGGGCCCTGAGCTCCTGGTCGGTGATGACGATCCTGGAGTCGATCTCTTCCGCCTTGAGCAGCATCAGGGTCCGGGCCTTGAGAAAGGTGAGCACCTTTTTCCTGTAGGCCGGATCCTGGTAGAGCTTCATCCGCTCCGCCTCCCTGAACAGGAGCAGCCAGTCCACGAACGGCTCCGGGGTCTCGGGCAGGGCCATGGTCTCGTCCCGGCGCCAGTTTTCCCACCAGACCCGGAAATCGGCCGTGGTGTAGCGGCTGTTGTCAATGGTGACCAGGACATCCTGGTCCGCCGCCCTGCCCCGGCCGGGAAGCAACGGCAGGATGCCGGCCAGGACCAGGGCCAGGATCCATACCCTGGTTATCGTGTGCATGGTTCCATTCCCTCCCCGAGCCAGAGCTCGACCACCTCGTGGGCCATCCGCCGGGCAAGGCCGGTGATGGTGTTGATACGGCCGAAGTGCAGCACCTCCTGGTAGGAGCTGCCCTGCCGCCGGTGATAGGTGGTCCAGAGCAGGCGGCCGGTAGCGCCGTCATAGATCCTCAGGATCATGGTCAGGCCGGTCTGCGGGGCAATGGCGCCCTTCACCTGCCGCATCTCCAGTATATCGCCGCCGATAAAGAGCCCGATCCCCAGCCGGCCGCCGATGATCCGGAGCTGTTCCTGGTTGGGCTGGCGGTCGGGATAGATCAGCAACTGCCGGTAAAGGTCCAGGATGTCGCCCTCCTGCACCACCTGGAAATGGCCACTGCTGACCAGTTCCGACAGCAGGACCTTGGAGAGGATGGCGGCGCCGCGCGGGTAGTCTCCCTTGTCGACCAGGGGCAGCAGGGCAATCCTGCAGGTCCCGCGGGCAGGCAGGTCGGCGAACCGGTACAGGGTCGGCACGTGGCGGCCACAGCCGGCAAGCAGCAGAAAAAAAAGTACCGCCCAGACGCGGCAGAGTCGGTCCACGTTCTAAAACTCCTCCAGCCATTCCTTTTCCATCTCCACCTTGCCGCCCTTGCTCTCACCGCTGGTGCTGCGCAGGTCCTTGAACTTTTTCTCTATCCTGTTGCCCAGGATATCGGCGGCAACCAGCAGCCCCTGCAGGGGCGCCCCCTCCTTCTGCCCGCCCAGGTCCAGGGAAAAGTCGGCCGGCAGGCGCACACCCTGGGCCAGCTTGAGCAGGGCGCCATCCGGGGCAAAGACCTTCATCCACCAGTAGGCCAGGGGCATGCCGCTGTTCCGGTCCAGCTTCACGGTGAGCCGTTTCCCCTTCCCCACCAGGTCGGCGGTGATATCCGGCGGCGTGTGCCGGAAGGAGACCTCCCGGGACGCCGAGGAGGAGAGCCCGGTCTGGTCCCAGATCCTGAACACCACCGTGTATTCGCCATCCGGGGCAAGGGTGCCCAGGGTGGTCTGGCCCCGCCAGGTCAGGCGTCGCGGCAGTCGCTGCGCCGCACCCTGCCTGACAACGACCTCGTCGTCCCGGTTGATGACCAGGACCTCCCAGCGAGCCACCGGCTCGGGATCGGTCAGGGTGGGAATGATGATCAGGCGATCATTGAAAAAGACCCGGCCGTCGATCTCCCTGCCGACCAGGTGCAGTTGCAGTGCAGGCGCATGGTCGTCAACAACGTAGGAACCGATGACCGCCTTTTCCGTGCGGCCGGAGGGCCACCTGGCGGCCAGGCGCACCGTGTACTCCCCGGGCCGGCCGGCAGCGGGCCAGCGGGCGACCAGGTAGTACCCCTCCGGATCCAGGGCCAGCGGAAAACGCCGATCACCCACCCGGGCGACGAGGTGCGGCAGCTTGCCGATCCGCTCTTCCATGTCCCGGAGCCGCACCCGGCACGACACCTGGTCGCCGGGCCGGACATGGCGGGGCAGGAGAACGACCGAGTCGATATCGAGCTCCGGGCTCTTGCCGGCTGCCGGCGGGACACTGGCCGGCATGTCCGCCAGCAGCCGGGGAAAGAAGACCCTGTACAGATCCCCGAGATTCTCCGGATCACCCAGGCCCAGCAGGCTGGTCAGGTCCGAGGCGGACAGCGCCTCGGTGTTGGCCCAGACCGTGGCTGCATCGGCGGTCCGGATCAGCTCCAGGCTGAGACTGATGGCCGGGGCCGGCCGTTCCTGCAACTGGCAGACCGTCCCCTGCAGCAGGAGATCGGCCTGCAGCTCCCGGCCGGCCGCCTCGACCAGGTGACTGTCCAGCCTGCCCAGGGTCCTGATGCGATGGCGGACCAGGAATGCCATGATCCGGTCAGCGGCAACCAGGGTGAATCCCCGCTTTTGCACCTCCTGCCGCAGATGATCGGTCAGGGTGTAGTTGACGCCGTTCCTGCTCACCGTCACGTCCAGCAGGGGCAGGACGGCAACGGTCGCGGCGCGGACCGGGACCGTTACAGCAAGGAGGAAGAGGACACTGGCAATCAGGTACAGCCGATTCATGGAAATCATCACCCTGCGGCGCCGGGGACCGTCAGCCGGTTCGACGCGCAAAGATCCTCGTTACTTCGGTATGGTGGCCAGCATTCGCTGCAACAGGTCCACCGTGATCTGGAATGCGTCCCGGGGCGCCAGCCCGAAGAGCCTGTCGGCCAGGGAGTAGCCGCTGAGGGTATCGCTGCAGCGCCACAGGACCTGGGCCGAGTCGCTGTCCAGGAGTTCCAGGGTGAGGGAGACCTCGGGATAGCTAAAGGAGCCCCGCCGGTTCTCGCCGATACTGTTGACGGTTCCCAGGACAAAGGCCTGCACCCCCAGCCGCTTGCCCAGCCGCTTGACCACCGGCACGTCCAGGGGCGTATCCTTGTCTATGGCCATCTCGCGCAGGGCACTGTCCACAATCCCCCGGTCCACCACGTCAAAGATCCCCATGGCCATGATCTGGGTGGCGGTGATGTCGCGGATCCGCTGGGCAGCGAAGTCGTCCTGGGTATTGTTGGCAAAGGGCAGGACCGCCACCCTGGTGACATAGGCCAGGTCAACGTTTTTCCGGACAAAGGTTCGGGAGGCGGTACCAGGGCCTGCGCACCCCTGCACAAACAGGATGGCGAGGAGCATGGCCCACGCCGCGGGCCACGGCCACTTCCCGGCCATGGACCGGATGCTGCCGGGCCGACGGCGGCCGGCGGGTTGTTCTCTCTTCATCGTCTTTTCTCTCCTCACGGTCGGACCAGGCAGAGGCAGGGGGACCACGACTCAGAACCTGGCCGTCAGGCGGGCATTGACAGCCCAGATATTCTCTTCCTCGGTCAACATGTAACTGGCAATGGACTGCAGCGTCAAGTAACTGCTTATGTTCCAGCTCCAGTTGTAACTGAAATCCTGGATCGTTTCCTCGTGGGTGGCATTGGCCCGGTAGCCCAGGATCACCTGGGTCTTTGCGGTCCGGACCACCGAAAACTTGGCATCAAGGAGAAAAGAGCGGTAGTTGACCCACTTCTCTCCGTATCCCTGCGAGCCGTTGACCAGGATCGAGACCAGGTCCGATGGCCGCCAGTTGATGTTGAGGGTGGTGCGGCCGCCGGTATCCTCGCTGTTGACCATCTCCGCGAAGTCAAGGGTATTGGTGCCGTACTCGGTGATCAGGTCGGCGATCAGGGTGGAGCGCAGGCGCCCGGTAAGGGTCCAGCGCACGGACATGGCCTGGTTGCTGGTATCGAGTTCCTTGTTATTGTTGAAGACCACGCTTAAGTCCAGGGTGGTCTCCAGGTTGGGGTAAAGGGTGGCGGTATTGAGAAAATTGATGGTGTGGTTGGTGTTGATGAGATCGCTGTCCTCGTAGTTCTCGTTGCGGGTGATACCCAGGCTGGATTCCAGGGTGGGCACCGGCGTCGACTGGATAACCAGGGCATAGGACCGCTGGACAGTGTCGACCAGTTCCGAGTTGGTGGTCGTGGTGTCGTTGATGGTGAGGGTGGGGATGAAGTACCTGTTATAGAGCCACCTGATGCTGCCGGTCTGGAAGAGGCGGTGCCGGTCGTTGCCGGTGTTGTAGTCACTGTTGTCCCAGACCAGGGAATAGGTCAGGCGGGTGTTGAGGGTCGGATCGTAGCGCAGGTTCAGGTCAGAGACATACTTGGTGTAGTGCTGGTAGTCGTTCACCCGGCCGCCGGAACCGCTCTGCAGGCGAAAGGCGGCGATCTCGGTGATGGGGATGCTGAGGGCCGGCGGCCAGCCGGTGACCACCAGCTTCAGGTAGATACTCTGCAGGCCGCCCACGCTCACCTCGTAGCGGTTCTCGTCCCGGTTGTAGGTGGTGGCCGGATTGACGGCCTCGCGGTGCCACTCGACGCCGTCGTCGGAAGAGTAGAGGTCCCAGCGCAGGGCACTGGCATCGCCGACCAGGAGGGGATCGAGGACGGTCGTGTAGAGGTAGAGGAGGTCAACCTTCTGGTAGTCGGTCCTGACGGCGATGTTTGCCACCTCGTGCAGGCCAATGACATAGGCGCTGGTCTGCCGGTTGCCGTCGATGAGGGCCGGGTTGGCCGGCAGGGTCCCGTGCTCGGGCGTGTTGTCTATCCCTGCCATGGCCCGGGACAGGCCGACACTGACCTTGGCCGCGCCGCCCTCGCCGACATGGGCATTGAACTCGGTGGTCGAGCGGGTGACCTGCTGGGAAAAACCGAACTGGACCCGGTTGCCGAAAAAGGCGTGGTTGTAGTCAAGGCGCCCGAAATGGGTCCGTTCGTCGGTGCTGCTCTGTTCCGCATAATCCGTCCTGTTCTGGAGGTAATAGCTGTAATAGAGCTCAACGTCGTGGGCCGCCCACTGGGCGACGAACTCGGACCAGTCCCTGTCGTTGTCGGTGAGATGTACCTTCTCGCCGTCGGTGATGCGGTTGTTGCCAAAGAGAACCGAGAGACTGGGCCAGTAGAGGTAGTCCCAGTTCGAGCTGAGCACGGCCTCCCAGCTGTGACTGTCCTGGTCCCTGGCCTCGGCGTTGTTGGTCTTGGTGACCAGGCCGTTGAATTCGGCGGTGAAGAGGTCGTTTCGGACCTGGAGATCGGCCATGGGCGAGATGATCTCCCGGTAGCCGGAGCCGCTGGTCCAGTTCCGGGAATAGTCCATATTGGTATCAAGGGAAATGGCGCGGGTTATGCGGGGATTCCACTGCAGGTGATACCGCTGGTGAAAGGAGCTGAGGTTGTCCTCCTCGCTGTCCCTGCCGATCTCGTTGACCTGCCAGGAGGCGTCCAGGCCCACGACCTCGGCCCGCCCTGTGGTGGCCACCAGCAAGAGACAGGAAAAAAGCGCCCGACAGAAGAGAAAGGCCACGGCATGGCGTTGTCTTTTTCCGGGCACGATGGCAGATGAGAAAATGGTTGGTTCAATGGGTGCGGCGGGCGTCCTTCACGGACCGGCCGGCGCCACCCTGCCCCGCTGGCAGACGGCGATGACCGGTCCCCTGTTCTTACCTGGAAGCGGCGGTAGTGTCAATTCTTTGTGGTATGGCACTCAAAACAGCCACCGGAACCGCCACCGCCCGCGGATATGGAGGAATAGTCCCAGCGGAGCAGGTCGGGATAGGGCGTTCCGTGGGCGCGGTGACAGGATATGCAGGTCACGATGGTATCGTCGTTGAACGTGACCGTTGAGAGGACTGTCGAGACATCGACACTGGCGACCGGTGCGGCGACAACGTAGGCGTTGACGCCGGCGCCGCCGTAGTTGCGGTACTCGGAACCGGCGGCGGTGTTGCCCATGTCAAAGTCGGTGGGATGGCGGACCCAGGGGCTGGAAAAGGGATTGGCCGCCGGGGCCGTGCCGCCCACGTTGCCGGACCCGTCATGAAAGTCGTTGTGGCAATGGGCACAGAGATTACTGATGGAACCGACGGCAAGCTCGGTGTCCGAGGTCCGGTCGAAGCCCTTGTACTGGTTGTGGGAGGTGGCCGTGGGCAGGTATTCCCAGTCCGGGTCCTCCAGGCCGAGGACGCCGTCGAGGAAGCGGTAGCTCCTGGCCACGGTGGTGCCATCGATGACACTGTCATCGGCATGGTGTGTCCCGGACATGGCCCCGAAATCGCTGTCCTTTGTCCGGTCGCCATGGCAGCCCGTGGTGCCGGCGCAGGTGAGCTGGCTGGTCAGGGGCCCGGTGCCGCCGGGTGGGGTATTGCCCAGGGTGGCGTCCTGGGTTGCCAGGCCGTCGCTGGCCACGTTGTGCCCCATGGCGTCACTGGCGCCACCGGCCGCGGCGACCCAGTAGAAATTGCCGCCGGCCAGGGTGTTGCCCGTGGTACCGTCGGCACCGTAGGTCGGCGCGGTGGTGCTGTTGACATAGGGGATATTGTTGGTGCCGTCATTGGTTCCGGTATGGCAGGCGACACAGCCGTAGCGGAGCAGGGTCTGGTTGGGCGCCGTCTGCGGGTTACCGGCAATGTCAACGGCCATGGGCGCTCCTCCCTGGCTGTTGTGCATGGTATGGCACTGGGCGCACTGACCCGTCACCTTGGCCATACCCGGCACAGGCAACAGCAACAGGCCCAGGCAGAAAAGGGATGCGAAAACAATTCCTGTCATGCCGGTCCGGATTCCCATATTCATTCCTCCTTTGTATCACATGACCTGTCGCTAGGTCATGGCCCACAGGCGGGTCTTGCATGCGGCGCATACGACAACAACATTGAAGAGTACTCCAAGGTGCAAAGATCTAATCTTCCGGCAACTGAACAAACACGGCAACAGCATCTCCTAAGGTCAAAAATATACTGTTGTGCCAGGAAAAAAACAAGATCTATCTTGGACTACCCCGGGCTGAGCGCAATGTCCCGGCAGTAGCTGCCGGCGCCCCCTTTCAGACGCCAGGCCGTGGCCCGGCACGTGCTGCAACCGTGCCGACAAACACCAATGGCGGCCGGCGACCAGGAAACGGTTGACATGCCGCCCCGCACCGCCATCCTACACGCCGGCGCCGACCGTCGCCCCGGATGGCCGTGCGCGGACAGTACCACCTTTGCGGCCATCTCTACAACAAAGCACTTGCCGGGTCAAGGAAAAAATGTTACCTTTAGAAAAATCGTAACACCAGCGTCCGCCCACGTGTCCGCCTGTGGCACCGGCAACTCCGGGAAAAGCAATTGAAGAACAGTCCTGTTGCAGTTATAGTGTAGTAGTGAACCAGAAAAACGCTGGTGGGACCGGTAACGATATCCGGCCGGCAGCAGGAGGCGGATTCGGCGATTCAACGCGGCAGGAGGGAAAGCGACCAGGGGAGGTCCGGCAGGCAGGGGATTGCAAGGCCCCGGTTCCCTGGTCAGTCATGAGAGCGATGTTCAGACAAAATTCACGTATCCTGCGCCACGGCCCTGCCTGCGCCATCTGCCTGCTGCTCCTGTGGCCCGGTGCTGCCGGCGCTACCATCCGGGGGGTCTGCTTTAACTGCCATACCATGCACAACAGTCAGAACAACGAGGCCATGACCTTTGACGGCTCCACCGTTCCCAATGACGACCTGACCAGGGGAGGCTGCTTTGGCTGCCACGCCCGGGGCGGCACCAGCGCCACCGTCTCCCTGGGACCGGACACCCTGCCCCAGGTGATGCACAGCGGGGCCACCGATCTCGCCGGCGGCAACTTCGGCTATATTACCGGGCTCAAGGGAAGCGGCGCCGCAGACAACAAGGGCCACAACATCCGCGACCTGACCGGGAGCGACGCGGTGCTCTATGCCCCGCCCGGGGGCATACGGCAGTTTGCCCACGACACCGGCGGCAACGTGAACACCGACAACCTGACCTGTGCCGGCACCAACGGCTGCCATGGCTACAGGTATGCCGGCTCTTCCTATCCCGAGGGAATCAGGGGCGCCCATCACCGGAACGTGGGCGGCCGGCTGGACCAGGCCACCGAGCCGGCCAACAGCTATCGTTTCCTGATGGGGGTGAAGGGATTTGAGAGCGCGGACTGGCAGGAACATGCCTCGGCGGCCAACCACAACGAGTACTACGGCCTGCTGACACCGGTCCGCCTCGGTTGCGGCGGGGCTGGCGAAGTGAGCTGCCACGGCAGCGGCGGTGTCCAGCCGCCGGACGGCACCATGAGCCAGTTCTGCGCCACCTGCCACGGCAATTTCCATACCCTTGCCACGGCCACATCGGAGGGCGTCGGCAGCACGGCGACCTCACCGTTCATCCGCCACCCCACTGACCTGGCCCTGCCCGCCACCGGCGAGTATGCCGGGTACACGGTGTACAACCTGCAGGCGCCGGTGGCCAGGACCACCGTGCCGGCGGCATCGGGTAGCAGCGTGACACCCGGCAGCGACGCGGTGATGTGCCTCTCCTGCCACGTGGCCCATGCCTCCGATTACCCCTCCATGCTCCGCTGGGACTACACCAGGATGATCGCGGGCAATGCCGGAGCTGCAGCGGGGACAGGCTGTTTCGTCTGCCACACCACCAAGGATTGAAGAGCGCGGGAACCGGCCGGGATCCCGCCTGCGGCCGCTGGCCCTAAAAAGGACTGACGATCCGCGAGGCAGAGGCCATGGAACGCATGATGT
>WFUT01000083.1 GCA_015484845.1 Desulfobulbaceae bacterium
CTTGTCGACCGTCTGCCCGGGTTTCTCGAGGCCATCGGCCGGCCCGAACTCCTTGATGCCCTGAGCCAACGCGACCAGTGGCGCCTGCTTGCCGCCATCTCGCCCCAGGAGCGGGCCCTGATGTTCTCCGGTCCCATGCCCATGGCCGAGTTCAGGGAGAGGATCTGGAGCCAGGGTTTTGGTGGCGGCGATCCCCTGCGCGACCTTGCCCCCACCCTGGACCGCAGCGTCATCGGCGTCATCGAGACCGGCGAGATGCGGCGGCGCAAGCCCTTCTGGGCCAACCGCGATTCCGCGGCCCCGTGCACCTTCTACTGCCCCATGCACATCCCCACCATCGACCGGCTGCGGCTGATCCGCGAGGGCAGGTACGAAGAGGCCTACGAGATGCTCCTGCGCTACACGCCGTTTCCAGCCTCGGTCTGCGGCACCATCTGTCCCAACCTCTGTATCCAGAACTGTTCGCGCAAGAAGGTCGACTACTCCATCGACGTCTCCATCCTCGGCCAGGCGGTCCGCACCGCCGAGCCGCCCGCGACCGCGCCCGCCACGGGCCACAAGGTGGCGATCATCGGCGGCGGGCCCGGCGGCATGGCCGTGGCCTGGCACCTGGCCCTGGCCGGGGTCGAGGCCCATATCTTTGAAAAGTCGAACCAGCTTGGCGGCAAGCTGACCCAGACCATCCCCTGGGAACGGCTCTCCAGGGCGGTCTGGGAGATGGAGATCGAGCGTTTCCTGAAGGAGGACCACATCAACGTCCACCTGGGCGTGGAGATGACCAGGGAGAAGCTGGAAGAGCTGAAAAAGGAATACGATTACGTGGTCATCGCCGTCGGCACCCACCAGCCCCGGATCATTCCCTTTCCCGGCCACGAGCGGGTCATCCCGGCCCTGGACTATCTCAAGGCCGCCAAGACCGACAAGCCCATGCCGACCGGCAGGCAGGTGGTGATCATCGGCGCCGGCAACGTGGGCTGCGACGTGGCCGTGGAGGCCTTCCGCCAGGGCGCCAAGCAGGTGACCCTGGTGGATATCCAGAAGCCGCAGGCCTTTGGCAAGGAGCGCGACGCGGCCGAGGCCCTGGGCGCCACCTTCAAGTGGCCGGTCATGACCCGGGAGGTCACCGAGGAGGGACTGATCACCGACGACGGCACCCTGATCCCGGCCCAGACCGTGATCATCTCCATCGGCGATGTGCCGAGCCTGCCGTTTCTGCCGGACACGGTGGAGACCGTGGAGATCGCCGGCGGCTCCTGGATCAGGACCGACGAGGCCGGACGGACCAGTGACGAGAAGATCCTGGCCGTGGGCGACGTCGAGAAGCCCGGCCTGGCCACCAATGCCCTGGGGGCGGGCAAGCGCACGGCCGAATACATCGTGGCCACCCTCAAGGGCGAGCCCTGGGTCCCCTTCAGCAAGAAGCTGATCAAGTACGAGTCCCTGACCGTGGCCCACTACGATCCCGTGGACGACAAGGGCACCACCGAGGACCAGCAGGCGGCTCGCTGCCTGAGCTGCGGCTCCTGCCGGGACTGCCATCTCTGCGAGACCATCTGCCCCACCCATGCCATCTCCCGGCGCGAGGTCGTGGCCGGCAAGGACGGGGTCAACTACGAGTATGTCTCTGACGACAACAAGTGTATCGCCTGCGGCTTCTGCGCCGATACCTGTCCCTGCGGTATCTGGACCATGCGGCCGTTCTGACCAGACTGATCAGAACAAGAAGGCGGTAGATACCCTCGCGATACTGCTTCGTGAAAGGGCACCCCGTCTCTTCACCAGGTTCCACGGAACCGGGCCACGGCGGGAGAGGGGCATTATTTCTTGATAAAGCGGAGCAACACCTTGTAGTTTCGACCGTCCAGGTCCTTGGGCAGGTGCTGGCCGTTGGGCACCAGGATGGTGAGGACCCGGCCGTTGGCCGGGTCCTGCCGGAACTCCTTGCGCCGTTCCTTGCCGCTGGGACCGGCGATGGAGCGGCGGGGCGGCCGGACGTGGAGCAGCTCTGCCTCGATGGCGCCGGCAGTGGTGCCCGGCTTGTTCACGGGCGGCCCGGTGGGCTGGATGGCGCCGATGACGATATCGACCATGGTTGTCCTCCTTGATGACCATCACGGACCGGGCCTGCCCGGTCCCCTGCGCTGGATCGTTTTCGATCCTCTCTCCTTTCTTATCGGTTATCGAGCTGTTTTTCTATAATTTTCTCTATTTTTCCGTTTTCAGCCACCAGGATGCCCTCGTGGCGAAGCAGTTTTTTCTTCAGGTCCAGGCCACCGGCAAAACCGGTCAGGTCGCCGCCTGCGCCGACAAGGCGGTGGCAGGGGATGACCAGGGGCAGGGGGTTGGCATGGGCTGCCCTGCCCACGGCCCGCGCCTTGCCGATCCCGCCCAGTTGCCGGGCCAACTCGCCGTAGCTCCTGGTGGTGCCAAGGGGTATCTGCGCCAGGAGCTGCCAGACCGAGAGCTGGAAAGCGGTGCCGTGCAGTGAGAGAGGGAGTTGAAAACTCTTTCTGCTCCCGGCAAGGTATTCGTCTATCTGGGCCGCGGCCCGGGCGAGCAGGGGATGATCTTCCCGTGCCACCATGCGGCCGGCATGGTCATCACCGCGGCCGGGCAGAACGATGCGGCACAGGCCATGACGGTCCGCCACCAGGAGCAGGGAGCCGATCGGGGTATGCAGTTCAGTGGAGATGGCGTCTGTCATCACGTGGGCTGTGCATTCTGTTTCGATCTTTTTGGGATGCCGGGGCCGCCGGCAAGGCAACCACGGGCGGGCCGCCTGTTCTCGAAATAACGATCTTCGTGTCTTGACATCGTTTTTTTTCTCTGCGATACTTCATTGTAGTGCATAGGTTCCATGGGGGTCGATTCCGGCGCCAGCCGGGGTCGGACAGAGGAAAGTACCACAATGGGGGTGTCGAATGCTCAGAAAAGCAACCGGACTGATAGCAGTGATGTTCTTTCTCCTGGCAGGGGTGGCCCAGGCCGGGAACGTGGTGAAGATCGGGGTCCTGGCCAAGAACGGACCTGCCAAGGCGCTGAAGAAGTGGCAGGCCACCGGCGACTATCTCGGCTCGAAGATCAGCGGCAAGACCTTCGAGATCGTGCCCCTGGATTTTGACAGGGTCTTCCCGGCCATAAAGGCCCACGATGTGGATTTCTTCCTGGTCAATTCCTCCATGTTCGTGACCGCCAAGGTCAAGTACGGCGCCGTGCCGATCCTGACCATGATCAACTCGCGCCAGGGCAAGGCGCTCAAGTCCTTTGGCGGCGTGATCTTTACCACGGCCTACAATGACAAGATCAACTCCCTGGCCGACATCAAGGGCAAGAAGTTCATGGGGGTCAAGAAGTCCTCCTTTGGCGGCTGGCAGATGGCCTACAAGGAGTTTGTCGATGCCGGCATCGATCCCTTCAAGGACTTTGCCTCGGTGGAGTTTGGCGGCAAGCATGACAACGTGGTCTATGCCGTGCAGAACGAGGCCGTGGACGCGGGCACGGTGCGGACCGATACCCTGGAGCGGCTGGCCGCCTCCGGCGCCATTGCCATGGAGGATTTCAAGATCATCGCCAAGAAGGACTATCCCGATTTTCCCTTTGTCTGTTCCACCAAGCTCTATCCCGAGTGGCCCCTGGCCCGGGTCGCCGGCACCGACCAGGGGCTGAGCGACCAGGTCGTGGCCGCCCTCAAGGCCATGAAGCCCGATGACAAGGCCGCCAAGGCCGCCAAGATCGTTGGCTGGACCGATCCCCTGGACTACACCCCGGTGGAGGAGCTGCAGAAGACCCTCAAGGTCGGTGCCTACGCCCAGTAGCCCGTGCGACCCGGTACGGACAGGCACGGCGCAGGGGGCTGCGCCGTGCCTGTCAGTTTCGTGCTCCTCCTGCCCCTCAAATTTCTTCGGCCTCCTGCCGGCCGAGCCACTCCAGGATTGTCCTCTCCACCCCTGTCTGCGCGCTCAGCAGGCGGCCCGCCAGTCGTTCCAGTGTCTCCATC
>WFUT01000084.1 GCA_015484845.1 Desulfobulbaceae bacterium
CCCTTGGAGCGGTTGAACTCCTGGTAGCGGAAGAGGATCGTTGTCCAGGCACCTTTGGACAGGATCTCCTTGTCCAGTTCCTTGACGATAAGGGTGCCGTCTTCCTCGTAGTTGATGGAGATATCGTTGACGTCGCTGCTCATGGAGGGGGTCCTTGGCAATGGGTAATGGATGAATGGTGGATCAGGCCGGACGGGCATCTGTTCCGGATGAGGAGAATAAACGATCCGGAACGGTTTGGCCAAAGAAAAAAAAGAGCGGCCGGACGTGCGCCTGCACCGTGCCTGCGCACCTGCGCCACCTGCGAAGTTGCACCATGTACCCCTGCGGCGCGCGTGGCGCGGCTCAGCTGCCGTTGGCGCCGATCTGCCGCATGTCATTGAAGAACCGTATATCGGTATGGACAATATGGTCGATGAGCCAGTCACGGAGGAAGTCGACCATGGCGTGCATATCCAGCCGGTCGTTTTCCAGGTCCCGCTCGAATCCCTGCACCCTGGCGACAAATTCACGGTGGATGCGCTGGTGGTCGGCAAAGCGGGGATGCTCCCGGTAGTAGGCCTCTTCGGTGGTGAAGTGGAGGTCGATGTAGTCAAGCAGGGAAAGGATCGCCTGCCGGCGTGAACGCCTGTTCCCTTCCTGGTCCCTGATCGAGACGAGCATCTGCCACAGTTCAAACAGGTAGCGGTGCTGGGCGTCAATCTCGTCGACGCCCACGCTGTATTCGGGTTTCCAGATGGTCTCTGCCTCGTGCATCATGCCTCCTGGGTTGTGTTGTCCAGGCCGGGTTTCTTGACCATGTAGTAGAGCACCGGTACGGCCATGCGGCTGATGAGCAGGGAGGCGATCTCGCCGAACATCAGCGAGATGGCCAGTCCCTGGAAGATGGGATCTGCCAGGATGACGGAGGCGCCGACCACGACGGCAAGGGCGGTGAGGAGCATGGGCCGGAAACGAATGGCGCCGGCCTCGACCACCGCCTCGGCCAGTGGCAGGCCGTGGGAGCGGCGCAGCTCGATGAAGTCAACCAGGATGATGGAGTTCCGGACCACGATACCGGCGCCGGCCATGAAGCCGATCATGGAGGTGGCGGTGAAAAAGGCGCCCAGGGCCCAGTGGGCGGGCAGGATACCGATCAGGGAGAAGGGGATGGCCGCCATCACCACCAGCGGGGTGACATAGTCCTTGAACCAGCCGACCATGAGCATGTAGATCAGGATCATGACCGCGCAGAAGGCCAGGCCGAGGTCACGGAAGACCTCCAGGGTAATGTGCCATTCCCCGTCCCATTTTATGGACGGCTCGGTCTCGGTGAAGGGCTGGTGGAGGTTGTAGATCTCGATATGTTTCTCCCTGCCGCCATACTCCCGCCCGTCGAGCCGGGCCAGCTTCTTGTTCATGGCCAGGATCGGGTAGACCGGGCTTTCGGCCACGCCGGCCACGTCGCCGGTCACGTAGATCACGGGTTTCAGGTTCTTGCGGTACAGGGGCTGGTTGACCGGCCGCTGTTCCACGTGCACCAGTTCCCGCAGCGGCACCAGTGGTGCCTTCGGGTTCATGTCGGGTCGCAGCATGATGTTGAGGATGCCGTCGACCCGGGCCCGCTGGGCCCGCGGCAGCTCGAGCACGATGTTGGTCTCTTCCTTGTCGCGCGGCTGGTGAAAGAGGTCGACGGACAGCCCGGAGACACCGATGCGAACGGCCCGGGTCACGGCACCCTCGGAGATGCCGTTTAAGGCCGCCTTTTCCTTGTCCACGGTGATGACCGTCTTCATCCGGTCCTTTTCCCGGTACCAGTCAACATCCACCACGCCGGGAGTGGACTCGAACATCTTCTTGACCCGGGTGGCCAGCTTGACCCGGTCCGCGTCCGTGGGGCCATAGATCTCGGCCACCAGGGTCTGCAGCACCGGCGGCCCGGGCGGCACCTCGGCCACGGCCACGGCGGCGCCGTACTTCTTCGCGATCGCGGCAATGGCGGGACGTATCCGCTTGGCGATGTCGTGGCTCTGCACGTCCCGCTCGCTCTTTGGCTTGAGATTGACCTGGATATCGGCCACCGTGGGGCCGTGACGCAGGAAGTAGTGGCGGACCAGGCCGTTGAAGTTGTAGGGGGCGGCCGTGCCGGCATAGATCTGGTAGTTGACCACCTCCGGGTCCCGGCCCACCACCTGGGCCATCTCCAGGGCCACGCGTGTGGTATGCTCCAGGGTGGAGCCCTCGGGCATGTTGAGGATCACCTGGAACTCGGACTTGTTGTCAAAGGGCAGCATCTTTACCCTGACCAGGCCGAAGTAGACCATGGAACAGGCACCCAGCAGCATGGCGCCGGTGAAGAAAAAGAAGAGAAAGCGGGCATAGCCGTGCGCCAGGAGCGGCTCCATGAACCGGTGGTAGAGGCGGGTGAAGAAATCATCCGGTGCATGGTCGTGGTCCTCGTCCTCCGGCTCGATGACGCACTCCTCCGGGCCGCAGTCCTTGCGCAGGATGCGGGTCGCCGCCCACGGCGTGACCGAGAAGGCGATCAGCATGGAGATGACCATGGCGGCCGAGGCGCCGATGGGGATGGGCCGCATGTAGGGGCCCATGAGGCCGCCGACAAAGGCCATGGGCAGGATGGCGGCGATGACCGCCCAGGTGGCGAGGATGGTGGGGTTGCCCACCTCGCTCACCGCCTCCACCGCGATCGCGGTCAGGGGCCTGCCGCGGTTGGACGGCAACCGCATGTGCCGGACGATGTTCTCCACGACCACGATGGCGTCGTCCACCAGGATACCGATGGAAAAGATCAGGGCAAAGAGGGTGATCCGGTTGAGGGTGTAGCCGTAGAGGTAGAAGATCAGCAGGGTGAGGGCCAGGGTGGAGGGAATGGCGAGCAGGACGATGAGCGATTCACGCCAGCCGAGAAAGAAGAGGATCAGCAGGGCGACGCCAAAGACGGCGATCCCCATGTGCAGCAGGAGTTCGTTGGATTTCTCCGCCGCGGTGGCGCCATAGTTCCTGGTCACGCTGACCTGGACATCGTCAGGGATGAGCGTTCCCTTGAGGCTGTTGACCTTGGCCAGCACCGTGTCCACGACCCGGACGGCGTTGGCACCGGGCCGCTTGGCCACCGACAGGGTGACGGCCGCCTCTTCCGGGGCACCGTCGCCGCGGCCGAACAGGACATAGGTCGAGGGCTCCTCCGGGCCGTCGACAATGGTGGCCACGTCCTTGAGATAGACCGGCCTGCCGCCGTAGACCCCGACCACGATCCGGCCGATCTCCCTGGCCGAGGTCAGGAAGGTGCCGGTCTGCAGCCGCATCTCGTGGTTCATGGACTGCAGGTCGCCGGAGATCGATTGGCGGTTGGCCTGCTTGAGGGCCGGGATCAGGCTGGAGACACTCAGGTCCCTGGCCGCCAGTCGCAGGGGATCGAACTCGATCCGTACCTCGCGCCTGGTGCCGCCGATCAGCTTGGTCTCCGCCACCTCGAAGATATTCTTGATGGCATCATCCACCTGGGCCGCCAGCCGCCGCAGGGTGTAGTGATCGTACTTGGCGCTGTGAAAGGTGAGCGCCAGCACCGGCACGTCGTCAATGGTGTGCGGCTTGACAAGGGGCCTGGAGACGCCGTGCGGTATGCGGTCAAAGTTGGTCTGCAGCTTCTGGTTGAGCCGGACGATGGATTTCTCCAGGTTCTCGCCCACGTAGAAGCGGGCGATGAGCAGGGACTTGCCCGGCATGGAGGTGGAGTAGATGTATTCGATCCCCGGCAGCTCGTAGAGCAGCTTTTCCATGGGGATCGTGACCCGCTCCTCGATCTCCTTGGGCGAGGCGCCCGGCATGGAGACCATGACGTCGATCATCGGCACCTTGATCTGGGGCTCCTCTTCGCGCGGCAGCTGGACAATGGCCAGCAGGCCGAGCAGGAGCGAGGCGATGATGCCGATCAGTGTCAGCTTGGAGTCGACAAAGGCCGCCGCCATGCGGCCGGCAAAGCCCGGATGGGGAGTGCACTGATCCGCTTTCATTGCACGATACTCAGGGGCTGTCCGTTGACCAGCAGTCTGTTGTTGTCCACGATGACCCTGTCGCCGGGATTGAGCCCGGCCAGGATCTCCACCATGCCGTCAGCCCGTTCGCCGGTGCGGACCAGGCGGAGACGGGCCTTGCCCTTTTCGGCGACAAAGACCCTGTCCATCTGGCCGAAGGGAACAATGGCCGAGGCGGGAACCAGCAGGGTCTCGGTGTTTTTCATCGGTATGGAGACCCGCGCGAACTGGCCGGTGCGCAGGAGCGCGCTCTGGCTGATATTGATCTTGACCCGGGTGGTCCGGGAACGGGGGTCGGCCACGGGCGCGATCTCCGCCACCGTGCCCTGGCCGACCAGCCTGGCGGCCGGGACCTTGACCGTGATCCGGTCACCGGTCTCGATGTTGCGGACCACGCTCTCGGGCACCGCGGTGACGATCTGCAGCCGGCTGCTGTTCTCCAGCTCCAGCAGCGGCGTGCCCGGGGTGGCCAGGTCACCGGCGTGGGCGATCTTGCGGGTGATCACGCCGGCAAAGGGCGCGGTGATGGTCGTGTAGCCGAGCATGGTCTTGGCCTCCCGGTAACCGGCCTCGGCAATGGCGTACATGTCGCGCATGGTCTTGACGGTCTCCGGCGTGGAGGCGTTCTGCCTGAGCAGTTTCTGTTCCCGCTCCAGGTTGCGCCTGGCCTGGGCGAGCTGGGCCTGGGCCTGGAGCAGGCGGGCCGATATCTCCTCGGCGCTGATCTTCACCAGCAGGTCCCCCTTCCTGACCCGGGAGCCGAGCACCACGGGAATCTCGGCGATGAAACCGGAGACCTTGGCGGCAATGGATGCCCTCTGCACGGCCTGGACCGTGCCCACGACCTCGACCAGGGACGGAATCTCCTTTTTTTCCAGGGTAAGGACATGGACCCGGACCTTGGCCGGCACCGGGGGAGGGGCGGTCTTGTCTTCGGCCCTGGCACCGGCACAGGCAAGGACGAGGACCAGGGCGCAGGCGGAGAGCAGTGTCTTTGTGCGATTCATGGGTAGCCGTTGCAAAAGAAAAGTAAAAAAATCCAGTGGCCTGGAAAGCGATCAGTCTGTCGCGCCCGTGGAGGTCGTTTCATCGAACTGGGGCAGGCCGACCGCCCGGCGCAGATCGGCCACCGCTATCCGGTAGGTGGCCAGGGCCAGGGCATGCCGGACCCGGGCATCGGTGAGCCGCTTCTCCACCTCGATCAGGTCCGAGGACAGGATCACCCCCTGCTTGAACCGGGCCCGGGAGAGGCGGGCGCTTTCCTCGGCCAGTTCCACCATCTTCCTGGTGACCTGCAGCCGCTCCTCGGCCTGCCGCAGGCTGAGGCGGGCCTGCTCGATCTCCAGGCCGAAGCCGAGGGTCATCTTGTGCCTGAGCTCCCTGAGCTCGGCAAGGCGGGCCTTGGCCCTGGTGACGGCGGCCGAGGTCCGGTGGCCGTCAAAAAGGGTGTAGTTCAGCCTGACGCCGGCCATCCAGGAGTTACCCGATCCGGCGTCGTACTCGAATCCCTTGTCAACCTGGTAGGAGCCAAAGGCATCGGCCGTGGGATAGTAACCTGCCTCGGCCTGGCGCACCCGGGCCTCAGCGGCCCGGATCATGGCGTCGATCCGGGCCAGTTCCGGCCGGTGCTCGAAGGAGAAAACCTTTGGTACTTCCTGCTGGAATTTTTCGTCCAGGTTGATCTTCACCTTGCCCTGTTTCAGGCCGAGCAGGTTGAGGAAGCCGCGCTTGGCAAGCTCCAGGTTGTGCCGCGCCCGGATCAGGTTTTCCCGGGCCCGGGATCGCTGCACCTCCAGGTTGAGCAGTTCGGTCCGCAGCAGGTCGCCGGCCGCGTGCCGTGCCCGGGCCACCTTCAGGGAGGCATCCACCGCCTCGATGGCCGATGCCCGGGCCTGCCGGGTCTCGTCGGCCTGGATGATGGTGAGGAAGGAGCGGACCACCTCGTAGGCCAGCCTGGAGAGCACGCTGCTGCGATCCTTCATGCTGGCCTCTGCCCCGGCCTCGGCCGCCTTGAGCCCTGCCTGGTCACGGCCGCCGTTGAACAGCCGGTAGCGCAGGCTGGTGATCAGGTTGATATCGTCGGTGGTACCGGGATCGTTGAAGTCGATGCCATTGGTGAACTGCCCCTGGTTGAGGATGTTGCCAAACGAATACATGGGGTTGTCGGTCCGGGAATAGCCGGCGCCGACAGTCAGTTGCGGGTAGAAGGCCGAGGCCGCCTGCCTGATGGCTGCCCGTGCCGCCGCGATCCGCTGCAGGGCCGCCTTGGCATCCGGGCTGTTGGCAAGGGCGAAGTGCACGGCGCTGCGCGCAGTCCAGGAGTCGGGCATGGGCGCCTTGTCGGCGGCCAGCCCCGGGCTGCCCAGGAAGACGAGCGTGATGAGACAGATGACAGCGAGCCTGATTCCGGTCATGGACTGGTCTCTCGGAAGACAGAAGCCAGGGGACAGAAGCCGGGTGAGTCTGCGCCTGTGGCGGGACTGACGGGGCGCTGACCTCTTGATTCCTCTGCCTTCATTGCTTGTTGTGCCCAGCGCGCTGGGAATTATGGATTATGGTGTATCCGAAAATGCCTGTCCGCAGCACCAGGGGCGGTGGCATTTCCATGGATTGCCGGGGCCGTGAGCCGAAAATCCGGTCCCGCCATGCTGGCTTGGCCGGGGTGAACAATTTCGGGGGACAATATAAAGTATTGTCCTGGAAAAGTCGAATGGTTTATTCCGGTCCCGGGGGCGGTGGGCACATGTAACATTCCGGTTTTCCATGAGATAAGCAGCATGTGGCGGGATGGCCTTGCCCGGTGGAGCCGGGCACGGTATCCTGGCAGGGCAGTTGTTGTGCGCGGCAACCAGAAAAACACGGAGGTCTACGATGCGGCAAAACAGTACGGCGGGCAGGCTGGTGTTGATGGCAATCCTGGCCCTGTGCCTGATCGGGCAGGGCGGGACCCCGGCGGTCGCCGGGGGCAATGGTGAATGGGACAGGGCCGGCCATGAGATCGGCGAGGCGGCCCGGGCCGTGGGCGAGGCTGCTGCTGACACCGCGGACAGGGCCCGGGCCGGCTCCGAAGAGCTGTGGGAGAAGACCAGGCGCTCTTCGGCAGAGGCCTGGGACAAGGCTCGGCAGGCCTCGGCTGCGGCCGTGGACGAGGCCGGGAAGTCCTCTGCCGAGGCCATCGGCAAGGCGGAAGAGCGCTCGAAGAGCCTGTGGCGGAAGGCCAGGGAAAAGGCAAAGAGAACCTGGGAAAAGGCCAGGGAGGCGGTCCGTTCCATGACCGGGCCGGACAGGGAGACACCCCCTTCCCGGGCCCAGGATCCGGGCCCGGAAAAGGAGTACATCCGAACGCCGGTCCGGCCGGCCCCGGCGTCACAGGGGAAAGGACTGGTGGAGCATGGGCATCTCGACCCGGGTGCCGGTGAGCAGGCCGGCGAAGATGCGCATGGTCTCCTCCTCGCCGTGGACCAGGAAGGTGATCTCGGGATTGCCGGTCCGGGCGTGCCAGGCGAGGAGTTCCTTCTGGTCGCCGTGGGCCGAGAAGCCGCCGATGGTATGGATCCTGGCCCTGACCTCGATCTCTTCACCGAAGATGCGCACCTTTTCCCTGCCGTCGATGATCTGCCGGGCCAGGGTGCCCCGGGCCGCGTAGCCGACAAAGATCACCGCCGCCTCCCGTCGCCACAGGTTGTGCTTGAGGTGGTGGCGGATCCTGCCGCCGGTGCACATGCCGGAACCGGCGATGATGACCGCGCCGCGGACCTGCTTGAGGGCAACGGACTGGGCGGTGTCGCGGGTGAAGTGAAGACCCGGCAGGGCAAAGGGATCCTGGCCGGACTGGAACACGGCCCAGGTCTCGGTATCGAAACACTCGGGATGGCGCTGGAAGATGCGGGTCGCGGAGATGGCCATGGGTGAGTCGAGGAAGACCTGCAGCGACGCGGGGATCCGCTCCTTCTCGATGCCCTCGCGCAGGTAGTAGAGGATCTCCTGGGTCCGTTCCAGGGCAAAGCTGGGGATCAGGACATTGCCGCCCCGTTTCAGGGTCTGGTTGATGGCGTCGTAGAGCTCCTCCACCGAGGGCTCGAGCTGTTTGTGCAGCCGGTCGCCGTAGGTGGTTTCCATGACCACGATGTCCGCCTTGGGGGGCACGGCCGGGTCGCGGAGGATGACGCGGTTCGAGTAGCCGATATCGCCGGAAAAGACCACCCGCCTGGAATGGTGGCCCTCGGCAAGCTCGAGCAGGATACCGGCGGCCCCCAGGATGTGACCGGCCTCGAAAAAGGTGGCCCGGATGCCGGGCGCCAGGTCGTGGGGACTGGCAAAGGCGGTGATGTCCACGAAACGGTCCAGGCAGGTGAGGGCGTCCAGGGTGTCGTAGAGGGGCTGGACCGGCTCGGCCTTGCGGTCATGGTTGCGGGCCTTGCGGGTGAGGTACTCGGCCTCCTCTTCCTGGATCCGGGCCGAGTCGAGCATGACCAGGCGCGCCAGTTCGCGGGTGGCCGAGGTGGTGACGATATCGCCCCGGAAGCCGCGCTTGACCAGGAGCGGGATCCGGCCACAGTGGTCGAGGTGGCCGTGGGTCAGCAGGAGGAAGTCGATGCTGCCCGGGTCAAAACCGAAATCGTTTTTGTTCTCTTCCTGCAGCTCGCGGCCGCCCTGGTACATGCCGCAGTCGATGAGAATGCGCTTGCCCTGGCATTCAACGAGATGGCAGGATCCGGTGACATTCCGGTCCGCGCCGTGGAATTCGATCTTCATCTGGCTCTGCTCTCCTCCTGTCCGTCGGGCCCGGGCCCGTTTTTTCTTTCCCTGGTAACTGTTCCTAAAGAGTTGCGGCTCCCTGGCCGATACGAAAAGTAAGGCAAGGACGCCGTCATTCAACCAGGGAGGGAATCAATGGATACCTTCAATACACTCCACCTGCTTGCAGAGCTCGATCACGAGCACTGCCACCTGAACCACGGCCCCGGTGTCGACACCGCGGCCATCGCTGCCACCGACTACATCGTTGTGCCCATGGGCTACCGGGAGGACGGCATCCGCGAGGTCTCGGTCCGGGAGCTGGTTATTCCGGTCTGCCGCGACTGCGCCGTTGCCCTGCAGGGCGACGAGTGGACCCTGCTCTTCTGCCTCGATTGCGGCGAATCCCGCTGGGTCTATCGGCATTTTGCCAGGAATCGGTACCGTCACCATATCCTCTGGCTCAAGGGCTGTCCCGACTGCAGTGGCGAGTTCGGCGGCCTCTACTTCAACGATCCGGCACAGATCATCGAGCAGGACCATGCCGCCGGCGAGCGGCGGCCGTTCATGATCGTGCCCGGGGAGGCCACGGCCTGAGGGGCCGGGGTTCCGGTCCCGGCCCGGATCAGGCCGCGCCGCGCAGGGTGATGGTGACGCGGCGGTTGCGTTGCCGCCCCTCCGGCGTGGTGTTGGGCGCCACCGGCCTGGCAAAGCCATACCAGTAGAGCAGCATCCGTTTGCGGGCAATACCGAATTTTTTTGCCAGGTAGTTGCGAACGCTCTCGGCCCGCTGCCTGGAAAGGCGCAGGTTGTAGGCCTCGCTGCCGATGTTGTCGGTGAAGCCGGAGAGGACCACGTAGGCATCGGCGTGTTGCCGGAGAAAGCGGCCCAGCCTGTCCAGGTTCGGCATGGCCTGCGGCCTGATGGCGTACCTGTCAAAATCGAACAGGACGTCGTCAAATCCGCTGGCCGCCATGACGAGCTTGCCCAGCAGGTGCTCGGGGTGGTCGAACACGGTGTCAAAGTCCATGACCTGGGAGCAGGAGTTGACCGACGCGATGTCGGCCAGCAGCTTCCTGCCCTCGGCCGTGTCGGCGCTGCTGACAATGGTGAAGCAGACATCGAACTTCTTGGCCAGTTTCCTCGCCTGCGCCAGGGGCTCGGTCTCCAGTCCGGCGGCCGTGGAGTGCCTGCCATCGGAAAAGAGAATGACCTGGGTGCGGCCGGGCAGGCCCAGCAGGTGTTCCAGTTTCATCAGCCCGACCTGCAGCATGGGCGGGCCTGTCGGACGGACGGGCAGCCGGTCGATGGCGCGTCCGAATGCGGCCCGGTCATAGTTCTGCAACCGGTAATAGGGCCTGAACCCCATGGTTGCACCTTCCAGCCACAGGCCCGGCTTCCACATGGGATAGAGGCCTGCCTGCCAGTCGAGCGCGGGCAGGGCGGCGTTGCTCCTGGCCAGGATCTGCTTTTCCGCCTCGAGCCTGGTCATGCCGCTGTCATGGTAGGGCCTGGCCATGGTGTCGGCGGCGTCGTAGAGGATCAGGAAGTTGTCGGCCATGCGCAGGCCGGCTGCCGGGTGACTGCCGGCCGCCGGCGCTGCCCGGCCGGGCAGGGGAGCGAGGAACAGGGCAAGGAGAAGGAACAGCGGGGAGAGCCTGGATGTCATGGGTATGTCTCCTGGGATTGCGGGCCGCCGCGGCAGGGGCTGCCCCTGGTGGTATCCTCTGGCTGGCCGATGTACCGGAAGGGAACGTCTCCCTGCAGTATACTTGCCTGGAAAAAGCGGTGTCAAGGCGGGTCCGGCGGGACAGGCCTTTTCCCCGCAGGCCCCCGGGGCCCTGCCGCTCCCACCTCCAGTTCGTCTCCCTCCCGGGGCAGGAACAGGTCCTGGTCCCGGGCAAGGATGGCGTCGATCTCCTCCCGCCGTTCACGGCGGACACGGCCCTCCAGGTGGACCAGGGCCAGGCGCCGGATGCCCGCCTTCTGCTTCAGGCGGCGGCAGCCGGCAATGGAGCCGTGGCCGACCACCTCGTCCTCGATCCTGAATGCCTCGTGGATGGCGAGGTCGCAGCCCCTGGCCAGCCCGGCCACCTCGTCGCCGGGACGGCCGTCGCCGCTGTAGTAGAGGCGGCAGCGGCCATCATCGAGGAGCAGGCCGAGATTGGGCTGGGAGTGGAGGGTCGGCGCGGTGCGCCACCGCAGTCCGGCCAGCGAAAGGGTTGTGCCCGGTGCGGTCTCGTGAAAGCGGAGGGCAAAGCCGAGCTTGACCATGAACCCCGGGTAGGCCATCTCCATCAGGGCGCGTATCTTTTCCTCTGTTCCCGCCTGGCCGACCAGGGCCAGGGGCCGGCGGCGGCCCATGTCCCAGAAGCGGAGCAGGAGCAGAGGGATGCCGAAGAAGTGATCGCCGTGGAAGTGGGAGATCCAGGCCGCGTCCAGCCGGTCGGGATCGGCACAGGCGGCAAAGAAGCGGTGGGCGGCGGTAAAGCCGCAGTCCAGGAGCACCGTGGCGCCGGCAGGGGTGCTGACCAGGACCGAGGTGTTGCCGTGGCCGGGATCACAGGCCTCGCCCACGCCGAGAAAGAGGGCCTTCATAGTCCCGCTCCCGTTGCCTGGCCGCGGCGCCGGACCGGCAGCTCGGCCGGCAGGTCGATGATGGTCTCCACCAGGCCGGCGAACCGGCCGTGCTGGTACCAGGGCACCTGCTGGACCAGCCGCCTGCGGCGGCCGTTGTCCGTGATGTAGGTCGCGCCTTCCTGCCGCTCCAGCATCCTGGCAATGGCCTTGCCCGAGGCGGGCGAATGGCAGGCAAAGAGGCTGCTGCCGATGAGGTCGGTGCCGCCGTGGCGGCGGAAATTCTCGCCCGCTGCCCTGTTCATGGCAATGATCGTTCCCTGCCGGTCGCAGACCGTGATGGCGGCGGGATAGTCCTCTGCCCAGTCAAAGTCTTTCGTATTTGTATTCGTGTTCCTGTTCATGGCGCTGTGGTTGGCGAAGGCGCCGGGATGCGGCCGGTCATGCGGTCGGCCAGTTGCCGGGGCGTCATGCCGAGGGTGTGAAACAGGTAGCGCTCAAGCTCCACGCATCTCTGGAAATTTTCCCTGATCAACCGGTGCAGGCGCGGATCGTTGCGGCCGTAGTGGTCGAGGATGTAGGCCAGCCGCTCCTCCAGGCTGACGACCTCGGTGTGGCGCACCCGTTTGTCGGCATAGTAGACGATCTCGCCGGCGGTGAAACGGCCGCCTGCGTACCGGTCCGGATCATGGTCGCGCAGGATCACGTGTTCGGCCACGATCCCGGCCACCTCCGGAAACCCGTGTTCGCGGCAGATCTCGGCCCCCACCTGGGCATGCTCGCAGGAGGCGTCCAGGCAGGGGGTCTTGGCGATGTCGTGGAGCAGGGCGCCGGCAATGACCAGCCTGCGATCCGGCGCACCCCGGGGCGGGCCGGCCGTCTCCAGGTCACGGACCAGCTGGTCCGCCACCCTGGCCACCACCAGGGAGTGATGGCGGATATTGTCCAGCATCTGGTACTGCTCCATCAGCCGGATGCACTGGCCGAGGCCGGGGATCTGCATGGACCTGGCGCGCTGGAGCGTCAGCGGCGGCTGAACCGGTGGACCGCGTCCACCACGATCCGGGCCTGCTCGGGCGGGGTCTGCGGCACGATGCCGTGGCCGAGGTTGAAGATGTGGCCCCGTGCCTGGCGGGCGTCCTCGAGCAGGCCCCGGACCCGCTCCTCCAGCTCCTGGCGGGGCAGGAACAGGGCAATGGGGTCCAGGTTGCCCTGGACAGCGTGGTCGCCCACCTGCCGGATGGCGTCGCCGATGTTGATCCGCCAGTCCAGGCCGAGGACATCGGCGCCGGCCGTGGTGGTGTGGGGAAGCAGGGTGGAGCCGTTGTTGGCAAAGTAGATGATGGGTACGTCGGTCATGGCCCGCAGGTCACGGATGATGGAGCGGACATAGGGCAGCGCGAAGCGGGCATAGTCCTGCGGCGCCAGGATCCCGGCCCAGGAGTCGAAGAGCTGCAGGGCCTGGGCACCCGCCCTGGCCTGGGCCTGCAGGTAGGTGCTGGTGCAGGCGGTGATCTTCTCCAGCAGGGCATGGTAGAGTTCCGGCGCCTGGAACATCATCTTCTTGGTCTCCAGGAAGACCTTGGAGGAGCCGCCCTCGATGAGGTAGGTGGCCAGGGTGAAGGGCGCGCCGGAAAAACCGATCAGCGGCACCGACAGCTCGCGCCGTAGCAGCCGGATCGTCTCCAGGACAAAGGGCATGCTCTCCTCCGGGTCCGGCACCCGCAGGCGGTCCACGGCCGCCTGGCTGCGCACCGGTTCCGGGAAGACCGGGCCGCGGCCCTCGTGGAACTCCAGGACAAGGCCCATGGCCTCCATGGGAATCAGGATGTCGGAGAAGAGGATGGCGGCGTCAAAGCCCAAGATCTCGATGGGCTGCAGGGTCACCTCGGTGCAGAGCTCCGGCGACTTGCACAGCTCGAGAAAACTCACCTTGCCGCGCACCGCCTGGTACTGGGGCAGGTAGCGCCCGGCCTGGCGCATGAACCAGACCGGCGTGTAGTCGGTCTGCTCGCCCCGGCATGCCTTCAGAAACGTATCATTCATAACTCCCCCTTTGCCGCAGCAGTACCGCAGACAGGATCAACTGAAATCGTGAGTGGTTATGCGGAGGCTCCTGTCAAGGAGATGGTCCCCGGCGTGAGCACGGGGCATATCCCGTCGGTCAGGATGTTCTTTGTTCGATGGTCCCCGGCCGGTAGGAGCAGAAGGGCTCCGGCCCCAGGTAGTCGCCGGTCATGGCATAGGCCCGGGCCCGGCAGCCGCCGCAGACATTGACATACTCGCAGCGGCCGCAGTTGCCCTTGTAGGACGTGAAGTCGCGCAGTTCGAGAAAGAGGGGCGAGTTCTCCCAGATATCCTTGAACGGCTGCCGGAAGATATTGCCCGCTGCCTTGGGAAAGTAACTGCAGGGCAGGACATTGCCGTCCACGTCGATGAGGCAGATGAGCTGCCCGGCCAGGCACCCCTTGGACCCGCCGGTGGAGAACTTGAGGCTGCGCCGTTTGAAGCGTTCGCCCTCCTCCCTGGCCCGCTGCAGAACAACGCGGTAGTACTGCGGCGCGCAGGTGGGCCGAACCAGCATCTCGTCCTCGTTCTTTTCCATCTCGTAGTGCCAGTTGAGCATCTGCTCGTAGTCCGATTCCGGGATCAGCTCCGCCATGATATCCTCGCCGCGGCCGGTGGGCACGATCATGAACAGGTACCAGGCCGTGGCCCCCAGTTCCTTGACCAGCCGGTAGATCCGGGGCGCCTCCTCCTGGTTGCGCCTGGTGAAGGAGGAGTTGATCAGGAAGGGGATGCCATGCTCGTTGAAGAGGCGGATGGCGTTCATGGTCCCCTCGAAGGCGCCGGGCTGGTTACGAAAGTTGTCGTGCACCGCGGCCGTGGAACCGTCCAGGCTGAGCGAGACCATCTTGATGCCCGACTCCCTGATATTACGGCAGGTCTCGCTGGTGACCAGGGTGCCGTTGGTGGCCATGCACATGCGCAGGCCCAGCTCCGTGCCGTAGGAGGCGATGTCAAAGACATCGTTGCGCAACAGCGGTTCGCCGCCGGACAGGACCACCACCGGATCGGCGTAGCCATGGATATCGTCCAGCACACTTCTGGCCCGGTCCAGGGAGAAGTCCGGGTGCCCCTGCACCTCGAGCTCCGAGGAGGAGCGGCAGTGGACACATTTCAGGTTGCAGCGCCGGGTGATTTCCCAGGCTATCCATTTTGGTACAAATTCCATGTGATCTCCGAAAAGGAACACGAACAGGCGGATACCGACCCGGTTTCTGTCCCCTGGCTTCTTTTTTCTGGTGACCTGGCCATGTTTTGCGTTGGCGGCAAACTATATAATTGAATCCACGAATACGCAACCGGAAAGCCGGCACCCTGCCGAAATCGTGACCAGGGGCAGGAGGAGCCTGCAGGTGGCGCCGGCATGGCGCATCGTGGTATGCCGCCGGCGCCGATTTCCTCCGGGCCGGGGCGAAAACTCTGTAAAATGCCCTGCCGTTATGGTAGATTCAAGTTCACCTCGATCCCGCACTTTGAAAATGAAGAAAAAAGTCGGGATTGGCAGTTGCGGCATCGAGGGTACTGATTCCATCATTTCTTCTTTACCAAGGAGCCTGCCCATGCAAGAGATAAGAACAGTGGTGACGCCCATCGATTTTTCCGACAACGCGGGCAAGGTCGCCCGCGCGGCGGCGTACGTGGCCGGAACCTTCAAGGCGAGCCTGCACCTGATCTTCGTGGTCCAGAGTTTCGAGGATTACTCCGGCTTCTTCGTGCCGCCGGTCAACATGCCCAACCTGGAGGAGGAACTGTTCCAGTCTGCGCAGGAGCGCATGGACGGCTTTGTGGACGAGCACCGGAAGATGTTCGACGAGTTCGGTGTCACCGACGTCAAGGCCACGGTCCTTACGGGTGATGTCGCCGAGACGATTCTTGGTTATGCCACCGAACACGGCTGCAACCTGATCGTCATGGGGACGCACGGCTACAAGGGCCTGGAGCGGATCATGTTCGGCTCGGTGGCGGACAAGGTGGTGAAGAATTCCTGCTGCCCGGTCATGACCATCAATCCGTACCGGGAAGAATGCGAGGAAAAGGCGGGCTGAGGGCGCGGCGCCGGCAGGGCCCCGGCCCCGCGTCCTGCCGCAACGCCGGCCCGAAGGCCATCGCCGCCTCTCCTGCGGCGTCGGTGCGGTCGTGAGCATTGCCGGCAGTCTCCACGGCCGGACCAGCCACACCCCGGCCTCGGTCCGCTCCGGCGGCCGCCTGGACTGGGCCGGCCAGCCCGATGTCTTCAAGAAGTATCCGGCCTCTTTTGCCCGCCTCTCCCTGGCAGAGTTGCCGGAGCTGCGCCGGCTGCTCTTTCTCTGCGCCGGCCTGACCGCCCGCCGCGTGTATGGCGAGACGGTCTGGTTCCTGCGCGCCAACCCCTCGGCAGGGGCCCTCTATCCCTGCGAGCTCTATGTCCAGGCGCGGGGAGTGGCCGGCCTGGCCGACGGCATCTACCACTACGAGCCCGGCGGCGAGCGGCTCTGCCTGCTGCACGGGCTGGGGGAGGGGGACGGCCTGGAGTCCTGCTGCGAGGACAACCGTCGGCTGGAGGGGCTTGTCCTCCTGGTGAGCGCCATCTATTACCGCTCGAGCTGGAAGTACCGCGACCGGGCCCTGCGCTACTGCCTGCTGGACAGCGGTCACCTCCTGGGCGGCATCGAGGCGGCGGCCCTCTGCCGGCAGGAGGAATACGCGATCCTCTGCCGGATCGACCGGCAGCGGCTGCGTCACTGCTTCGGGTTCGGCGACCAGGAACATGCCATGGCCATGGTGGTCCTGGGCCGACGCGGCAGGGAGCGGATCTCTCGCCTGGCCATGGAGCTGCCCTTTGTCAGCGGCACAGGAACGTTTACCGCCAACCCGTTCATCGAAGAGGCCCTGCGGCAGATCGGCCGGCCGGTCCACTGCCGGCCGGCAGGGGCGGAGATACGCTACCCCTTTGCCGCCCAGACCCTGGAAGAGGCCATTACCAGGCGCCGTTCCATCCGCGCCTTTTCCCGGGCCCCGCTCCTGCGGCACGAGTTCGAGGCCGTGCTGGCCACCGCCGCCATGGCCGCGGCCATGGACTGCGACGAGCCGGTACGGATCCTTGCCGTGGTCAACCGGGTTGCGGGGATGGCGCCCGGCGTCTACGCGGACGGCCGCTGCCTGGCAGCAGGAGATTTCTCCGCCATGGCCCGCTATCTCTGCCTGGAGCAGGACCTGGGCGGTGATTCCGGCGCCACCCTTTTCCTCACCGGCGGCCCGGACAACTACCTGCCCCTGCTTCTCAAGGCGGGGCTCATGGGCCAGCGCATCTACCTTGCCGCCACCGGCCTCGGTTTCGGCTGCAGCGGCATCGGCGCCTTCTACGACCAGGAGGCCGCCGCCTTCCTCGACACCGACGACCCGGTCCTCTATGCCCTGGCCGTGGGCAGGTAGTTCCCTCAGCCCAGGTGTCCCACCAGGACGCCGGTTGCCTCGTCGCCGTATACCTCTTCCTGCAGGCTTCCCGGTTCCCGGGCAAAGGTCTCCATGAAGAGCTGCCTGGCGGACATGCCCGGGAAATGGACCAGCTCCAGCGTGCGGCGGCCGCAGGCAGGAGCGGCAAAGACCTGCTGCAGGGATCCGGACCAGGGAGTGTCCCCGGCCGAAAACCGGGCCGGGTCATCCGTTGTCGCCGCGGCCGGGTCGGCGACCAGGCGGGCCAGGTCGGCCAGCGGTTCCCGGGCCTGGTCGCGGAAACGGTCGCGCTGTTCGACAGGGTCTTCCTCTGCCGCCGGCCCGGCCGGCAGGCTGACGCGGACCAGGAGCCGGGGCGCGTGGTCGGTGCGTTTTTCGTACTGTTCCTCGAGCCGGTCCAGGCCGTCGCGGCCGGTGGTCACGAAGAGATCGGGCGGCGGCAGTTCGTTGCTGCCAAGGAAGAGGAGCCGGGTCCAGGCCTTGAGCCGGAGCGCGAGCTGGTTGTCGGTCAGGGTGGAGATGGCGTGCAGTTTCCTGGTCAGGGGGAAGTCCTCGCCGGTCTCCTCGCGCAGCTCGGCAAAGAGGCCGTCCTGCAGGGCACTGATCTTTTTCAGTTCCTGTTCCACCCGCGCCTGTTCCTCGTCATAGATCTCGGCAAGCTGGAGGACGAGACGGGCCTGCCAGAGCAGGAGTTCCCTCTGGCGCGCGCTCTTTTCCTCGATGCCACTGCTGCGCAGCAGGCTGGAGATGATGGAGCTGCCGGTCTCCTTCTGGCCGGGCAGGGGCTGGCCCATGCCGGCCAGGGAGAGGGTGCCGAGCTGGCTGGCGTAGTCGTCGCGCCGGGTCCGCAGGTCCCGGATCAGGGCCAGGAAGCGCTCCCGGTTCTCGGCCAGGGGCGCGGGCGCGAAAAAGGTGCAGACTCCCCTGTCGACAAGCTCCGTGGCCAGGGCGGACAGGTTCATGGTCCCGGGGTCCATGTTTTCCACCGCCTGGCAGTAGACAATACGGTCGAAAACCTGTACAAGGGGAAACAGGACACCGTCGCTGGGCACGGTATCCGGAAAGATACAGACTGTCAGTTTCTTCATATGAAAACGTTACGTGAAAAGATTTCCTTTGCGCTCACCGGCCTGGCCTACCTGGTATTCCACCTCGGCACCAATTCGACCGTGGACAATATCACCTTTGGCTCCGTTGTCTCCGGAACCGTGCAGCAGCTCCTGACCACGGCGCCCTACTGTATCGGCTTCACCATCGTGGCCGTGGCCCTGGTCCGCTACTTCACCGGCGGCAAGTGGCCGCCCTGGGACAGGATCGCCCGCATCTTCTTCACCATCGGTATTATCTTCGGATTCTATTTCAACCTCTACAACTCCGGCTACCGGGCCGAGCAGGAGCGGTTGAAAAAGGAAGGAAAATCGGTCAGCGAATTACGGTTTTCCCCGGGTGAAATCCAGAGGCCGCCGTTGTATTGGGCATGAGGATCCCGTCCGGGCCGATCAGGGTGCCGGGGTTGGTCACCGAGTTGCAGCCGGTCTGGACACGGTCGCCGAGGATGGCGCCGAACTTGCGCAGGCCGCTGTCCACGGGACCGTCCGGGGACCTGACCTGGACGTTGCCGGCCAGGAAGCGGAGGTTGGCGAACTTGGTGCCCGCGCCCAGGTTGGCGCCGTTGCCCAGGATCGAGTCGCCCAGGTAGGCAAAGTGGCCGGCCTTGGCGTCGTTGAGAAAGATGGAATGCTTCACCTCCGTGGCGTGTCCCACCACGCACCGGTCGCCGATCAGGCAGTAGCCCCGCATGTAGGCGCCCTGGCGGATCTCGCAGTGGTCGCCGATGATGGCCGGCGCCTTGATCATGGCCCCGGACTCGACCAGGACGCCCTTGCCGATGGCGATCCTCTGGCCCACCAGCACCGCCCCGGCCATGATGATGGAGGCGCCCTTGAGCAGGCGGCCGTTCTGGATCACCTCCAGCCTGCCCCTGGTGGCGTCGCCGTACTTGAGCAGGCACTCCTGGGCGCTCTGCAGCCGGCCGTCGTGGAAGATCAGCGGATGGGCCAGGGGCATGCCGCAGTCCATCTCCGGGTGCTCCAGGCAGTGGTTCCTGGTGTCGATTCGGGAATCGATATAGTCTTTCAGGTTCTTGAGGGCGTCCCAGACGTGCTCTGTGCCGGAGAAGATGTCGGCATGGGGAAAGTCGCTCAGGTCGAAAAAGGATGCGGCGTCAAACATGGGACTCCTGGCTGGGCAAGGGTTGACGGAGTGCGGCCCGGGTGCTGCGGAACAGGGAACCGGCGTGTCACCGCCGGCCCGGAAGCGGTCCGGTCCGAAGGCCGCGGAACCATACCTCTTCTATATTGAGCAGCCTGGATTTATTCAAGGAAAATCTTGCCGGCACGGGCAGGGACGGGTGGCAACGCGGCTTGACTTCCTGACCAGTCGTGTTTACCTTCTTCTAACCACCGTGCTGGCTGTATGTCGTCTGGTGTCCTTGTCCTTGCAGAAAAGTCCCAGTTTCAACCTGTTGGTCGATGTCTCCATGTCCGGGGGACAGTCACGTGAATGCAGCCGCTGGAAAAGAGGCGCGGGGCGGGCAGGTATCCTGCCGTTGTCAGTTCTTCTGCAATCAACAGTTTTCTGTCAGACCGCTGTCATTGATGACGTCGCTCCCTGTCCCCTGTGCCGGGACAGTGCGGGAGCCCTGGAAAAGACAATGTCGTGTTCGACTGGTAATAGAGGAGGAAAACGTGGAATTTAACGATTCGTTATCCACCAGTATGGATGATTTCGGAGAAAACACCCAGGATCTCGAGATCCCCGAGTCCCTGCCCATGATGGCGGTGCGGGACGTGGTGGTGTTCAATTATATGATCATACCGCTGTTCGTGGGCCGGCCCGGCTCCATCGAGGCGGTGAACGAGGCCATGAACGGCGACAAGCTGCTCATGCTGGTGACCCAGAAGGATGCGACCCGGGACAACCCGGAGCCGGACGATCTCTACCGGGTGGGCATGGTCTCCATGATCATGCGGACCCTGAAGCTGCCCGACGGCCGGCTCAAGGTGCTGGTCCAGGCCCTGTCCAAGGCCCGGATCCGCTCCTTCCTGCAGACCGAGCCCTGCTACCGGGTCGAGATCGACCTGGTGGAGGAGCAGGAGAACACCGAGATCACCGTCGAGGTCGAGGCCCTGATGCGCACGGTCCGGGAGCAGACCGAGAAGATCATGTCCCTGCGCGGCATGCTCTCCTCCGACCTGATGATGATCATCAACAACATCGAGGAACCGGGCCGGCTTGCCGACCTGGTGGGATCAAACCTCCGGCTCAAGATCTCGCAGTCGCAGAAGATCCTCGAGACCGTGGACCCGGTGGAGCGGCTGCGCCTGGTGGCCGATCTCCTGCACAAGGAACTGGAGGTCTCCACGGTCCAGGCCAAGATCCAGTCCGACGCCAAGGAGGAGATGTCCCGGTCGCAGCGGGAATACTTCCTGCGCGAGCAGATCCAGGCCCTCAAGCGCGAGCTCGGTGACGAGGACGCCTATTCCCAGGAGATCGAGGAGCTGCACAAGAAGCTGAAAAAGAAGAAGATGCCCAAGTACGCCAAGAAGGAGGCGCGCAAGCAGCTGAAGCGGCTGGAGATGATGCACCCGGACGCCTCCGAGGCGACCATCGTCCGCACCTACCTGGAATGGTTCCTGGACCTGCCCTGGAAGAAATCCTCCCGGGACCGGCTCGATCTCAAGGTGGCGGCCAGGGTCCTGGACGAGGACCACTACGGCCTGGAAAAGATCAAGGAGCGCATCCTCGAGTACCTGGCGGTGCGCAAGCTCAACAAGGACACCAAGGGACCGATCATCTGCTTTGTCGGCCCCCCCGGCGTGGGCAAGACCTCGCTCGGCCAGGCCATTGCCAAGGCCATGGGCCGCAAGTTCTACCGATTGTCCCTGGGCGGCATGCGGGACGAGGCCGAGATCCGTGGTCACCGGCGCACCTATATCGGGGCCCTGCCCGGCCGCATCCTGCAGGGACTCAAGAACGTCAAGACCAACAACCCGGTCTTCATGATGGACGAGATCGACAAGATCGGCGACGACTACCGGGGCGATCCCTCCTCGGCCCTGCTCGAGGTCCTGGACCCGGAGCAGAACGCCACCTTCTCGGACCACTACATGAACCTGCCTTTTGATCTCTCCAGGGTCATGTTCATCACCACGGCCAACCGGACCGACACCATCCCCGGTCCGCTCATGGACCGGATGGAGGTGATCCAGCTCTCCGGTTACACTCTGGAGGAGAAGATGATCATCGCCCGCAAGTACCTCCTGCCCCGCCAGATCAGGGAAAACGGCCTCAGGCCCAGCCAGGTCCGGCTCGATGACAAGACGCTGGAGATCATCATCCGCAACTACACCCACGAGGCCGGGGTGCGGAACCTGGAGCGGGAGCTGGGCAAGATCTGCCGCAAGATCGCGCGCAAGATCGCCGAGGGCGGCAAGGGGCCCTACTCCATCTCCAAGAACACCCTGCACCGCTACCTCGGTCCGCCGAAATACCTGCCCGAGACCGAGCTGGACACCCTGTCCCAGCCCGGCCTGGTGGTGGGCCTTGCCTGGACCGAGGTGGGCGGCGAGCTGCTGCACATCGAGACCAGCATCTTTCCCGGCAAGGGCAAGCTGACCCTCACCGGCCAGCTGGGCGACGTGATGAAGGAGTCGGCCCAGGCGGCGCTCAGCTACTGCCGGAGCCGCTACAGGGAGCTGGGCGTGGAGCCGGACTACTTCGATGCCATCGACATCCATATCCACGTCCCGGCCGGCGCCATCCCCAAGGACGGTCCCTCCGCCGGCATCACCATGACCACGGCCCTCTACTCGGCCATCCTCGACCAGCCGGTGAAGATGGGCCTGGCCATGACCGGCGAGGTGACCCTGCGTGGCCGGGTCCTGCCCATCGGCGGGCTTAAGGAAAAGGCCCTGGCCGCCCTGCGCGCCGGCATCACCCGTATCGTGATCCCGGAGGAGAACCAGAAGGACCTGGTCGATATCCCAAAGGAACTGCGCAAGAAGATCACCTTTCACCCGGTGAAGCACATGGACGAGGTCATTGACCTGGCCCTGGGCAAGATCAAGAAGAACAGCCGCAAGAAGAAGTCCCGCGCCAGGTAGGGCGGGCCGGTTGCTGTCGGTTGACGGGCTCTGCCGGTGCCGTGATGCGTTCTCCTGTCCTGTGGGCGGCTACCCTGGTGCTGCTCGCCGCCCTTGCCGCCGGCGCCTGGTTCTGGTCCTGGGCCAACTCGCCCCTGCCCACGGACAGGGCCACGGTGATCTTTATCCCCAGGGGCAGCGGTGTGCGCCGGATCACCGCCCTGCTGGCGGAAAAGGGAATCATTGCCGATGACCTCCGCTTGCCGCTCCTGGCCCGGCTCACCGGCCTCGGCGGCCGGCTGCGGGCAGGGGAGTTCCGGCTGCGGCCGGGACTGACCCCGCTTGGGCTCCTGCGCCTGCTGGAGCAGGGCAGGGTGGTGCAGCACCGGATCACCATCCCCGAGGGCTGGACAGTGCACCAGGTGGCCTCGCTTCTTGCCGCCCGGGGATGGGTCGATGCAACGCGGTTCCTCGCCCTGGCCAGGGACGCCCGCTTCATCTCCTCCCTGGGCCTCCACGTCCCGAGCCTGGAGGGCTACCTCTTTCCGGACACCTATGTCCTGGTACGCGGCGCCACCGACGAACGGCGGATCCTCGGCATGATGGTCTCCCGTTTCCTTGCCGTCTGGCAGGACCTGGCAGCGGACGCGGACACGACCCTGTCCCGGAACCAGGTGGTTATCCTTGCCTCCATCGTGGAGAAGGAGACCGGCGCGGCCGCGGAACGGCCGCTCATCGCCCGCGTCTTTCTCAACCGTCTCGCCCGTGGCATGCGCCTGCAGTCCGACCCCACGGTCATCTACGGCCTGGCCTCGTTTGACGGCAACCTGACCCGCAAGGACCTGCGGCGCAGGACGCCCTACAACACCTATGTCATCCCCGGCCTGCCGCCGGGCCCCATCTGCAATCCCGGCCGGGCCTCCCTGGCGGCCGTTCTCCATCCCGCCGATTCGGACGCCCTCTACTTTGTCTCCCGCAACGACGGCACCCACCAGTTTTCCCGGACCCTCAGGGAGCACAACCGGGCCGTCCGCCTCTACCAGCGCCGGCACTCCACCAAGAAGGCGGGAAAATAACAGCGTCTCCCGGCTGTCCGGGCCGGCGGGATGCCGGTTTTTTCGTGATCCCCTATTGTCAGATCATCGCGGAACTGCTAAAGATAGTTCAGCTTCCCCCGCAGCGATGTCTCTTGCCCGCCCGCTTGCCGCCAAACCTGGGAGACGATGCAACAGCGAAGAATCCAGTATATGCCGAAACTGATCGGCGACCTGCTCGATATCATCTACAATGCCATTCTGGTCATCGACTCCGGGCAGCGGATCATCTTTGCCAACAGCCGCACGCGGGCCATGTTCCGGGCCGGCGAGAACGAACTGAACGGCATGGCGATCACCGATATCTTCATGCCCGAGGACCGGGAACTCTTTGCCCGCAATTTCCTGGAAGAGATCAGGCGGGAACAGGAGTACGAGACCGAGGCCATGCTGCGGCGCCTGGACGGCACCTCGTTCCTGGGCCTGCTCTCCGGTACCCTCTTTCACTGGGACAACCAGCAGGAGGGCATGGCGTTCGCCATTCACGATATCACCCACGTCAAGTCCCTGGAACGCTCCCTGCGCCGCTCGGAGCGGGTGGCCTTTCTTGGCCGCCTGGTGGACGACATCAGCCACCAGATCCGCAACCCGGTCCAGGTCATCGGCGGTTTTGCGCGGCGGCTCGGCAGCCGGTGCGAGGATGACCACAAGGTACAGGTCATTGTCCGGGAGGCGGAGCGGCTCGAGGCCCTGCTCGACACCCTGCATCACTTCATCCGGCTGCCGCGACCGCAGCCGGAAAGGATGGATCTTGCCACGCTGGTGCAGGCCGCGGAAGACCGTCTCCGGCCCAGGGTGACCGGCAGGGGCTGCAGCTGGATTCCCGACTATGACCCGCGCCTGCTGGACGGGCATGCGCTCCTGGTCGACCTGCCGCTGCTGCTCGAGGCCCTGGAGGCGGTGGCGGACAATGCCTGCGAATCCTACCGCCAGGGCCAGGGCCTGCAGCCGGTCTGTTTCCGGGTCGGCTGGGACGAGGACAAGGCACTGCCCTGCACCCTGGGGATCAGGGACCGCGGCTGCGGCATTGCCGAGGAGAGCCTGGAGCATGTCTTTGCCCATTTTTATTCCAACAAGACCCGCCACGTCGGCATGGGCCTGACCCTGGCCGAACGTATCCTCGAGGAACAACAGGGCCGGGTGACCATCGCCTCCCGGCCCGGCCGGGGAACCGAGGTGGTCTTCCACCTCGGCAGGGAGCGGCGCCGGCCCATCCGCACCACCCCCCTCTCGTGAGTCCCTTTTTTCCCCCTGCTGCCGGGGCCGCCGGCGCGGAAGCGGTGTCACGGGGTTGAGACGGCGGCCAACGTGCGAAGTGGAAGCCGGGGTGTTCTTGCAGTACTGCGCCACGGTGCAAGACCCACCCAGGCGCTCGGCGCCGTTTCCGGATAACCCGGCATGGCTGGAAAATTTCAGGTCACAGCCCCGACAGACCATGAAGATACCGTCGGCCCGGGCGCTGCGGGCAGGTATTTTCGGATAAATTTCCTTGGAATTGCAAATTTTTTCTGGTAAGTATGGATGCGTGAGTAAAATGCGTAGTGCTGTATAGCAGTAAAAGAACGTCGGCACCTGAAAGTGTGGTCTTCATTTTTACCCTTGTAGCCTTACGCGCCCAAAACATTCAGCCCATCATAAGGAGAACCAGGGAGCAATGTTAAAAGGAACAGTAAAGTGGTTTAACGAGTCAAAGGGGTTCGGTTTCATCGAGCAGGAGCAGGGGAAGGACGTTTTTGTTCACTATTCCGCCATCGAGGGCACGGGCTTCAAGACACTCAATGAAGGCGACAACGTGGAGTTCGAGATCGTTGACGGTCCCAAGGGACCGGCGGCCGCCAAGGTGCAGAAGGTCTGAGCGGTCCGTTGAATGTTCCGGCCCGGCAGGTGACCCTGCCGGGCCGTTTTTTTTTCACCTGAATCCTGCACTCACAAAATGAAGAAAAAATTTTCTTTTGCAGCATCAGCGAGTTAGACAAACGTGATCGTTTTGTTCGACTCACTGACCGTGTGAAGGATTTTTTCTTCGATTTTTTCTTCATTTTCTCGTCCGCAGGCATTGCCGGTTGCAGGATGCAGGTTGCAGGGCGTCAGGGGGCCCGTTGCCGGCAACAGCCGGCCTCCGGGCCTGACATCCCCCATGCCCCGGTTCGGCCTGTCCCTCCGGGGTGGATCCCCCCTTTCTGCATGGAACATCGAAACGGTGTCCATGGCTGTTGTCCCCGGCCCGGTTGCAGGGCCGATCATCAAGGTTGCCTGGTGGAGCTCCGGTCAGCGTGAAGATTGCCCTTGCCCAGACAGATCCCCTCATCGGCGCCTTTGACCGCAACCTGGCCATGGTCCTTGACCGGATTGACCAGGCCCGGCGGGCCGGCTGCCGCCTGGTCATCTTTCCGGAACTGACCCTGTGCGGCTATCCGCCCCAGGACCTGCTGGAACGGCCCGCCTTCATCGAGGCCCATGACCGGGCCCTGGCCGAGTTGGTCGGCCGGGTCAGCGACACGGCCTGCATCGTCGGCGCCCTGGAGCACTGTTCCGGGCCCGGCAAGCCGCTGCACAACTCGGCCCTGCTCATCGATGGCGGCCGGGTGTTGTTCCGGGCCCGCAAGCAGCTCCTGCCCACCTATGATGTCTTTGACGAGGCCCGCTATTTCCAGCCCGGCGACAGCTCCACGGTGGCGGCCTTTGCCGGCCACCACTTCGGACTGACCGTGTGCGAGGATATCTGGCACGAGGCCCATCCCTATGGCCGCGACCCGGTGGCCGACCTGCTGGCCGCCTGTCCCGGGCTCGATTTCCTGGTCAATATCTCGGCCTCCCCCTTTCACCACGGCAAACTGGGCGAGCGGCGGCAGCTCTTTGGCCGCCTGTGCAGGAAGCACGGCCTGCCCCTGCTCTACGTCAACCAGGTCGGCGGCCAGGACAGCCTGGTCTTTGACGGACATTCCATGGTCATGGACGCCGCCGGCAACGTGATCGGCGCGGCGCCCGGTTTCAGGGAGCATCTTTTCTTCTTCGACACCGCCTCCCGGCAGGTGACGGGCGGCACAGGGGCCGACGACGACTCGGTGGCGCAGGTGGTGGCGGCGCTCTGCCTGGGGCTGCGCGACTACCTGCACAAGACCGGCTTCCGGCGGGCGGTCCTGGGCCTTTCCGGGGGTATCGACTCGGCGGTCACCGCCGCCATCGCCTGCCGGGCCCTGGGGCCCGACAATGTCCTCTGCGTGGCCATGCCCTCGCCCTACACGTCCCGGGCCAGTGTCGATGACGCCCGGCAGTTGGCCGAAAACCTGGGCTGCGGCTTCGAGCTGCTGCCCATCGAGCCGGCCATGCGGGCCTACGGCGGGATCCTGGCGCCGGTGTTCGCTGGGCTGGACCAGGACGTGACCGAACAGAACCTGCAGGCGCGCATCCGGGGCAACCTGCTCATGGCCCTGTCCAACAAGTTCGGCAGCCTGCTGCTGTCCACGGGCAACAAGTCGGAGATGGCCGTGGGCTACTGTACCCTGTACGGCGATATGAGCGGCGGCCTGGCCGTGCTTGCCGATGTCCCCAAGGTCATGGTATACGAGATTGCCCGCTACCTGAACCGGGAGCGGGAGGTCATCGTGGAGCGGATCATCACCCGGCCGCCCACGGCGGAACTCAAACCCGGTCAGCTGGACCAGGACGACCTGCCGCCCTACGAGATCCTGGATCCCATCCTGGCCGCCTACCTGGAGGAGCAGCTCGGGATCGACGATATCGTGGCCCGCGGCTTTGCCCGGCAGACCGTGGAGGACGTGGTCCGCAGGATCCGGATCAACGAGTTCAAGCGCAAGCAGGCGCCGCTGGGGATCAAGGTGACCTCCAAGGCCTTCGGCTACGGCCGGCGCTACCCGGTGGCGCAGGGGTTTACCGGCTGACGGCCCGTGGCCGGCGCCGCCCCGTCCTGCCGCTTCCCGCTCCCTTTTCCTGATTGTTGAGAACAGCCATGAGCCGTCCGCCACGAAAGATCATCGCCGCCCTGGTCGTGATTCCCTTTGTCATCCTCCTGGCCGGTCATCTCTATTTCCGGGAGCAGAAGACCAGGCGGCCCGGGCAGCTGCCGGTCACCACGGCCGGCTACGTGGAGATGTGCCTGTTCTGCCACAAGAACGTGAAGCTGGACCGGGCCCACGACAGCCGGGTGCTGGGCTGCTCGCCCTGCCACCTCGGCAACGCCATGGCCGTGGACAAGAAGCGCGCCCATGCGGGCATGGTGCTCAATCCGGGTGACCTGCGGGTGGTGGAGAAGACCTGCGGCGTGGAAGGGTGCCATCCGGAGGACGTGAAACGGGTGAAGAACTCGCTCATGGCCACCAACCGGGGGATCCTGTCCACGCTGCTCTACTACTGGGGCGAGCGGAAGACCCAGGTCAGCGACCTGACCGTGGAGAAACTCATCACCACCGGCGAGAGCTCCCTGGCCCTGGACTATTTCCGCAAGCTCTGCGCCACCTGCCATCTCTGGAAACAGAAGAACGACCTGCCGGGCGCGCCGGCCTTTTTCAACCAGAAGGGAGGCGGCTGCTCGGCCTGCCATTCCGTGCCCCCGGACCAGGTCCGCGCCGATGCCGCGCAGCTCTTCAGCGAGGCGGAGAAGTCGGGGCAGGGGAGCGGCCGGCCGGCCGGCCGGAAGGCGGGGAAGAAGCCCCATCCCCTGATCACCAAGAAGGTGCCGGAGGAGAACTGTATCCGCTGCCACAACCGTTCCGGCCGCATCGGCCTCTCCTATACCGGTCTCTTCGAGTCCGAGGGTTATGGCACGCCCTACGAGAAGGGCAGGCTGTCGTCGCAGCGGTTGCCCGGCGGCCGCTTTTACCTGAAGATCGCCGAGGACGTGCACCACGCCAAGGGCATGACCTGCATCGACTGTCATACCCGGGACGAGATCATGGGCGACGGCACCAGCTATGCCCATTACGAGGACCAGCTCGAGATCTCCTGCACGTCCTGCCATGCCGACTCCCCGGGCAGGACCCGCAAGGGACACAGGATGACCAATATCAGCAGGGGCAGGGACGGCTGGGTGCTGACCGGCCGCCTGGACGGCAGGACCCACCCGGTGCGGCCGCCGAAAAAGGCGGTCTGCCTCTATCCCGGCCACCGGCGGATCACCTGCGAGGCCTGCCATTCCACCTGGGTACCGCAGTGCTACGGCTGCCACGCCAAGCGCGATGCCTCGGAGACCCATCTCGACAAGCTGACCCTCAAGGAGACCCCGGGCTGGTGGGAGGAGGGCAGGTCGTACATCCGCTATGAACAGCCCATGCTCGCTGTCTGGCGCGACCGGGTGGTCATCGTCACCCCGGGCTGCCAGGACGTGGTGACCCTGGTGGACAAGAACGGCAAGATCACGGGCGGCTTCAACCGGTTTACCATGGCGGCCATCAGTCCGCACACGACCCAGGCCAGGGGGCGGAGCTGCCGTGACTGTCATGCCTCGCCAAAGACCGTCGGCCTGGGCGAGGGCACGGTGGAGGAGAAGAACGGGAAATGGCGCTTCATCCCGGCGGGCCGCGGCGTGGATACCCTGGAGGGGCGAACGGTTCCCCTGGACGCCTTTGTCACCATCGACGGCAAGCCCCTGCAGCATGGCTCCCGCAAGGACCTGCGGCCCTTCAACGGCGAGGAGCTGCGCCGCATCCTGCGGGTCGGGCTCTGCCTGCGCTGCCATACCGACTACAACGACCCTGCCTACAGGAACTATGATCCGAAACGGCCCTGCCCGGTATACCGGGAGCCGTGAGCGGCAAACGTCGTCCGGGGATGGCGATATCCCGGCGTGGTGCGCTTAAAGCCGCCCTGTCGGCCAGATTGCTGTTGAATAATTGACCGGATTGCGCTACAGCAGACCGGACTGGTTGGCACAATGCACGATGATCCCGATCCTGCCAACGGGCAACCCCGAAGACGGGGAAACGAAGAGAAAATTCGCTTGCGCGGCCAGCGCGCCAGAAAAACAACAATCCGTATCCGGGCAACCCGGTGACACGGAAATTTTTTCTTTCTTTTCTTTTCGAAGTGCAGGATGTAGATCCTAAATCCTGCAATTGGCAATTTTGCCGGAGATGCGAGGCATCAAGGGCGCAGACGCATACGAATACTTCAAGTCCTTGATAACGAAGCAGATTCGGTAAAATTGCCAATCCCGAAGGGCGAGAAAATGAAGAAAAAATCCTTCACCCGATCAGTGAGTCGAAAAAAATGATCACGTTCGTATAATCCGCTGATACGGCAAAAGAAAATTTTTTTCTTCCTTTTCGAAGTGCAGGATTTAGGTAGATAAGATTCTCTGATAG
>WFUT01000085.1 GCA_015484845.1 Desulfobulbaceae bacterium
GGCCCCAATCTCCCCCCATCCGCCCATATTCCTCCCGGCACCGTCCATATGCTCCAGGAGGTCTATTCCATTCTCCTGTTGAAGAAGTGATGTCCCCATTCATGGCTGGTCTGTGGCCTGCCGGTCCCTGATTCTTTGCCGTGTCCCGCCCTCCATATTGACAGGAGGAAAAAAATACGGTAATTTTTCCTGATTTATCGGGTCCGGGCCGGTGCGTGTCGCGCCTCTGCCAGGGGGCCCGACTGAAATTACATGTATCCAAACCGGATGTCTCCGGCGCCAGGGGCAGGTTCAGCCATGGCGCCCGCGGGCGGGTATCCCGGAGACTCCGCAAGCTCTGGTGGTCTTATGGCAAAAAAATCAATGGACATGAATCCCGGCTTCAGTTCCGAGGTCATTGCCGAGCCGGGTGGCGCGCACCTCAATTCCTGTTTTTCCTGCGGCGCCTGCAGCGGTGCCTGCCCGGTGAGCCAGGCTATCCCCGAGTTCGATCCCCGCAAGATCATCCACATGGTCCGCATGGGCATGGAAGAACGGCTGCTGGCCTCTGACCTGCTCTGGTACTGTTCCGGATGTCGCAGCTGTGTCTTTGTCTGTCCGCAGGACGTGAGCTTTGCCGATATCATGGGCGCACTGGCAAAGCTGGCCCTGAAGAAGGGATATGTCACGGAGGAGCAGCTCGTGGAAAAGGGCAAGGCGGCCCGGGTGCAGCGTGATCTCTGTGTCTCCTGCCTCACCTGTGTCCGGGTCTGTCCGTGGGAGATCCCCAGGATCGACGAGGGCGGTGTGGCCTTCATCGATGTGGAGGCATGCCGGGCCTGTGGTATCTGCGTGGCCGAGTGCCCGGCCCGGGCCATTGTTCTCAACCAGTCCGAGGACGAGCGCCTCCTGGCCTCCTGTGGTGTCGGCTGATTCTGCGCAGGAGCAGCCGGTTTTCCTGTCCCCGGTCCGGGGCAGGAGGAGATGATAAATTTTTCATGGAGTCAGATCCGATGAGTTTCACACCGGATATCAGGTTGTTCAGTTGTCACTACACCTCCCAGCAGAGTTGTGCCCACGAGGGGCGGGAGCTGCAGGAGCTGGGTTTTCCCGAGAATGTCCGGATGACCAGGGTGGCCTGCACCGGCAAGCTGGAGGTGCTGACCCTGCTGAAGGCCTTTGAGGATGGTGCCGACGGCGTCTACGTGGTCGGCTGTCCCAAGGACGGCTGCCACAATGTCAAGGGCAGCCAGCGGGCGGCCAAGCGGGTCCAGGCCGTGCGCGATGCCCTGGAGGAGCTCGGCGTGGAACCGGACCGCGTGCGCATGTACCATCTTCCCCGCGGTCTGCACCCGGAGTTCGTCGACGCGGCCCGGGAGATGGACGAGGGCATCCGCAGCATGGGCCCGGGCCCGTTTGGCGGCTAGGCCCGATCCCGGCCGTGGAACCTGCGGCCGGAAGGAGCTCTTCTCCAGATCCAGCAACCTGAACCCTGCAATTCAATCCACCCCGAAGGCCGTTGGCCGGGCCCTGGTTCCCGCTCCGCCGCCTTCCGATATACAGGAGTTATCATGATTGTTGCCGAACGTAAGCCTCTTGCCGAAATAATGGAGATGGTCAGGGACTGCAAGAAGATTCTCGTGCTGGCCTGTCGTGGCTGTGTCACTGTCTGTTCAGCAGGCGGGGAACGCGAGGCCGCGATCCTGGCCTCGCTGGTCCGTCTCGGCATGAAGAAGAACGGCCGGGATGTCGAGGTGATCGAGGGTTCGCTGGTCCGCCAGTGCGACCGCGAGTACGTCGATGCCATCGATCAGTGGAAGGGCCAGTATGACGCTATCCTTTCCACGGCCTGCGGCGTGGGGGTCAACTTCATTGCCAACCTGCGGCCCCGGGACAATGTCCTGCCGGCGCTCAACACCACCTTTTTCGGCGGTTCGGCGGAGCAGGGCGTCTGGAGTGAGCAGTGTGCCGGCTGCGGTGACTGTGTCCTGCACCTCACCGGCGGTCTCTGCCCCGTGGCCCGCTGTGCCAAGAGCCTGATGAATGGTCCCTGCGGCGGTTCGGTCAATGGCCGCTGCGAGATCCACCCGGACGTAGACTGTGTCTGGCAGATGATCTACGATCGCATGGGACGGCTCGACCGCCAGAAGGAGATGGCAAAGCCCGCCCCGATCCGGGACTGGTCCGCTGCCGGCCATGGTGGTCCCCGTAAACAGGTGCGCCAGGATCTGACCGTCTAGGCGGCGGGCCCACAGCGCAGGTGGCTGCCTTTGCCGCGCCAGGCCAATTTTTTCGGGTGCCCCGGACAGAGCGTTCTGTCCGGGGCACTTTGTTTTTCCCCTTGTCTCCAGGTACGCCCCGTGTCTGACCGAGAATCGCTTTTTTCCCTCCAGCGGGCCCAGCGGGCCATCCTGGCCCGGGCCCAACCCCTTGCCGCCGAGCGGATTCCCCTGGAGCGGGCCCTGGGCAGGGTCGCGGCAGTCTCCCTGAAATCCACCATGCCCAAGCCCTCCTTTGACCAGTCGACCAGGGACGGCTACGGCCTGGCCGACATCCCGCCGGACTTTGCCGAGTATCCCGAGCTGTCGCTGCCGGTTATCGGCGAGATCGCCGCCGGCGCACCAGAGGTCGGCAGCCTGCAGCAGGGCCAGGCGGTCCGGATCATGACCGGCGCGCCGGTGCCCACGGGTTGCAGCCGCGTGCTGCCGTTCGAGGTCTGCCGGGAACAGGATGGCCGGGTGACGCTCGCTGCCAGCCTCCTGCGCTGTCCGGAGACATATATCAGGCGCAGGGGCAGCGACCTGGTCGCCGGCCGGGTGCTCGTGCGCAAGGGCCAGGCCATCCGGGCCGATCACCTGCTGATGCTGGCGGAAAACGGCTACGTGGGTGTCAGGGTCGTCCGCCGGCCGCGGGTGGAGGTGGTCTGCACGGGCAGCGAGCTGGTCAATCCCGGTGCCCGGGTGGGCAGCGGCCAGAAGGTCTCGGGCAACGGCGTCCTGCTCTCGGCCCTGGTCCGGGGAACCGGGGCCATCTGTGCCGGCACGGCCTCTGTGCCCGACCAGGTGGAACAGTTGACCCGGGCCCTGGCGGAACGGATTGAAAAGGGCCCGCAGGTGATCATCACCACCGGCGGCATGGGGCCGGGCCGGTTCGACCTGGTCGAGGAGGTGTTTGCCGCCCTGGGCGGGGAGACCGTGTACCGGCGCCTGAAGATGCGGCCGGGCAAGTCGACCCTGTTCGGGCTCGTGCAGGGGATTCTCTTCTTCGGCCTGCCCGGGCCACCGCCGGCCGTGCACCTGCTTTTTCATGAACTGGTGGCCCCGGCCCTGCGCGGGATGCAGGGGCAGCGGCGGCCGGTACCTGAACGGATTCCGGCACGACTGCAGGAGGAGGTGCGCCTGCGCAGGGCCGGGCGCATGAACCTGAAGGCGGGAGTGGCCACCTTTGCGCAGGGCCGCCTCGTGGTCCGGCCCGCCGGCAGGACCGATGCCACCAACGCGGTCATGCTCCTGCCGGCCAACAGGAAGATCTTTCGGGTTGACGACAGGGTCCCCGTACACCTGCTGTAGGTCGTTGCCGGTCCCGTGATGTGCAGCCGCGGGGCACTGGCGGTGCCGGCGGCGCGCTGGAAAGGGGCGTCGGTTCTACTCCCGCGGCAGGGGCTGGCAGCCGGGGCAGAAAAAGGTGGCCCGTCCGGCCAGCACGGTCTTTTCGATGATCCTGCCGCAGTCCGGGCAGGGCAGGTCACCGCGGCCGTAGACCCGCAGCCTGAGCTGGAAGTAACCGGGCTGGCCGCTGGCGTCCAGGAAATCGGCAATGGTGGAGCCGCCGGCCCGGATGGCCTCCTCCAGGATGGCGCGGCCCGTCGTCACCACCTGCTGCCACTGCTGCCGGTGGATCCTGTTCACCGGGGTCAGGGGATGGAGGCCGGCTGCGTGCAGGATCTCGCTTGCGTAGATATTGCCGATGCCGGCGATTATCCTGGAATCCATGAGAAAGCTCTTGACCGGCAGGCGCCGTTTCTCTGCCAGGGCCAGGAGGTTTGCGGCATTGAAGTGCTCACTGAACGGTTCGATCCCCAGGCCGGCGGCGAACTCCTCCTCCAGGCGGCCCGCCTCGTCGGCCGGCCAGACCGTGATACTGCCGAAGCGGCGGCTGTCGTTGAAACGGACCTCGCGATCGTTGTCAAGCCGCAGGCAGAGATGATCGTGCCGCGCCCCGGGACTGGGGGCGGCAAAGATCCCCAGGCGGCCGGTCATGCCGAGGTGCACCACCAGCACCGCTCCTCCCTGCATCCTGACGAGCAGGTACTTGGCCCTCCGGTCAATGGTGGTGATTACCCCGTTTTCGATCCACTCCCTGAGCAGGCGGCGCGGCATGGGCCTGCGCAGCCGCCTGTTGCTCCAGCGGACCCCGGTAACCCGCCGGCCGGCCAGGTGCGGGAGCAGACCCAGCCGGGTCACCTCGACCTCGGGCAGCTCAGGCATGGTCCTGCTCCGTGAAGGCCAGGATGTAGCCGGCAAACCGGTGGACCGGCACCCGGGCCGTTGCCTGCCGCTTCCCCTGCCGGGAGCAGGAGAGGTGAAACCGGAGCGTCCCGGTCCTGTCCCGGTGGATTTCCCGGAGCCGGATGGCGTTGAAAAAGGCGGACTGGTCCGAGAGCAGGCTTTTCTTGACCGCCTCCTTGGCCGCCCAGAGCATGGTGAGACAGGTGGTGGTGTCGTCGCTGAGGCGCTCTGCAAGCAGGGCCAGTTCCGGCGGCTCCCCGATGCGATCGGCCAGGCGGTCTATCCTGGGCACGATCTCCTGGATGTCGATGCCACAGCTCTTGCTGCGGCTGGCCATGGCCACGGCAAAGGAGCCGCTGTGCGAGATGGAGAGGGACGGCACGGGCGGCGGCAGGGGCGTGCCGAGGCAGGGCCGGCCGTGTTCGTCCGGCAGGATGGAGATGGTGCAGGCCTCGTTGCCAGGGTCCGTGAGGAGCAGCACGGCCTGCTTGCCGGCCAGTCTGCCGCCCAGCCACTCCCGCCGGCGCTTGTCAAGCCGGAATGCGGCAAGCTGTTCCAGCTCGCCCGCGGAAAGCAGCCGGGAGAGTGGCCGGGGCGGCTGTTCCGCCGGGTTCGGGATCTCCAGGCCGGCCAGCTCCACCAGGGCAAGGCAGCATCGCTGCTTGCGGTCAAGGCGGCAGCGGGTGGGCTGCAGGCCGGCCAGCAGGTGGCCCTGGGGAAAGAAGCGTGCCCATTCGGCGGATAACCCTTCACTTTTGCGACAAATTCTTGTCATATCCTGCAGGTACTGTATAATCCGCAAGCCAGGGAGGCAGAAGCCGGATCGGCTTCCGCCCGCGGCGGGGTCGAGGTGGCTTACCTGGTTTCTGTCCTCTGTTTTCTGAAGCTCAAATCCTGCAATTGCCAATTTCCCCGGCCCGCTCGCACCGCGGCCGGGCATCATGGATTAAAAAATGATTTCGTTTGCAGATATTACCGCGTTTGACGTGATCGTGGTCCTCATTTTTCTCGTCTTCCTGGTCCGCGGCGTCTGGATCGGCTTCATGCGCCAGCTTGCCGCCTTCCTTGCCCTGGTGGGCAGCTACTGGCTGGCCGGCCGCTACAGCGGCGAGCTGATGCCCTGGGTGGGCCGGTTCATCGACAACCCCAAGCTGGTCTTCCTGGTCAGCTTCGTGCTTCTTTTCCTGGTTACGGCCCTGTTGTTCATCCTGGCCGGCAAGGTCCTGCACCGGGTCATGGAGATCGCCATCCTGGGCTGGTTCGACCGTTTTCTCGGCCTGCTGCTCGGCGCCATCAAGGGCGCCGTGTTCGCAAGCCTTCTCTACATGTTCCTGGCCTCCTCGGTCTCTGCCTCCAATGACCTGTTGCGCAAGTCACTGACCTCGCCCCTGCTGGCCCGCGGCGCAGAACAGCTCAACCTGCTCATCCACGACCCGCATATCCGCAGGTACTTCATTCCCCGGCAGCCGGCGATCAGGGAGGAGCCGCGGCAGCAACGGAAAGGGTCGGCAACCTAGGAGCAGCAGCAGCGCGTTTACCGGACCCTGCCGTAGAGGGCCGCCAGCCGCTCCGGATCGACACCGCACAGGAACCCGGCCAGGATCAGCTGGTTGAGCAGGGTGGTGCGGACCATGCCCCGCTGCTGCCAGCGCCGGGCCGAGGTTACGGCCGTGGCATCGGCAATGGCGATGCGGCCGTAGTGCTTCAGCCGCCGCAGCAGGACGAGTTCTTCCAGCAGGGGCTGGTCCGGGAAGCCGCCGGCCTTTCTGAACATCTCCTTTCCCAGGAACAGGGCCTGGTCTCCCCAGGGATACTGCAGCAGGCGTGCCCGCAGGTTGGCGCCCTGTTCGATGAACCGGTAGGCCGGGCCGCGGCCGTCGAGCGCGAACCGGAAGGCGCCGGCCGCCACACCGGGCCTGGCCAGGGTCTGGCCGACATGATCCATCCAGTCGCACGGCAGGCGGGTATCGCTGTGCAGGAAGAGAAGGGTGTCGCCCGTGGCGGCCCCGGCGCCCATGTTCTGCTGCCGGCCGCGGCCGGGCGGGGAGAGGAGCAGGCGGACACCGCGTTCGCGGACCAGGTCCCGGCTTCTGTCCCGGCTGCCGCCATCCACCACCAGGATCTCGGCATCGCCGCCGTCCTGGAGGTGGGAGAGCAGGCCCGGGATATTGGCTTCCTCATTGAGGACAGGGATGATGATGGAGATACGCAAGGTCTTCCGGTCGGTCAATATCGACAAGGGTTGGCAGCAGGGCGCAGGACAGCTTTAGGCGGTCGATCCGGGCCAGGGTCTGTTCCAGGACGCGCGAGCTGCCCCAGGCCATGTCGGCGAACAGGGGGATTATGCGCGTAAGCCCGGTTTGCCGGGCAATGCCGATCAGGTAGTATCCTCCGTCCCGGCAGGGCCCGACGGTTATGTCGTGTTCTGCCAGCAGGTTGAAGCCGCACCGGATCAGGGCCGGGTCCAGGGCCGGGCAGTCGGCGCCGACCAGGATGATCCGGCCACCGCCCCTGCCCCGGGCCCGGGCCAGGGCGGCCAGCATGCGCCGGCCCAGGCCGTCGCCCTGCTGTGGAGCAATGGCCGGCTGCCGGCCCAGCCAGTCCCGCACCTGGCGGTGCGTACCACCGGTGAACTGGACCGTGGTCCGCTCCATGAGCATGGGGTCGGCGGCGACCCGTGCAAGCAGGCGCTCGGTGAGCTGCCGCTGCACCCCTGCCGCACCCCGCCTGCCCAGAAGCGGGATCAGCCTGGTCTTGGTCACGCCCGGCCTGGGATAGCGGGTGAAGATGATGAGCCGGTCAGAGGACCGGAGCAGGGTGTCTGCGGAAAGGGACCGCGGCGGGTGCAGCGGTATTTTTCCTGCCCCTGTACCTGTTCCGGTGCGAGCGGTATATGAACAGGGTATGGTTTCAGTTCGCATGCTCTGTCCGTGGATGGTCCCGGCTCCTGGCCGGGTTCATGGTCAGTTCGTATCGGTCCGGCTAGAGTAGCACATGATCAAGAGTCTGTCATGAAGCGTCGTCCGCGCAGGAAAAAGAATCCGCAGGCATACCGGGAACGGAGCTACCGGCGGCTGCACCAGGCCGGTCTTGTCGCCACCGAGGTACGGCTGATGGAGACGGACCTCCACATCCTGGCACCCGTGCCGGTGGAGGACCGGGCCCTGGTGGTGGTCACCGAGGTCCGGCGCCAGCTGGAGGAGTATATTGCTGCACATCCTGTTTTTCTCGACTCCCTTGTTCCCCTGGCCATGGACGACCATGCGCCGTCGCCTGTCCGCGACATGCTGGCCGCGGCCGCCCTTGCCGGTGTCGGTCCCATGGCGGCGGTGGCCGGCGTGATTGCCGAGGCCGTCGGTGTCGCCCTGTTGCGGCAGGGGCTGGACGAGGTCATTGTTGAAAACGGCGGCGATGTCTTTGTCGCCCGCAGGCAGGAGTGCCGGATCGGCATCTATGCCGGCGAGTCGGTCCTGAGCGGCAGGGTGGGGCTCCTGCTGCGGCCGCCCCAGATGCCCTGCGGTGTCTGTACTTCCTCGGGCAGTATCGGTCATTCGCTCAGCATGGGAGTGGCAGACGCCGTGGTGGTCCAGGCGACATCCACCGCCCTTGCCGATGCCGCCGCCACCCGCCTGGGCAACGAGGTCTCGCCCCGGCCGGAGAGTATCGACCGGGCCCTGGCCGTGGCCCGGACCATCGAGGGGCTTACCGGGGTGGTCATTGTCAGCGGCGACCGGATGGGCGCCTGGGGTGGGGTGGAACTGGTCCCCCTTGCCAGCTAGCCGGATACCTCGGCAATGAGCCGGTCCCGGTAGCGGTGCGCGAACCGGACCACGTCCTCGTCCCAGGCGACCATCCGGTCCAGGCCTGCTGCCTGCAGCCGTGTGTTGGCCAGGATCGAGTTGCGGGGCCGGTGGGCCGGTGTGGGATATTCGGAGGACTGGCAGGGCTGCAGGGAAAAGGGGACCTGCATGGCCTCCAGGAAGCGTTTTGCCCCGGCGTACCAGGTACAGTGGCCGGCGGCGGTGGCGTGCACGGTGCCGGTGAGTTCACTGTCCAGGAGCAGGGCGATCTGTTCGGCCAGGCGGCGCGACCAGGTGAGGGCGCCGTACTGGTCGTCCACCACCCGCAGGGTGCGGCCGGGATCACTGAGGGCGAGGCGGAGCATGGTCTTGAGGAAGTTGGGACCGTGCAGGCCGTACAGCCAGGCGGTGCGGACGATGACATGGTCCTGCAGCAGGTCCCGGACCGCCTCTTCGCCGGCCAGCTTGCTCCGGCCGTAGGCCGAGAGCGGCTGCACCGGGTCGTCCTCGTTCCAGGGCCTGGGCACCGGGCGTTCGCCGTTGAAGACGTAGTCGGTGGAGATGTGGATCATGCGGCAGGAGATGGCGGCGCATTCCCGGGCCAGGATGGCGGGGCCGTCTCCGTTCACCGCCAGGCACCGTTCCTGGTCGCTTTCGCACCGGTCCACGGCCGTGTAGGCGGCGCAGTTGATGACCACCCGGGGCCGGAAGTCGCGGACAGTGGCCCGGACCTGGTCGCGGCGGGTGATATCGAGCCGCGCCGAGGGACAGGCAAGCACGGTATGCCTTTCGGCCAGCAGTTCGCTGCAGTCCCGGCCCAGCTGGCCGCCGCTGCCGGTTACCAGGACCTTCACTGTTCCGCCCTGCCGTCGGGAACGGTGTCATCGAGCATCTGCAGCAGGTAGCGGCCATACTGGTTCTTCAGCATGGAGGCGGCCATCCGCTCCACCTGCTCCCGGTCAATGTAGCCCAGGCGGTAGGCGATCTCCTCCAGGCAGGCGATCTTGAGACCCTGGCGATCCTGGACCGCCTGCACGTAGCTGGCCGCCATCTGGAGGGACTCGTGGGTGCCGGTATCCAGCCAGCAGAAGCCACGGCCGAGCAGTTCCACGGTGAGCCTGCCACGGGCCAGGTAGTGGTTATTGACATCGGTGATCTCCAGCTCGCCCCGGGCGGACGGCCGGATGGAGCGGGCCACCTCCACCACCTGGTTGTCGAAGAAGTAGAGGCCGGGCACCGCGTAGCGGGACTTGGGCCGGGCCGGTTTTTCCTCGATGCCGACCACCCGGTGCTTGTCGTCGAACTCGACCACGCCGTAGCGCTCCGGGTCCCGGACCAGGTAGCCGAAGATGATGCCGCCTTCCTGCAGGGTGGCGCAGCGCTGGACGATTTCGGCAAAGCCATGGCCAAAGAAGATATTGTCGCCAAGGATCAGGCAGACCGGCTCGTCGCCGATAAAGTCGGCGCCGATGAGAAAGGCCTGGGCCAGTCCCTCGGGCCTGGGCTGCTCGGCATAGCGGATGCGCAGGCCCAGCTGGCTGCCGTTGCCGAACAGCTCGGAGAAACGGGGCAGGTCGTACGGGGTGGAGATGATCAGGATGTCCCGGATTCCGGCCAGCATGAGCACGGACAGGGGGTAGTAGATCATTGGCTTGTCATAGACCGGGATCAGTTGCTTGCTGATCACCCGGGTCAGGGGATAGAGGCGGGTGCCGGAGCCGCCGGCCAGGATAATGCCTTTCATTGCTGTCTTCAGAGAGTTGGTTGATACCCGGATCCTGCACTTGTCGCCCTTTGCGATCGGCAATTGCAGGAGCTGGGTGATGTTCTGTTGGGGGCTTGCCCTGAACACCCTGCCGCGGTGTCAGGCGGCCGACGATCTCTTTCCGGGATGGCAGGGCAGTAAACGGCGCTTCCATGCCGCCTGATCGGGCACGGCAGGGGCATGCCCCTGTCCTGGCCGGCGGCAGCGGAGCGCATGTGCCAACTTCCGAGCTTGCCGGCAGGTAACCCGGTATGGTAATACAACTAACCGTGCCTGTCCTTATACCGTATTTTGAAAGATCATATCAAACCTAAATCCTGCACTTTGGAAATAAAGAAAAAATCTTCTTTTGCCGTCTCATCGGGTCCCGCGGGCCTGTTCGTTGTCTTTCCGCTGGCCGCTTGCAGAGATTTTTTATTTATTTTCCATACGTTCGGTGGCGTCAGTTGCGGGATGCGGGTCAAAGGGCTTCATCGCCAGGGGGATTTTTCATGCCAGACAGACTTGCCTGTTTCACTGCCTACGATGTGCGGGGCCGCATCCCCGATGAGTTGAACGAGGAGATCGCAGCCCGCATAGGTCTTGCCTTTGCTGTTCATTTCGCCGCCGGCCGGGTCGTTATCGGCCGGGACATGCGGCTCTCCAGCCCGGCCATTGCCGGGGCCATTGCCGAGGCCCTGCTCGCGCACGGTGTCGATGTCGTCGATATCGGGCTCTGCGGCACCGAGGAGATGTACTTTGCCGTGTTCAACGGCGAAAAGGACGGCGTGGACGGCGGCATCATGGTGACCGCCAGCCATAACCCGGCCGACTACAATGGCATGAAGTTCGTCCGCCGCGGCGCCCGCCCGGTCTCGGCCGACTCCGGCCTGGCCCAGATCGCGGAGATGGCGGCCTCGGATGCCTGGTGGCAGGAGGTCCGGGCAGGGGAGGGCAAGCGCGGCCGGCTCCACGAGGCCCATGCCAAGGATGCCTATATCCGGCATCTCCTCTCGCACGTGGATGCGGACAGCCTGCCGCCGCTCAAGCTGGTGGTCAATGCGGGCAACGGTTGTGCCGGACCGGTGGTGGACCTGCTGGAGCCGCACCTGCCCTTTACCCTGGTCAAGCTCAACAATGAACCCGACGGTACCTTCCCCAACGGCGTGCCCAACCCGCTGCTGCCGGAAAAGCGGGAGGCCACGGCCCGCATGGTCCGGGAGCACGGGGCCGACATGGGGATCGCCTGGGATGGCGATTTTGACCGCTGTTTCCTCTACGACGGCACCGGCCGCTTCATCGAGGGCTACTATATCGTTGGTCTGCTGGCCGTGGCCATCCTGGAGCAGCACCCGGGCGCCACCATCCTCCACGATCCCCGCCTGATCTGGAATACCCGGGAGATGGTGCTGGCCGCCGGTGGCCACCCGGTGATGACCCGCACCGGCCATGCCTTTATCAAGGAGAAGATGCGCCAGACCGACGCGGTCTATGGCGGCGAGATGTCGGCCCACCACTATTTTCGGAATTTCGGGTACTGCGATTCGGGCATGCTGCCCTGGCTCCTGGTCTGCCAGCTCATCGGCCGGCGGGGCAAGACCCTGGCCGAGATGGTGGAGGACCGGATGCGGGCCTACCCGGTCAGCGGCGAGATCAATTCCCGGGTGGAGGACCCGGACAGGGTCCTGCGGCGGGTGGAGGAGCACTACAGCGATGGCGAAAGAGACTACACCGATGGCCTGTCCGTGGCCTATCCCAGGTATCGTTTCAACCTGCGCAAGTCCAACACCGAGCCGGTCCTGCGCCTGAACGTGGAGACCAGGGCCGATCCCGAGCTGCTCAGGGAGAAGACCGAGGAGCTGCTGGCCCTGATCCGGCAGTGAACCTGCGTCCGTCCGCCGGGCGGACGTGTAACCGGAACCCGATATCCAGCAACAAGGAGGATTCGTGTCTGTCCAACCCGTTATTCTCGCCGGCGGCACCGGCTCCCGGCTGTGGCCCCTATCCAGGGAACTCTATCCCAAGCAGGTGATCAACCTCACCGGGGAGAAGTCGCTCCTGCAGAATACCCTGGAGCGGGTCAGCAGGATCCCCGACGTGCTGCCGCCCATCATTGTGGTCGGCGAGGCGCACCGCTTCCTGACCAGGAGCCAGGTCGAGGAGCTGGGCCTCTTTCCAGGCTACCATATCCTGCTGGAGCCCGTGGGGCGCAACACGGCGCCCGCCATCTGCGGGGCCGCGCTCTTTGCCCGGCAGCAGGGCCATGGCGATGCCGTGCTCCTGGTCCTGCCCGCCGATCACCTGGTGCGAAAGCCGGATGCCTTTGTCCGGGCCGTGCAGGAGGCGGCCGTCCTGGCCCGGCAGGGCAACCTGGTCACCTTTGGCATCAGGCCGGACCGGCCCGAGACCGGCTACGGCTACATTGCCCGCGGCGAGGGGGCCAAGGTGGCGTCGTTCGTGGAAAAGCCGGACCTGGAAAGGGCGGAGCAGTACGTGGCAAGCGGGAACTATTTGTGGAATTCCGGCATGTTCGCCTTTACATCCGATACCCTGCTCGCCGAGATGGCGAAACATGCGCCCGAGATCGTCCACTGCATGGAGGAGGCAGTGGCCAGGGGGAGCGTGGACGGGGTGTTCTACCGGTTCGCCCCGGCGGCGATGGGCGCCTGTCCCTCGGATTCCATTGACTATGCCCTGATGGAGAAGACCTCGCGGGCCGTGGTGGTGGAGGCGGACATCGGGTGGAGCGATATCGGCTCCTGGCAGACCCTGTGGGAGGTGTCGGAAAAGGACGAGGCCGGCAATGTCACCATCGGCGATGTCATCATCGAGGACGTGGAGAACTCGCTGATCCGGGCCGAGGATACCCTGGTCGCCGCGGTGGGCCTCAAGGATACCATGGTCATCGAGACCGCGGACGCGGTCCTGGTGGCCCCCATCTCGCGTTCCCAGGACGTGAAACGGATCGTCAGCCGGCTCAAGCAGGAGCAGCGCGACGAGTTCCATGTTCACCGCACCGTTTACCGTCCCTGGGGCAGCTACACCACCCTGGAACTGCAGGGCCGGTTCCAGATCAAGCGGATCACGGTCAATCCGGGCGCCAAGCTCTCCCTGCAGATGCACCACCACCGGCATGAACACTGGGTGGTGGTTTCCGGCACGGCGCGGGTGGTCAACGGCGAACGTTCCGTGCTCCTGCACGAGGACCAGTCCACCTACATCCCGGCCGGCACCGTGCATCGCCTGGAGAATCCCGGCGTCATCCCCCTGGAGCTCATC
>WFUT01000086.1 GCA_015484845.1 Desulfobulbaceae bacterium
GCACCGCAGAGCGGTGCAACAAGAGCAACCACCCTCAAGGTTCTCCCCTAAACTCCGGGCGTACCTCAACCTCGTGACACCGCTCTGCGGTGTCACGTTGGTTGTGCCCGCTCTGCGGGCATGGAGGATTATGGGTAAGGAATAATGAGAAATAGATTGTCCAAAAATACAACCATATTTATTGGTGTGTTACGAGGTCTGTGTGAAGGATTTTTTTCTTCATTTTCTCGCCCGCAGGCATTGCCAACTGCAGGATTCAGGTGTCATTGTTTTTGTCCACCTCGGGCCCTTCCAGGGGTGTGGCCTCGTCAATGAGCATGATGGGGATCTCGTCGCGGATGGCATAGAGCAGCCTGCAGTGCAGGCAGACGAGGCCGTCTTCTTCTTCATTGAGCTGCACCGGCCCCTTGCACTTGGGGCAGGCAATGATGTCGAGCAGTTCCTGTCTGATCATGGTGTCGTCCTGTGGAGTCTGAATCGATGGGTGGTGGAATGGGAAGATGTTGCCATGCCCGTCCCGGGCCGGGGGAATGCCATGCAGCATCCAGGCATATCCGGTGGCAGGATGTTTCCCTGATTGACGGTTTCCCGCAAAGGTCGTATAAACCAGCATGGCCGGACCAGATCTTCGGGTCACAGCCACAACCACCAATGAAAATGGGCCGCCGCCTTTACCTGACAGCGCGGAGCGGTGTCACCTGGTTGAGGCGGCGCCCGGAGTGCGAGATGGTTGACGGCACGGCAAACAATGAAAACAGTGGCAGAGGGAGGGGACCATCCCCCGGGAAGCCGCCGCAGGCGCAAACCGATCTGGTTGCTGGCCCTTGGCTTCTGTTTTCTGTTCCCGAAACTGCAGGGGATTTTACCGGATATTGATCTAAACCGACAGCAAAACCAGCACGACCGTGTTGAATTTCAGGCCGGGAACCGGCCGGAAACCACCGGTCGCCGCGGTGGCCGGCAAGGGGAGAGCCGTTTTGCCGTTGCCTGTGTCCGCCCCGTGCACGTGCCGCTTCAACAAGATTCCAGTTCATGAAAAAGACCATACCAGTGGAACAGGCCGTGGGCATGGTGCTGCCGCACGATGTCACCGAGATCAGGGGGGAGGAGTTCAAGGGCCGCGCCTTCCGGAAGGGGCATATCATCCGGGCCGAGGATGTCGAGCATCTCAGGCGCCTGGGCAAGAACCACATCTATGTCCTGGAGCTGGGAGAGGACGAGATCCACGAGAACGAGGCCGCGCGCCTCATGGCCGCCGCCCTGGCCGGCGAGGGAGTGGAATATCCCGGCGAGGTGGTCGAGGGCAAGATCACCATGACCGCGGCCCGGGACGGGCTGCTCAAGGTGGACCGCGAGCGGCTCCTTGCCTTCAACCTGCTCGGCACGGTCATGTGCTCCACCCTGCAGGACAATACACCGGTGCGCAGGGGGGAGCAGGTGGCCGCTACCCGCCTGATCCCCCTGGTTGCCCAACGTTCCCTGGTCGAAAAGGCGGTGGCCATTGCCGCTGCCGGCGAGGAGGGCGTGGTCCGGGTCCTGCCCCTGCGACGTGTCAGGGCGGGCCTGGTGATCACCGGCAACGAGGTCTTCTATGGCCGCATCGAGGACCGGTTTGAACAGGTCCTGCGCGACAAGCTCGGCCAGCTGGGCTCCGGGGTGGGCACGGTGGCCTTTGCCCCCGACGATTCGGCCCGGATCGCGGCCGCCATCGGCCAGTGCCTGGAGGCCGGGGCCGAGCTGATCGTCACCTCCGGCGGCATGTCAGTGGATCCCGACGATGTCACCCGCCTGGGCATTGCCGAGGCCGGCGCCGAGGACATGGTCTACGGCACCCCGGTTCTGCCCGGTGCCATGTTTCTCGTTGCCAGGATCGGTGCCGTTCCCGTGCTCGGCCTGCCCGCCTGCGGCATGTTCCACCGGGTCACGGTCCTGGACCTGATCCTGCCGCGGATCCTCTGCGGCGAGACCATTGGCCGCAGGGAGCTGGCCGCCCTGGGGCACGGCGGACTCTGCCGCAACTGCGCCCGCTGCCGGTACCCGGTCTGCAGCTTTGGCAAATAGCGCCGGCGCAACTGAAGTGGTTCTTTTTTTGCACGTAGTTCATGAGATTTCCAGGAATCGTGGTATGCTGAACAGGCGGCGCCGGTGCAGGGGCTTTCTTTTGCGCCGCCGGGACGGTATATTGACTTTCCTGGTGCCGCCATGCCTGGTATCATCCAGGTATCCTGCCCAATATCCGGTATGTCGTATGTCGGACAAGCGGTTGCCGACCGGTGCCATGATGGCAGCTGACTCGTGCCGGCCGTGATGGAGGTGGCCTTTATGTGGAAGAGATGTCTATATTCCGCCATCCTTGCCGCGGTTTTCCTGCTCACCGTGACCCAGGTCATGTACGGCGCAGACGAGGGCCTTGATGCGGGCTTCGGCACGGAGGGCCGCCTGGACGTGACCATCGGCGGTTACGGCGACAGGGCCAACGCGGTGCTCATTCAGCCCGACGGCCGGATCCTGGTGGGCGGTTCCAGCTCCAGCGCCGCTGACCTGGATTTCTCCCTGCTCCGCTTTCTGCCGGACGGCAGCCGCGACAGGTCCTTCAACTATGACGGCAGCGTGGTGACACCGGTGGGCAAGGGCGATGACGAGATTCTGGCACTGGGCCTTCTTCCCGATGGCCGGATCATCGCCGGCGGTTACAGCAGTAACGGCAGGGACCGGGATTTTGCCCTGGCCTGCTACTTGCCCGACGGCACGCCGGACCGCGATTTCGGCCTTGACGGCCAGGTGGTGACCCAGGTCGGCAACGGCGATGACGAGATAACGGCCCTGGCCATTGACAGCAAGGGCAGGATACTGGTGACCGGCTCCGCAGCCGGCACCTCGGGACGGGTCGTGGTCCTGGCCCGTTACCTGGACAACGGGACCCTCGATCCCTCCTTCGGCGTCCAGGGCATGAACCTGTCCGGCATCGGAACCGACGCCATTGCCGAGGGTATCGGCCTGCAGAAAGACGGCCGTATCATTGTCTCCGGATCCTACAGTGACGGCACCCGGAGCGGCATGATGGTGGCGGGCTTTACACCGGACGGCCAGCTGGACACCGCCTTTGGCAGCAAGGGCATCGGGGTCACCGCCGAGAGCGGCATGACCAGCGAGGGCTACGGCCTCCTGGTCCGTGGCGATGGTTCGATCCTGGTGGCCGGCTCGGTGGGGGCGCAGGGAAAGCGCGACGCCGCCCTGTTCGGTTTTACCGCCAACGGCCGCCCTGACCCGGATTTCGGGCAGAACGGCGTCCTGGTCAGCCCGGCCGGCCCGGAGGACGATGTCCTCTTTGCCGTGGGTACAGATGGTCACACCATCCGGGCATCGGGCTATGCCACCGAGGACGGCCGGCACCGCTTCCTGCTCGTCACCTATGACCGTGACCGGGCCGCGGCTTCCGCGCCGGCCGCGCCGGACCAGCCGGTCGCTGCGTCCGGGCCGGCCGCAACCGGCACGACCCTGCACATCGGCAAACTCCGGGTGGCCGATTCCATGGCCTCTTTGCCACTGCTGCAGGAAGAGAAGACTTCGGCGCGCCTGGTGCCGCGTCTCACCACCACCGCCTTTGATACCAGTGACGCCGTGAGCTATGCCCTGGCCATCCAGCCCGACGGCAAGGTGGTGACGGTCGGCGCGGGCAGCGACCCGGACGGGACCGACAGCGTGGCCATCGCCCGGTACGCGGAAACGTCCGCCGACGGGACAGGGACTGCCACGCCGTTCAACGGCTCCGTGCTCACCCGCAGTGTTTCCCAGGTCACCCGGACCGGGGCCGTGGTTACCAGCGAGATCGTCACCGGCGAGACCATTGTCGAGCGGGGCGTGGTCTTCAGCACCACCCCCTATCCCGACCTGGAAGGTGTCTCGCCCGGCAATCCCGACACCCCCCCGGACGGTTCCCTGGGCGTGAGCATCAGCAGCCCGGCCAACGGCGCGACCCTGGGGGCGGGCACCACCCAGACCACGCTTGCCGCCAGCACCAGCGTCGATGCCACCTGCGAGTACAGCATGACCTCGGACAGCGGCGCCACCGCGGCGCCGCAGACGAGCTTCACCACCACCGGCGGCCGGGAGCATTCCACGACCCTGACCGGCCTGAGTGAAGGCAGCAGCTACACGGTGACCGTGACCTGCACCGGGGCCGATTCGGGTGAGCAGGCCAGCGCCACGGTGAGCTTTTCCGTGGCCACGGCGTCAAAACTGCTACGGAAAACGGCCCGGAGCATTGGTGATTTTCTCGTCACCAATGCCTACGCGGTGAGCACCATCACGGAGACCCAGTCCACGACGGATACAGCCGCCACCACCCCGGCGACGCCGCCCCTGTTCTCGGCCCTGGATGACAAGTTCGTCACCAGCGGCTCCACCAGTGACGGCTCCGGCTCCGGCATCTTCAGCTCGGTGCTCGACAACCTGCGGCCCGGCACCTTTTTCTATGTCCGGGCCTATGCCAAGACCGAGAGCGGCGTGGTCCATTACGGCAACCAGCTGGGATTCCGGACCGCGGATTCCTGTTTCATTGCCACGGCGGCCTTTGGTTCTATCCTGCATCCCTATGTGCGGATCCTGCGTGATTTCCGGGATCAATTCCTGCTCGGCAACGGGCCGGGCAAGATGCTGGTCGCCCTCTATTACAGGTATTCGCCGCGTATCGCCGACCACATTGCCGCCGTGCCCGCCCTGCGGGCCGTCACCAGGATCCTGCTCCTGCCGGTGGTGGGCGCGGCCTGGATCGCCCTGCAGGCCGGCCTGGCCGGGGTCCTGCTTGTTGTCGCCGCCATGGTGGCGGCCTGGTGGTGCCTTGCCTCGCCGCGGACGTTTCGGAGGCGGTAGGCGGCAGAAACCGGGAGTCCGGGGAGAACGCTGAAATGACGCGGGATCTCCCGTGCCGCAGGGCGATGCCGCACGAGCACCCGGGCACCGGGGTGCATCCCAGCCCCACGACACCGTGCTGCGGGGTGGCACTGGAGACAGCGGGAGCGGAAAAAACAGGCCGGCCCGGGGCGGGTATGCACCCTCCGGTGCGAAACCCCGTGATCCGGCGGCAGCCTTTTACGGTATCCTATCTATCCAGCAGAGTATCAATGAAGAAGAAAGCAATATTTCGTGACACCCGGGGTTTCACCCTGATCGAACTCATGGTGGTCATGGTGATCCTGGGGATCCTGGCCGGTCTCATCGTGCCGAGGATCATGGATCGTCCCGAGGAGGCGCGGCGGACCAAGGCCGCCATCCAGATCCAGTCCATCGAACAGGCCCTGAAGCTCTACAAGCTCGACAACGGCCAGTACCCTACCACGGAACAGGGGCTGCAGGCCCTGGTGGAACCGCCGTCGGTGGGACGCCTTGCCAAGAAATGGCGCAAGGGCGGCTATCTTGAAAAAGGCAAGGTCCCCAAGGACCCGTGGGGGAATGATTTTGTCTACATCTCACCCGGTCTGCACGGTGATTTCGATCTCATGTCCTACGGGGCTGACGGCGAGCCGGGCGGCGAGGGGAAAAATGCCGATATCAACAACTGGGAGCTCGACTGATCCGGGGAATGCCGGTTTCACCCTGCTTGAACTGGTGGTGGTGATGGCCCTTATCGCGATCATGTTCTCCCTTGCCGTGCCCAACATCCGCAACGCCCTCTATACCGATCCTCTCAAGTCCACAGCCCGTCGTCTCACCGGCCTGGTGGCCGAGGCCGGGCAGGATGCCGTTGCCTCGCATTCGTCCAGGCTGCTGGTCTACGACGTCTCCATGCGGATGTTCCGCCTGCAGGCCGGCAATGACGAAAAGCATGCCGTCAGGCTGGCGGTCCCGGCTTCGATCCGGGTGACCGATTTCATGTCGGTCCATGGCGGCACCCGCTCCTCGGGCCGGATGGAGATCCGGTTCAGCCGCCAGGGCTACGTGGACAAGACCCTGATCCACCTGCAGGATACCGATGGCCGGGAGATGACGCTCATGCTGTCGCCGTTTCTCGGGGTGAGCAGGCTCTTTGCCGGCTATCTTGACCTGGAGAATGAACAGATCCGGTGGTAAGTGACGTGGATGCACGCATAGTGGCGATGCGATACCGGGATGTGGCAGCAGAGGGAGGCTTCACCCTGCTCGAGGTCATGGTGGCCGTGGCGATCCTGGCCATTGCCCTGGTCACCCTGATCGGTTCCCAGTCCCAGAGCGTCTCCCTGGCCGGGCTGTCCCGCTTCGATACCACCGCCGCCCTGCTGGCCCGCCAGAAGATGACCGGGCTGACCCTGGAGAGTTTCGATGACCTGGCAGACGGGGAGGGGGACTTTGACGGCGGATTCTCCGGCTACCACTGGCAGGTCGCGGTCACCGATCTTGGCGAGGACGACACCGGCATCCCGGACAGCGCCGGCATGCTCAAGATGGTTGCTGTCACCGTGTCCCTGCCCGGGGAGGCGAACATGCGGTACACCCTGCGGCAGGTGCTGGTGCGGCAGATGGAAGCGAAACCGTGATGCGTATGCCCTGGCGGTCCGGCGGCGGGTTGTGCATGGTGCGCGGATGCCGCGGCTTTACCCTGCTCGAGATCCTGCTGGCCATGGTGGTCCTGGCCCTGGTGGTCTCCATGATCGCGGTGGCCCTGTCCGGCTCCATGCAGGTCATTGACGCCACCGAGGAGCAGGGCGATATCTATTACCGGGCCCGCATCGCCATGCAGCGGATCAGTGACGACCTGGGCTCCGCGGTGCTGGCCGATGACGTGGATTTCACCGGCACCGGCCAGGAAGAGGGTGAGACGCGGCGGGAGCTGCTGCGGTTCGCATCCATGGCGCACGTGGTCTTTGTCCCGGAGAAACAGTTGCCGGGAATGGGGCTTATCCGGTACAGGATCGTCCCTGACCGGGACAGGGATGGCATGCTGGTGCTGCTGCGCAGTGACCGGCTCTACCGGCCCGGCGGCAAGAGCGGGCAGGAGGTGCCGGCCACGGACTGGTTCCTGCTCTGTGACCGACTCCGCTCGGTGCGTTTTACCTATATCGACCGGAAGGGGCAGGAACATGCGCAGTGGGATACCAGGAAGGTCGCCGGCGAGCCGGACAGGGAGCGGCGGCTGCCGGCCGCGGTCACCTGCCGGCTCGAGTTCTGGCTCGACCGGAAGGAGGAGACCTCGCTGAGTTTTTCAACCACTGTCCTGCTGCCGGCAGGAGTGATCCATGCCGAAAAGACTGCGGCAAATACTCGCTGACCGCTCGGGCGTGGCCCTGCTGCTGGCCCTGCTCACCATCGCGTTTCTGGTCGCGGTGACGGTCCGGCTGACCAACTCCGTGGACCTGCAGATGCAGGGCGGCGTCAACCAGCGCGACGCGGTGAGCCTGGACGGTATGCTGCTTTCCGGCCTCAACCTGGCCAGGGCGGCCCTGCTGGCCGATCAGCGGCAGAACAGGTTTGACACCAGCCGCGATGCCTGGGGCACGCTCGGGCAGGGGATCTCCGGCCTGTTCCCCGGCAACCGGCTGCGGGTGAAGGTCAGGGACCTGGGCGGGCTCCTGCAGATCAATGCCCTGGTCCTCTCCGATAGCGAGAGAAAAGAGCTGCGGCGGCAGGATCCGGCCGGGGGCAGCCGGCAGATACAAGATTTCGAGAAGCGGCAGCGGAAGGTATGGCTGCGGTTCCTGACCTCGGGCCGGTTCGCGGTCAGGGACGAGGACGAGGCCCTGGCCCTGGTCGATGCCCTCAGCGACTGGCTGGACGCCGATGACGAGGAGCGGGATCATGGCGCTGAAAGCGGCTATTACGAAGGGCTTGCCACTCCTTACAAGTGCCGGAACGGTCCGGTTCTCTATCCCGAGGAACTCCTGCTGGTCAAGGGGTTTTCGAGAAAACTCCTCTACGGCGATGGCAGGCACCAGGGGATCATCGGCTACCTGACCACGGCGGGTCGGGATGGCAGGATCAATATCAATACCGCCCCGGCGCCGGTGCTGCAGGCCCTGGCCGACAACCTGGATGCAGAGGACGTGCAGAAGCTGATCGAGTTCCGGCAGGACGAGGACAACCAGGATCTGCTGGCACGTCCCGACTGGTATCGCCGGGTGGACGGATTTCCCGGTGACATCGTCCTGGACCGGCAGTTGATCACCTCTTCCAGTTCCTGGTTCCGGATCACTGTCACCGCGGCCATCGGCCGGATGCAGCGGACTGGACAGGGTGTGCTGCACCGCCAGGACAACGAGGAGCAGACCCTGGTCTCCTGGTCGGTACGCTAGCCGGAAGACAGAAGCCCGGGGACAGAAACCAGGCGAGTTTGCGCCTGCGGCGGGTTCATGGGCAGTTGCCTCGCTCTTTCTCTGTTTTCATGGTTTGTTGTGGCTGTGGGCTGAAAACCTGGTCCAGCCATGCCGGAGGAGCCGAGAATGGTTGCCCGTGGTGAGGGGGGCGGCGGTATTTTCATGGTTTGTTGTGGCTGTGAGCTGAAAACCTGGTCCAGCCATGCTGGTTTATCGATAACAGACGTCCCCTGATGGCGACATGGCGCAGAAGATCCTTGGCCTTGACATAAGCGACGAACTCCTGAGCGCGGTGATGCTCGGGCAGGGACGGGGGGAGCGTCGGATCCTGGCACGGGGCGTCGTGGTGGCCGGCGAGGGGGAATGGACCGGAGATGACCTGGCCCGGCTCCTTGATCAGGTTGGCTGGCAAGGCGGCACCTGTGTCTGTGGCCTTTCCCTGGCAGACCTGAGCCTGCGCAACCTGGCCCTGCCGTTCAGGGATCGGCGCCGGATCAGCCAGATCCTTCCCTTTGAACTGGAGGACCAGCTTGTCGTGCCGGTCGGGGAGCAGGTGGTGGAGTACCTGCGGACCGGTGGGGACGATGCCGGCAGCAACCTGCTGGTATTCTGCCTGGAGAAGCGGATCCTTGCAGAGAGGCTTGATCTCCTTGCCGCCGCGGGCATCGAACCGCGGCGGGTGGTCCCGGCCATGCTGGCCCTGGCCGGGCAGGCGGCCGGCAGGGAGGGCGGGGAAGAGATACTTCTTCTTCATGCCGGCCTCCATTCGCTGTCCATGGCCATCTGTCGCGCCGGGCGGCCGGTCTTTCTCAGGCGGCTTCCCTATCCCGAGGAGATGTTCACCCGGCCCCCCTTTGCCCTGCAGGACCTGGAGGTGCGCATTACTGACAGGCAGCAGGCCGCGGACTGCATCCGTGCCATTCGCCGGGAGGTGCAGCGGAGCCAGGATTTCTTCCGCATGGAGGTGGGCGGAGATACGGAACCTGACCGGGTCTTGCTCTCCGGAGCGCTTGCCACCGCACCGGAGGTTGTCCGGCTGGTGGGCGAGGCCTTTGGCCGGGAGATTACGCTCCTGGACCTGCGCCGGGCCGAGGACCTGCAGGATCCCGGTGGCGAGGTCCCCTGGCGGTCCGGCCTGTTCGACCGTGCCCTGGCCCTGGCCCTGTCCGGCCTCGAGCGCAGGGCGAGCGTGGATTTCCGGCAGGGGGAATTCGCGGCTGCCCACGGTCTTTTTTCCAGCCGCCGGCGCATTGTTGCCGCTCTTGTCCTGTCCGGCCTGCTGGCTGCGGGGTGGCTGGGCTGGCTCTGGGCGGACTGTCGCGGTCTCGATGCCCGCTACCAGGAACTGGGGGCGCAGATGCGCTCGCTCTACCGGCAGTCCTTCCCCGGCGCCACGCGCATCATCGATCCCCTGGCACAGATGAAGGCCAATCTCCGGCAGATGCAGGCTCCCCGCGTCTCCCTGCCGCTCTTCACCGGCAGGAAACGGATCCTTGATATCCTGGCCGATATCTCGGCGCGGGTTCCCAAGTCGGTCACCATCCATGTCTCCCGGCTGGTCATTGACGACGCGTCGGTTCAGATAAAGGGAACCACGGACACCTTCAACAATGTCGATACCATCAAGAACCGGCTTGTCGCCTCACCCCTGTACCGCGAGGTAAAGATCGTCTCTGCCACGGCCGGCAAGAAAAAGGGCGAGATCCGGTTCGAGATCCGGCTGCAGCTTGGGGGGGCGTCCTGATGGATCTGAGCCGGAGAGACCGCGCTGCCCTGGCCGCGGGTGTTGCGGCGCTGCTGCTGTTCGTGCTGTTGCAGTTTGTCCTCTTCCCGCTGCTGGACAGGCGGCAGCGCCTGGAACACGGGATCCAGGTCCGGGAACAGGCCCTGGTCGAGATGCGGCAGATGCAGGAGCGGTTCAGGAAACTGCATCGGCAGAACAGCAGCCTCAGCCGGCAGCTTGCCCGCAGGGACAGGAACTTCAGCCTGTTTTCCTTCCTGGAGAAGATGGCCAGCGCAACGGGTATCAAGCAGAATATCGCCTATATGAAGCCTTCCTCGGTGCAGGGTGACGACGCTGTCCGGCAGACCACGGTGGAGATGAAGTTCAAGGCCATCAGTCTCAAGCAGCTGGTGAGCTTTCTGGAGCGGATCGAGGCGCCGGAAAAACTGGTGGCGGTGCGGCGGATCGCCATCCAGGAAAACAAGAAGGAAAAGGCGACACTGGACGTGATCCTGCAGGTGATCAGTATCGACCGGATGACCGGGGATGGGCACTAGGTGAGGGGCATGGTCGGCCGGCTGGCGAAAATCACGGGTATGACCCTGGCGTATGCGCTCTACACCCTCGCGGTGACAGCCATGCTCCTCTGGTACCTCTTCCCGGCAAACACGGTGCGGGACTGGCTGCGGTTCCGCCTGCACAGGGCCACGCCCGGACTGGAGTGGCGGATCGGTCAGCTCGGGCTCGCGTTGCCGGGCCGCCTGGTCCTGTCCGATGTCAGGATCAGCAGGGGACAGGGGCCGAAAGGGACCCTGCTGACACTCTCCCGCGTCTCCATGGGCCCGGACGTGATGGCCATGCTCCACAATCGGCAGGTGCGGGGCCTGCTGCACGTTGGCCTGGCCTCGGGCAGTGTGGATGCGAAGCTGGCGCCGCGGGGTGCGGGCAGAGTGGAAGTGCAGGGACAGGTGCGGGGTATCAGGCTGGAGCAGCTCAAGGGGCTGCAGGCAGGGCTGGGCAGGAAAATGAGGGGTACCCTCTCCGGGACCTTCCATGGCCGGATCGACCCGGACAATCCCCGCCAGGGCAGGATGCAGGCCGACCTGCTGCTGGAACAGGGAGAGCTGGCGTTCAGAAGGCCGGTCCTGGGGCTTGACCGCCTGCCCTTTGGCCGCATCGGCACCTCGGTTGTCATGGATCGGGGAAAGGTCAGGCTGGAGAAGGGAAGGGTGGAGTCCCGGCTGTTGCGCGGTGATTTTCACGGTTCGCTGGTCCCGGGCCGGGACCTGGCCGCCAGCGCCATCCGGGTCCAGGGCACGGTGCGGCCGCGGCCGGAGCTGTTTGCCCGCCTCGGCAGCAACACCATGTCCCGCCTGGTTCGCTCGCGGCTGAAAAAGGGCGCCCTGGCCTTTACGGTCAGCGGTACCCTGGCCGAACCCGGCATCCTCTTTCCGGCTCTTGCCGGGGCAATGGGCCGTAACCTGCCCGGGGAGGAGCGATAGCCGTGTGGCGCAGCCTGGTGATACTTTCCCTGCTTACTCTCCTGGCCTATGGCGGGGTACGTTTCATGTACGGTCGCCTGGAGGGGCGGTTGCAGAGCGAGATGGCCGGCACCGCGAACAAGGCGGTCCCGGTGGCCGGCGGCGGGCCGAAGCAGGTCCGGCGACCCGGCAAGCGGCCGGATTACCAGGTGATTGTCAGGCGGAACATCTTCCAGGCCCGGCTGGATCTGAAAAAAAAGGGGACCGCGGAAGGGCAGAAGCCGGAAGACCTGGCCGAGACCAGCCTGAAACTGGCCCTGGTGGGAACGGTGACCGGCAGTGACCGGGATGCACGGGCGATAATTGTTGACGAAAAGAAGAAACGGCAGGATATTTACCAGATTGGAGACGTGGTCCAGGGGGCACTGATCAAGAAGGTTGAACGGGGACGGGTCATTCTCGAGGTGAACGGCCGCGACGAAGTATTGCTGCTCAAGGAGCGTAAGGGCGGGACAGGCAGGGAGAGCGGCTTGCCTTCCTTTGTGCCTCCTGTGTACAGGCCTCCTGTCCAGCAGCGCGATCCGTCCACGTCCAGGGAGAGAAAGGATATCCCGGTGGTCAGGCCGCACCGGCGAATCACCTTTCGCAAGGACCGGGCCCGCGAGATACGTGAACCGGTGGAACCCCTTCCTGCCGAGATTCTGCCTTCGGTGGATGATGTGACAGCGGGTGCGGCAGGGGCCGGGCAGGCCGGGGCCGGCGGGGAACAGGGAACAGGAGAAGATGAAGCTGCTCAATACCAACGACCATAACGCCCGGCCGCGGGCGGCCGTGCTGCTGGTGTGCCTGCTCTGCTGGGTGCTCGTTGCTGCCGTCCCGGGAGCGCACGCGGCCGCGGCAGGGAAAAAGAGTCCCTCCGGCAGGTATGTGACCATTGATTTCAATGATGTCGATATCAACCTCTTTATCAAGTATATCAGTGAACTGACCGGAAAGAACTTCGTGGTTGACCGGGCGGTGAAGGGCAAGGTCACCATCATCTCGCCGACCAGGATCTCCGAGGAAGACGCCTACCGGGTCTTCGAGTCCGTGCTCGAGGTGAATGGTTTCACCACGGTTCCGGCCGGTTCGATCATCAAGATCGTGCCTGCGGTCAAGGCCCGGTCCAAGAGCATTGCCACCATCCTGAAGGGCGAAAAGACCTATCCCGAGGACAAGGTCGTCACCCAGATCATACCCCTGGCCCATTCCAATCCCGTTGAGCTCAAAAAGCTGCTGGCGCCCCTGGTCTCCAAGACCAGCGTGGTCATCGCCCACCCCGAGTCGGGTATCCTGATCATCACCGACGTTCTCTCCAATATCAAGCGGTTGCAGGAGATCATCAAGGCGGTGGACGTACCGTCCATCGGGGAGGAACTGGTGATCATGCCGCTGAAGTACGCCTCGGCCACCAATGTGGCCAAGTCGGTGGGACGGCTCTTCCTGCGGGTGGCCAAGAAGGACGCGCGGCGCGAGGTGATCAGGATCATTCCCTATGACCGGACCAACTCGCTGATCGTTTTTGCCCCCAAGTCCTATATCCGCAAGGTACGGAATCTCCTGAAACAGCTTGACGTGGAGATGCCCCGGGGCGAGGGCAGGATCCATGTCTACTACCTGCAGAACGCCAATGCCGAGGAACTGGTCAAGGTGCTGACCAACCTGCCGGACAAGCAGGGCAAGGTCAAGGGCAGGGCGCCGCCCATCTCGCGGGATGTCAAGGTGATGGCGGATGCCGAGACCAACTCGCTCATCATCACCGCCCCGCGCGAGGAGTACCAGGTGCTGGAGGGGGTGATCAAGAAGCTCGATATTCCGCGCCGCATGGTCTACATGGAGGCGCTGATCATGGAGGTGCACGTCAACAAGTCGTTCGAGATCGGTGTACAGTGGGGCGGGGCCGGCAACTTTGCCGACGAGACCGGCCAGATGTTTACCGGTTTTTCCGGGAATCCCGAGCCCAACCAGTACAACGTGCTCAACGGCCTCAAGGCCAGTCCGCCGGTGCTGCCGGCCGGGTTCACCTTCGGTGTCATGAAGCAGGGGGTCAAGATCGGCAATGTCTACTTTCCCAACCTGGGTGCCGTGATGCGGGCCTACCGCAACGACTCTGACGTCAACATCATTGCCACGCCGCAGATCCTGACCACGGATAACAAGAAGGCCGAGATCAAGGTGGGCGAGAACGTGCCCTATATCACGAGCAAGAACACCACCGCGGCCCAGCAGGACTATACCAGCTACGAGTACAAGGACGTGGCCACCACCTTGGACATCACGCCGCAGATCAACCAGTCGGACCTGGTGCGGCTGGATATCTCGGTGGAGGTGATCAAGCTCAAGAACCCCAACGACCTGAGTGGGCATCCGACCACGTTCAAGCGCAGTGCCCAGACCACGGTGGTGGTCCACAACGAGGAGACCGTGGTCATCGGCGGCATGATCGGGCAGGACACGTCCAGCGGCGAGTACAAGGTGCCCCTGCTGGGCGATATCCCGCTTCTCGGCTGGTTGTTCAAGACCCACACGAATTCCAAGGAGAAGACCAACCTGTTTATCTTCATTACCCCGCATATTGTCGAGAATCCGGCCGAGATCGCCAGGATCTATTATCGCAAGCGCGACGTGATGGAAAAGGTCCAGAAGGGGTCCAGCAATATCCCGGACCGTTTTTTTCATCGCCGGCCCAATCCGGAACATGCCATGGCCCTGACCGATATCGGCTCTGCCAACCTGGAAAAAAAGGAGTATGGCCGGGCCAAGGAGTACTTTGAGCAGGCACTGAAGATCGATCCGAACAACCCCTATGCCCTGATCAACCTGGGCGTGGTCTATGAACACGAGGGTGACAGGGCGCGGGCCAGGTCCCTGTACCAGAAGGTGCTCGAACTGGGACCGAAAAAGGGCGGCAAGGGCGGTGAAGGCCAGGCGGCCAGCGATTCCCTGCGGGAACTGGCCCGGGAGAACCTGCGCCATCTCGAGCAGGGGGGATCCGGAAAATCGGGCCAGGCCGGGAAGAAGGGCAGGTAGGATATGAAATCCCTTGGTACTATCCTGGTCGACTCCTTCGGCCTGTCCCCCGAGGCCTTGGAAGAGGCCCTGCTTGTCCAGCAGGAAAAGGGGGGCCGGTTGGGGGAGATACTTGTCCAGCAGAAGAAGATCAGCGAGGACGACCTGCTCAGGGCCCGCAGCCAGCAGTGCGGCCTGGAGATCCGTTACAGCCTGCCGGCCGAGATCGATCCGTTTTTCACTGAGCGGGTGCCAATACAGTTTCTGAAGAAATTCAGGATGATTCCCGTGGCCACACGGCAGGAGTCCTACATCGCCATGGCCGAACCCTTTCACCTGCAGCAGCTCGATGACCTGCAGCGGATCCTGCACTGGGAGGGAATGCGCCAGATCCTGGTACCGCAGAACGAGATCTTTGTCGCCATCAATACGGCCTATGATCTCAGCCGGGACGACGCCGACCAGGTCATGCAGGATATCGACGAGGAGGATCCGGAGTCCATCATCTCGGAGATCGAGGAGACCGCCGACCTGCTCGATGATACCAGTGACGCGCCGGTGATCAAGCTGGTCAACCTGATGCTCTCGCAGGCGGTGCGCGACAATGCCAGTGATATCCACATCGAGTCGTGCAAGGACCGGGTCAAGATCCGCAAGCGGGTGGATGGCATCCTCTATGACATGTACTCTGCACCCAAACACGCCCAGGGCAAGCTGATCTCGCGGATCAAGATCATGGCCAGGATGGATATCGCCGAGCGGCGGCTGCCCCAGGACGGCCGCATCGAGATCCGCATCGCGGACAAGAACGTTGACCTGCGGGTCTCCACCCTGCCCACGGCCTTTGGCGAGCGGGTGGTCATGCGGCTTCTCGACAAGTCAAGCGTTCTCCTGAGCCTGACCGATATCGGCATGTCGGATCGTGACCTGGCGATCTTCAACGACCTGATCAAGGCCTCGCACGGTATCATCCTTGTGACCGGCCCCACCGGCTCAGGCAAGACCACCACCCTGTACAGTGCCCTCAGCGAGATCAACAGGCCTGATATCAATATTATCACGGTGGAGGATCCCATTGAGTACCAGATCGACGGCATCAGCCAGATGCAGGTCAATGCCAAGATCAACCTGACCTTTGCCAACGGCCTGCGCACCATTGTCCGCCAGGACCCGGATGTGATCCTCATCGGCGAAATTCGCGATCTGGAGACAGCCGAGATCGCGATCCAGTCGGCCCTCACCGGGCACCTCGTCTTTTCCACCCTGCACACGAACGACGCAGCCAGCGCAGTTACCCGGCTCATTGACATGGGCATCGAGTCGTTCCTGGTCACCTCCTCCGTGAATGCCATCCTGGCCCAGCGATTGGTGCGTAAGATCTGCGACAACTGCCGGGAGGAGTACGAGGCCACGGACGGGGAACTCGCCACCATCGGCCTTACCCGCGAACAACTGGCCGGAAGGCCGCTCCAACGCGGCAGCGGCTGTCCCGAATGTCTCAATACCGGCTACCGTGGCCGCCTGGGTATATTCGAGCTCATGCTCCTGGACCAGGACCTGAAAAGTCTCATTTTGGCGACATCCGATGCGGGCCAGATCAGTCGCCAGGCCAGGGAAAACGGTATGCTCACCCTGCGCGAAGACGGCATCAACAAGATCCTGGCCGGCATAACCACCATCGAAGAGGTCTTCCGGGTTACCCAGGATTGAGGACATAGAGGTTGATAGCCTTGAATGTGGCCTCCTGGCTGACCAGAGAACGTTGTTTTTCCGTCTTGGCAGTATTATAATGGATTCTCAACAACAATAATGGTAGATGATTGCAAGGTCTGTAGGTTGTGGGGTACCCTGACCATTATTGTTGCAGGCATGAGGGGGAAACCGCTTCGTGCGGTCGTAAAGGCACAATGTGGTTTGATAGAGTGACCGCGGCCCCTGGCCCCTGGTCGGATACGGGATACGTCTTGAACTGCGCAGACGACATGTCAGGCTGGGGGATTCCCCGGTAGTGTGATTACCTGCTCGTTTCCCGAATTACATGAAGGCATGTTGTCGGAATAATATTTATTTCAATTGAGGGAGATCCCCGCCCCTACCGGGGAGCAGGCTTAACCTGTCCCAGGGAGCACAATCTTTTGTTTTGAGGTGTTCCATACCGGATATCGGAGACGGGACGGTGGTGGTCTGGTTTGCAGGGGCGCGCCTGGCCAGGAAATTTCACCAGGATGTGTCCTCCCTTATCAGCGCCCGTATGGCCTGGCGAGAGATGTGGAGAAGAAGCTGGTGCTGATCGATTCCTGTATGGCCACCGTCATGGTCGACTAGTTTTTTCGCCACATAGCTGTGTTTTTCATGGGGCTGGATCCTGTCACCATGGTCATTGTTGGACATATTAATTCTCGTATTTCTTGGCCTATGTTTTGCAGGTTCTTGGGTGCGGTCAATCTACCTTGCTTCATTGGGGCCGGTTGAAAAAGTTTTCGGTTGTATCCGATCTGGGGCGTAATGAAATTAGCTGTCTCGATATTAGTTTTATTTAGCTGTTTTTTCATTGGATATTCTCCGCAGTGCAATGCCGCTGAAAATGTTGGCGTGGTGAACCTGGATGTGGCGAACGAGCCCTTGGGGCAAGTGGTGAGGCGCATTGCTCATCAGACTGGTTACAATATTGTGATTTTGGAGGATTGGAAAAAGGTTTCAATATCTGGTAAGTTCGTTAATGTGCCGGTTGATGCGTTTTTCCGGAGGGCATTAAAGGGGCGCAGTATTTTTCTGACGGTCGACGAGAAGCGCAAGCAAATCATAGTCCGTGCAGTTGGAAAAGATTCTTCGAGAAAGTTTGCAGTTGCCACAGTAAAAGGCACCACAACAGGCAATGAACTGGACGTGACTCCCGGGATACGTCGTATGGACGTGGTTGATGGCCCGGCATATGGACCTGATGTTGATCCCATGGACCTGGAGGTTACACCGGGAATTCGGCGGAGAGACGTGATAAAGGGCACTGTAGGCCGGCTGGTTGTTCACGCTGAAGCGGTGAAGCCAATATTACCACCTTTGCAGAGTGCTGCCGATAATCGGTAGCGCTATTTTATAATTTAGTAATCAGGGTTTGATGGTCCCGTAAAAAGTCTTCCAGTATCATTGACAACACTATATGTGCACGGTTGTTACCAGGCAACAGGCACTATTGGTTGTGTCAAGCGTGGTCGGATCGGACTTTTTACGAGTCAATCAGGGTTTGGGTTTCCGGGAAAATCTGGTTGGAGAGGATAGCATCCCGGGAACAACTCACCGAGTGCTGGGGCAAATAAAGTTATGAAAACGAGGAGGTTTTCTATGAAATCAAAAAAGATAGCACTGGTCGTCTTTTCCCTTCTATTCTACTTGGTAGGAGTAGGCAGCGCCTTTGCCGCGCCAAAATGGTATGTCTGCAACCTCAAAGAGGTTGGACAGGATCTTGGCGGCGGTACGGCAACAGCATATCTCAGGCTGACGGATACCGCTGGTGCCTTCAAAAACAAGTGGTTTAAGCTGGAGACCGAGGTTGACAGGAGTCTGGCCACAGCCCTGACGGCCGGTAGCCTTTCGAAGCCCATCAAAATTTATACTGACTTGGCTTCTGGGGCAACCTATCCGACAGTTCTGAATCTCTATCTTGCCTTCTGAAATGCAGGGGGTATCCCTGTGATTGGCGGACAGGTCAGTGGCCCGGAAGCTGATCACAGGGAACGCCAGCAATGGTTTTGGGGTACTTACTCTGCCATTGACGCTGGGGCTTGTATAGCTGCCTCCGGTTTTGAGTGTGTTCGTCTGCTGAGGCTCTCTATAGCGCAAAGTAATCGTTTGAAATAGTACCTGTAACACCTCGGTTCGGGTAGCCTTCTGTCGGTCAGATTGTTCCTTGCTATTTTCTATTACCTGCCTTTTCTTCCGTTTTTTCTTTTCCAATAATCATATCTTTGTGAGTTACACGATTATGTCCTAATCGTGACACCACGACACAAAATTCCCTGGACACAACCAACGGTCTGTGGCATGGTAGTGGCCGACCATGCCACGCAGCCTCGAACGATTCAATCATGCCACCATTGAGTGGATAAAGACAACCATCGCCACCCGGCCTGAGTTGTCCCGCCACCAGCTTGCAGTGGAGGTCTGCCAACGCCTGGACTGGTGGACAGGCAGGGGCCTGCCTGCCACGGCTTCATGCTCCCTGGCCCTGAGGAAGCTGGAAAGATATGGCCTGATTACCCTGCCTCGACCACGTACAGAGCGATGGAACGGGTCCGGAGAAAGACAACCGGTCCAGCCCTACCACCGGCCCGCATTCAGCGGAAGCCTTCAGGATCTGGGCACAGTACGCCTGACCATGGTTGATGGGAACCGCGACAAACGGCACCTGTGGGAGAGACTGATGGAATCGTTTCATCCCCATGGTTCCGGACCATTGTGCGGAGCACGTATTCAGTATATTATCGAGAGCAATCATGGTATCCTCGGAGCGATCGGGTTCAGCAGCGCTGCCTACCGGCTGCGGGACCGGGAGCGATGGATCGGCTGGGATGACAATACCCGGGACCGCCACCTCGGTCTGGTGATCAACAACAGCAGGTTCTTGATTCTGCCCCAGGTACGGGTCCCGAACCTGGCCTCGTTTCTGCTGGCCAGGGCCGTCAAGACGGTATGCCGTGACTGGCAGGCGACCTATGGCCAGAGACCGGTGCTGATCGAGACCTTTGTGGATCCTGTACACCACAGGGGAACATGTTACCTGGCCGCCAACTGGCGGCACATCGGGCGCACCAGCGGCCGGGGACGAAGGGACAACAATGACGATCTCTCCCCCAAAGAGATCTTTGTCCTGCCCTTGACCGCTGACTGGCGCAGTCGCCTCGGGGGCAGAGAGCCGACTCCGCCCAGGGACTGGATCGAAGCGGAACTCGCCAATACCGGGCTGGGTGACAAACGACTGCACCGCCGGGCAATCAGGTTGTGCCGTGAATTTTATGCCAACCCCCAAGCTCTGCTTCACCAGGCATGCAGGGGAGAAGCGGCCCTGAAAGGGGCATATCGGTTCTTCCGTAACCAACGGGTTGATATGGCATCGATTCTTCAGGGACATTACCACTCCACCACAGAGCGGGTCAGAAAGCACAAGGGCGTTGTCCTGGCCGTTCAGGACACGACCTCCCTGAACTATAACGCTATCCGCAGCGCCCAGGGGCTGGGACCCATCGATGCCAAGAAGACCCAGGGACTGCTGGTGCACGATACCATGGCCTTCACCGACCAGGGGGTTCCCCTTGGCCTGATCGATGTCCAGGCCTGGGCCAGAAAAAAGAAAGAATTCCGCAAGGTCCCCGAAGGCATCAAGTGGCTGCACAGCCTTGGTGCCGCCAGGACATTGCAGCAGACCTGCCCGGGCAAAAAAATCGTCAGTGTCGGGGACCGGGAGGCCGATTACTATGAACTGTTTCTGGAGACACAACAACCGGCAAGCCCCGACCTGCTCGTCCGGGTTCAGCATGCCCAGTCCCTGGCCGACAGCGAGGAGAATCTCTGGACACACATATCAGATTGCCCCCTTGCCGGCATACAGGAAGTTCGTGTTCCGGCCAAAGCCGGGCGCAAGGCGCGGGTTGCCCGGCTGGATATCCGTTTCGATCAGCTAACCCTTGCTCCGCCGAAAAGCAAAACAGGCTCTGATCCCGTTACCCTGTGGGCGGTTTCGGCCCGTGAGCGGAAGAAACCTGCCCGTGGCAGGCGTCTCGAATGGCTGTTGTTGACCACGGTGGCCGTGGAGAGTTTCGAAGAGGCCTGCGAACGGTTGAACTGGTACGGTGTCCGCTGGGGAATCGAGGTTTATCATCGTACGCTCAAGAGTGGCTGCCGGATCGAGGATCGTCTTCTACGTCATGGTGACGCGATCAAATCATGCCTGGCCCTGGATATGATCGTGGCCTGGCGGGTTTACTTTCTGACCAAGCAGGGCCGCGAGATACCGGATTGGCCCTGCACCGAGCTGCTGGAAGAGACAGAGTGGAAGGCCTTGACCGCCCACATCGATAACAATGCCTCTCCGGCGGATCCCCCACCTTGGGCGAGGCCATGGTCATGATAGCCCGCCTTGACGGATATATGCCCCAATCTTCTTGAGGCCCACCCGGGACAACAACCAGCTGGCGTGGTCTGGTGGCCCTTGACTGGCTGAGCGGTGCCTGGAAGTTCTTCGGTTAACCACTACCCCATCGGGGGCAGGATAACGTTCAGGGAGAGTTGTGGGTAAAAGCCAGTGTTCAAGGGAGCGTTGTTGTGAGGAAAAGGATACAGTGGTACAGGTCTTTTTCGTCTGGGTTATATATCTGAAACTGCGTTGTTATCATATCTGCCACCGTTTCGTCAACCGTCTGAAAAAGGTACTGATGATCATCCTGTTTGGTGCCTGGAATGTAGCGGAGATCGTGACGCTGTAACTCCCGAATATGGGGTGCGTTGGAACTCACGCTATCTTCGATGACAATGGTCTTGAGGGACGGGTGCTCCCAGTGAAAATCATCCAGGTACCTTTTGGCGGCATTACGCTCACAGGCATTCTTGTTGCTCCCGTCCTGCCTGATGATCATCTCTGAACAGGAGGGGGGCACCTCGGAATGGTTATGATAGCGTTATTCAGTCTATCTGGAGCTATTAAGGAGAATAATGAGGTAACTTATTATGAATAAATGGAGTAGTCAGCGTGTTCTCATTACTGGCGTATGCGGTACAATTGGAAAAGAGTTGCTTCGGCAGCTTGTTCTTCGGGAAGCTCTTGAAATTATAGGGATTGATAATAACGAGACCGAGTTATTTTTCCTGAGTAATAAATATCAGGGATGCAAAAATGTGCATCTTTACCTGGGGGACCTGAGGGACAAGGATAAATTGATGAGGAAGACCCAGGGGGCCAATATTATTTTACATGCTGCAGCATTGAAGCATGTTATTTTATGTGAAAAAACTCCGAGAGATCCTGTTTTGACCAATATTCTCGGCACACAAAATGTTATTGATGCTGCTACTGCAAACGGTGTAGATAGAGTTATTTTTACCTCCTCTGACAAGGCAGTGAATCCAACCAACGTGATGGGAACCACCAAGCTGATGGGGGAACGTCTTATGACCGCAGCGAATGCTCATCGGCACAGGAGTGATCCTATTTTTGCCTCGGTACGTTTTGGCAATGTACTGGGGTCGAGAGGATCGGTGATTCCTATTTTCCGAAAACAGATTGAGGAGGGTGGACCGGTTACCTTGACGGATTCCGGCATGACCCGTTTTGTTATGACTGTGGAAAATGCTGTTTCTCTGGTTCTTAATTCTGTCTTCATGGCTTGTGGTGGAGAGGTTTTTGTCACTAAAATGCCCGCCATACGCATCCTGGATCTCGCCAGAGCAATGATCGAGTTGCTATCAGGCAGTAATCGTGATATCGAGATCAGGATCATTGGCACTAAACCTGGTGAAAAACTCTATGAAGAATTGATGAACGAGGAGGAGACACGGCGAACACTGGAGTTGGATAACTATTTTGTTGTTCTTCCTGCATTCAAGTCTGTATATGAGTCAATCAGGCATGAGTATCCAGGAATGGGCAAAGTCGGGATTGAAGCACCGTATAATTCCTCCATCCAACCCGTACTGGATGTGGAACAATTAAAAGAATACCTGTTTAAGAATAATCTGTTACTGGCAGAAGGATTATGAAGGTGCTTATCTTGGGAGGTGATGGCTACCTCGGTTGGCCAACGGCTATGAATTTGGCTGCAAAAGGTCATGAAGTCTACGTCGTGGATAATTATCTGCGCAGGAATATATCCAGGATGACTTCATCCGAGGCTCTGGTACCTGTGCCTAATTTGAATGGAAGGGCAGAAATATTCAAGGCACTGACTGATAGGGAAGTTTTGGTGAAAATTGGAGACTGTGCCGATTATCGCACCATGGAGCAGGTTGTAAGGGATTTTCTTCCTGATGCAGTTGTTCACTATGCTGAGCAGCCGAGCGCTCCCTACTCGATGAGTGGTTTTAACGAGGCGCGTCTGACGTTAAACAACAACCTAGGCGTAACATTCAATCTGATATGGGCTGTACTTGAACACGTGCCTGATTGCCACATTATCAAACTTGGTACCATGGGCGAGTATGGGACGCCGAACATTGATATTGAGGAAGGATGGCTGGATGTCGAACATAAGGGAAGAAAAGAAAGATTTCTTTATCCCCGTCAGGCAGGCAGTCTTTACCATACCACCAAGATTCTGGATACGGATCTGCTATGGTTTTATGTCAGGCTGTATGGCCTGAGGGTGACAGATCTGATGCAGGGTCCTGTGTATGGTCTTTCCACCGATGAGGCCGACCTAGACGTCCGCTTGCGTCCCCATTTTAATTACGATGATATTTTTGGTACTGTAGTTAACCGATTTTTGGTACAGGCTGTCGCTGGTGTTCCTTTGACTGTCTATGGCAAGGGTGGGCAGACTCGTGGATACTTGAATCTGAAAGATACCCTGCAGTGTGTGACGCTGGCCTTGGATTCTCCGGTGGAAAAAGGCGAATTGCGAATCCTCAATCAGTTTACTGAACAGTTTTCAGTCAACGAGCTGGCGCAAAGAATAGCCAGGGTCGGCAACCAGATGGGGCTTAAGGTGCAGATTCAGTCCATCGCGAATCCGCGTAAGGAAAAAGAAGAGCATTATTATAATGCCGCGCATTCAGGATTGATTGATCTTGGGCTTCAGCCCCATTTTATGACAGATGATGTTATCCATTCCATGATCAAGCAAGTTATGGAATATAAAGATCATATTGACATAAAGAAGATTCTGCCTCGTGTCAGGTGGAGTTAGGTGTGACCCCCTTCCTTTTGCTGTGTATCCAGGTAGCAGGCTGCATCTTGTTTTTCGGAGTGTAAGAGGATGAGGGCTAGGCTTGAGACATGAACTTTTAATAATTGGGTGGTTATAGATGATTCATGAAGACTTGGCTCCATTATTTATCTTTGGATGTTATCGCTCTGGCACATCCCTGTTGCGTCTTATTCTTAATTCTCATCCAAAAATTTTTGTTCCTGAAGAGACAGTATTTATCCCCTATATAGGTGCGAATCTGGAAAAATATGGATGTTTGGCGCAGCGGCGAAATCTTATGCGTCTATTGCAAGATATCTTGCTGATTCTACGTAAAAAATCTAAATGGGAGACAGTGCCTGACTCTCAGAAAATATTAAATTTTCTGACCGAAGATCCCGATTATGCCGAAGTGATTCGTGCCGTTATTTTAGCCATGGCAGAAGGCGATGTAAGCAGTTTGAAATATTGGGGGGATAAGACACCCAGGTACATTAACTCATTGCAGTATCTTAATTTTCTTTATCCAAACGCCAAGTTTATCAATATTGTGCGGGATGGCAGGGACGTGGCCGCCTCGGTGAAGAAAGAGCCTTTTTGGGGCGGTCGAACGCCGCTTATGGTTGCGGAAGAATGGAATTATCGGGTGCTGAACGGCCTTCTTGGAGAGTTGTCGCTGGGGCCGGAACGTTTTTTCACATTACAGTATGAGAAACTGGTTTCGGCACCTGAGGATACATTAAAGGATGTTGTTAATTTTTTAGACATAGAATTTGATGAGAAGATGCTGATGTTTTACAAGACATCATCGGCAAAAAAGTTGACTCGATTTAAGCGTCATAAGAATGTAGAGAGACCAATTAGCACTAATTCTATAGCAAGATATAAAAATATGTTAACAAAAAAGGAGTTGGAAGTTTTTGAAAATGAAGCTGGAAATACTTTATTGGTATTAGGCTATGATGTTGATATAAAATATTCTAGGTATATGAGGGTTTATCATAAGCTATACGATTATGTTATACGAATTTTTAACGGGGTGATGCATTTTGTTGCGGTAAAGGTGAAGGGGTAATTTGTGATGCACAAGATCTGTGTTAATATTCTTATGATATTTATCTTTTTGATGCCATTGCAAGGTATTTTTATTTTTGACTCAATTGCCACGTATGCAGCAAAATATTTTGCAATTTCCATTTTGTGGATTTTTTCAGCCGTTATTTTTCTATATAAACCTAAAAAAATTTCATCTGAAGTATTTCATTTAGTATTATTTGATCTGTGTTTTTTGGTTATTTCGTTAGTATCATTATGGGTTAATGGGTCTGGCTTACACGGCTATGCTAAATCATGGTTTACTTTTTTGACTATTAGTATTGCTCCTTTGGTTTTGTTAATTTTTTCTTATGAAGAAAATCTTCCTCGTGTTCAGAAAAATAGTATCAATATACTTTTACTTGGTATTTCTTTTGTTATTGTTGTCTCGTTTTTGTATTATTTTACTAGGTATTCTTGGTTAATCCCCAGTACTTTTCTGAATCGTTCCACCCGTCTTTATGGAGCCATCAAGAGTCCAAATGCACTCGCCCTATTCTCTGTTGTTGGTATTGGATGTGTAATTGTTGGCATTCAGTATAACTGGTTTGAGCGCAAGGTCTCCGCCACTTTTTTGTTTCTCTTCTTTTATGCCTTGATTACCTCATTAAGTAAATCGGTATTCATGTCAGGATGTTTGGCTGCTCTCGTCTGGTACTGGCTGGCCAGGCGCTGGAAAATACGCTGGCCAAAGGGTATGTCTTTGCTTTTATCTGGTGTGTTTGTTGTTGCTTTGTTTTTTGCCTCGGTTTCAATTTTGTGGAAACAGTATAAGAAACCGCTGAAAAGCCCAAGACTTCAAGAGCATGTCGTATCTGTGAAAAACATACCCAAGTGGAAATACTTTAATCCTAACAATAAATTGCTAGGTATTCTGAGAATCAAACCTCAAGTTTTAAAGACCGGCAATAGATTGGGCGTCTGGAAGGCAGGGTTGCGTATCACCTCCGAACATTGGCTGGCAGGAATAGGACAATTCAACTGGAAGCAAAGGTTGGCAGAAAAAGGCTACGAAGACTATGACTCGCCACATAATGGTTTTCTGGAGATAGCCGGTGGCCTTGGAGCCTTTGGTGCCCTCTTGTATTTCATTGTGCCTGTTTGGCTGATAAGAACGGCTAATAGACTGCTCAGTACAACTACTTTAAGTATTGCTGTCGTATCCATGGTAGTTTTTTATCTTGGCAGGGAGTTAACTACTGTAAGTGGAATATTCGCTTTTTCTATCAACGGGATGCTTTTTTGGTTTCTTGTTGGTTTTTTTCTATCATTTGCATCTAGTTCAATGGGCAGCGCCAGGTCAGTAAGCCAACCTCATAGGTCCTGTTGAATTTTCTATATGATAGATTCTTTTTGTCCTACTATTCCCTGACAATTACCCACAAATTGCCCTGGACAATACGCTGCAAATAAAGATACATTTTCAATGTGTTACGATAATCCATCCTTTAATAAAGCAAAAACAGCATGAATAACAATATCGGGAGGCGGTTTATAGTCACAAGCAAACTACCATGCGTTACTGATCAACTTTTTGAAAATCAAAGCAAATATTCAAAAATTCCTGGATCGCCCCATATGTTATCCAGGGAGAATTGTGGGTAGTTGTCAGGCTATTCCCCATAATGCAGATTATGCATGAAATCATCAAGCCGTTTTAAGCGTAATATTTCCTTTAATGCACTCGCCACTGCCAGTGGATCGGTAATTCAGTTTATCCTTATTCTGGTTCTAACCAGGCTGCTTTCCGTCGATACCTTTGCTGGTTTTGTCACCGCTTCCGCTCTGGTGGGGGTGGCTGAAATGACATCGGATTTTGGTGTCCGCATCTGGGCGGTGCGCCGTTTTGCCCTTGGAAAGTCCATTGGTGAAACCTTGTTTCTCGCTCTTGTTGCCAAGGGAGTTTTCTCCCTGTTGATGGCAACTGTTGTTCTTTTGATTCCGTGGCAATTGTTAAATTTTATTGAGGCTGTCCTGTGTGTCCTTATTGCGGTCACCCAACCCGCCACGGATCCTCTTCTCTGGTTTTTACGAGGCACGGAAAGGCTGGATGTTGAAGCCGTTTCTGTTCTTTTGTGGCGGGTTGGCAATGCTCTGCTGTTGTCGATAACAGCCTGGTTTGGTGTTGATCTTTCATTGCTGTTGCTGTGCTGGCTGTCAAGCAACCTCTTGCGGCTTTTTTTTGTATCTCGCCTACCGCTTGTCGGTAAACTGGTGGTTAGCTGCCGGCAGATCATGGCCTCGGCGGTATTGCGGAAGGTTCCGGGAGTTCTTCAAAAGGCCTTCCCAATCGGCTTGGCGTTTTTGTTGATGGCCTTTTATCAACGGTTGGGTGTGTTCTCGCTGGGAATACTCGGGCAGACAAGAGATGTGGCACTGTTCGGGGTTGCCTTTGTCTTGGTTACTTCGGCGGGATTTCTGGCTACCAGCATAACGGTTGCATCGTTTCCTTCCCTTGCCAGATGTATAGAGACCGGGCGCTACCAGGATGCAGAACTTATTGTCCGTCGTAAGATACGGCTGATAGCCTTGCTCTTTTTTCCTTCCTGCATATTGGGAGCACTGATCGCTCCCTGGTTTATACCAATTGCCTATCCTGCCGCGTATCTGCCGGCAGCCTCGGTGGTCATCGGATTGGCACCTGGGCTTTATATTTCAGCCATCAATTTTGCCTTGAAATATCTTCTTAACGCCTTGCATCTCAATTGGCTTGATGCCTGCTCTGTTGTGGTCGGTGTGACTACTTTTTTATGTGTTCTCGTCCTTCCAGAATGGAAATCTTTGCTTGATGGTGCTGCATTTGCCTGGTGTGCAGGTGAAATGTCGATATTTATCGCAAAGTGTTATGCTCTTTATCGTGATGGTCGTCTACCTGTCTCAATCCTTATTGGTTACTTTTGCTTGTTTGTTTTACTCTGGGGGATCCTTGTTGCGATGAAGGATCATATCCTGGCATTTTACGGATGCTGATCAGGAAAGTTTATTGGAGGAAAAGTGGTTGCAGAAAATGATTATCCTTTGGAATACCTGGAATTTTGTCCATTATGCCATGATGAATCTTTTTCTCTTTTTGCCGAATCAAATGGGTTTCGGATTGTAGAGTGCCCGAGATGTACTCTTAAGTTCGTAAATCCACGTCCTTCTGAACAGGAGATCAAGAATCACTTCGAGAACGAATACATTGATGACGAGAAGAGGGTGGATGTTGACTTCACCAGTTATCGGGAAAAAAGTCTACATCGTGAAGCCGAGGCCATTAAAAAACTTTTAGATAGCGGGGGAAGACTTCTTGATCTTGGGGCTGCATCAGGATATTTCCTCTCCTGTTTCAGTGATTCACCAGAATGGGATGTAGAGGGGGTTGAGCCATCCCGTTACGCGGCTGCGTCGGCACAACGCAAGTACGGCGTCAATGTACACCAGGGCTTTCTAAGCGACCAAAACTTTGCCGGAGAGGCCTTTGATATCATAACGTCACTGGATTCGTTCTGCTTTCATCCGAATCCCGGGAAAGATCTCCGGGAAATAGTCAGGATTTTGAAACCGGGAGGTTTTTTTTGCGTCGAGATACCCGGGCTTAACTTTCGTCTCCTGAAAAACAAGGGCCTTGTCGCACGACTGGTGTATGGGGAGAGGGTCCGGCTGAATGCCGGCGTGCACCTATTTTATTATTCAAGATCCACCCTGGGCGCATTTGCCGAAAAATTTGGTCTTGAAGAATCGTGTTTTTTCCCTGAACAGTCCCCGCTGTATGGAAACATTGCCATAAGGTTTCTTAATCATGCTTATTACTTGTTTTCTGCCGCGACGTATCGCCTGTCGAATGGAAATCTGAATGTAGTCCCCAAAGAATTTATCATTTATCGCAAAGTGATCTGATGAGCTCAGAAAGTTACGCCTCTTTTCTCCGGTCAATGGGGCATGATGTCGTCCAGCAGGGTGATCTTTGGTGGTTTGATGTGCAGAGACACATTTACATGAGTTTTCCTTTCCACCGGGAGGTAGATGCCCGACATCTGGATAGGAATACCATTTTTCGCCAGGGAGCGTGGGTATTGCGTTTCCCCTGTCCTTTGTCCCAGGGACGCCAGAGTTACATATTGCTGGCCTCGAACAAGGATTATGATCTGTCGCACCTGTCCGGAAAGGCGAGAAATCAGACCCGCCGGGGTCTGGAGGCATGTACTGTTGAACAGGTCGATTTTGCTGACCTGTCTGAAACAGGAATTCTGCTGAATCGTGAAACCATGGAGCGTCAGGGCCGTTCTGTTCCCAAAGGGCATGATGCGTACTGGAAGAAATACTACCAGCAGGCCGCCAAAACGAAGGGTGCTGAGGCTTGGGCAGCTTTTTACAAAGGACAGATGGTGGCGTTTATCATCTCCTTTCTCCTCGATGGATGTGCGAACATTCTTATCGTTCGTTCCAGTAGGGATTTTTTGAAGTATTACCCAAATAATGCCTTGATGTATGTATACTTGCGTGAAACATTAAAGCGATCTGGTGTTGACAAAGTATCAATTGGCCTGGAGTCTTTGCAGCCGGGCCTTGAAGGTCTGGATCATTTTAAGCTAGGAATGGGATTTGCCAGAAAACCTATTGGTCAACGAATAGAATTTAACAGAACTCTTTATTTTTTTATGAGAGGACCATTGTTAAGGTTTGCCTCGTCGCTCGCATCAAGAAAGCCCAATGATGAGCGTTACCGAAAAATTTCTGGACTTTTGCAATGGTATGGTGATCAAAAGATATTGTAATGATATCTTGTCTATCGAGTGTTAATTGTTGTCGATTTATTTCGTCCGTCAATTTGATCAATTTTTCTAAAATGGATCTTGCTAATATGCCTCAGCTCATTTTTTGGCTGTCCCTTTTTTCTGTTTATTATGTTTATCATGGATACAGACTATTCCTTGAGCTGGCTTTGTTTTTTATGAAAAAAAAAGACCTTGCCGAGGAGACATCTGGTTCTGCGGTCCCTTCTGTCACTGTCTTGGTAACGGTTCATAATGAAGAAAAAGGCATTGGTGAAAAGATAGACAATATCCTAGAGCAGGGTTATCCTGAACAACAACTTGAGATTCTTGTTGCCTCTGATGGTTCAACCGATGCAACAGATTCCATCGTGGAGAGCCGGGCACGGAATGTCTCAAATGTTCGATTGTTCCGCCCTGCTAACCGTAAAGGGAAGACTGATACGCAAAATCAGGCCATTGGTCATGCAAGGGGTTCGATAATCATATTCACTGATTGTGATACGTTGTTTTCTAAGGATTTTCTCGTCAACCTGGTACATGCATTTGTCCGTCAGGATGTCGGCTGCGCTACGGGTAGGTTGTTTTTTCTGGGTGAGCAAGAGAATAGTATTTCCACGAGCCAAGGCTATTATTGGAACTACGAGACCAGGCTCAGGGAACTTGAGAGTGAACTGGGTGTTCTTGCTGTTGCCAGCGGGGCCTGCATGGCGGTACGTAAAGAATTGTTCAGGCCAATGGAAGCCGCCTATGGGGAAGACTGTATACTGCCTCTTGATGTCGTCCTTCAGGGTTACAAGGTTGTGCATGTGCCTGATGCCATCGCCTATGACCGTATGCCGTCGACGGTCTCGGGAGAGTTCCGTGCCAGGGTACGGATGACTCTCAGGAACTGGCAAGGGACTTGGGCCCGCGCCGAACTATTGAATCCTTTTCACTACCCCGCCTATAGCTGGGCCCTCTGGTCTCACAAGATCCTTCGTTGGTTGTCACCATATCTGTTGGTCGCTCTGGCTCTGTCGACCGCAATGCTCGCGAGTCGCTCGCCAATATTTCAGGCAGTTTATTATGGTCTTTGGAGCCTTTTCTTTGCAGGGATAATCGGGTACGTTGTGCAGCGGTGGAAAATCCAGGTTCCTCTGGTTGGTGCGATTTACAGTTTTTTATTGGCCAATGCCGGTTTTTTTTTCGGTACGATTCAGGCGGCTCTGGGGCGTAAGATTACGAAATACAACTGAGTAGGACCACAAGACAAACTTTTCATGGATATATTCATTCCACCTCGGGCACCAGTCCGGTTAGGCCAAGGCTGTTTATGATCCGCTTCTGGACAAGGAACATCATGCGGTCATCCGTTCACTGGCCTTTACCTGGCTGTGAGTCATCCATCGTTGCTGGCACGTGCGAATCACGCATGATGAGGCAAAATATCCCTGGTCTCTGGTCAAAAAATCAGTCGCTGCTATTGCGGTGTATTCAGTGCGGTGCCAACATGTTGGGATTTGGCGGCTTTTTTGGTAATTTTTTGAAAGTACATGGGGAAAATCTGGCATGGCATTTTAAGATTGACGGCCTGCCGCTAGAAGTCTGTGACGACTTGGGGACTGTCAAGGCATACGGGTGAACTCTGCCATGAGTCAAAGAGCATTTCTTCCTTTTGCCCTGCCTTATATTGGTCAGGAGGAAATTGATGAGGTCGTTGATTCGTTACGAAGCGGCTGGATCACCACCGGACCAAAAACGAAGCAATTTGAAGAGGATTTTGCCGCTTACCTCGGAGTGGAGTATTGTATCGCCGTTAATTCCGCCACCGCAGGACTTCATCTCGCTCTTGAATGTATTGGCGTTGAGGCAGGTGACAAAATTATTACAACTCCATATACTTTCACCGCAACTGCGGAGGTAATCCGGTATCTTGGTGCGGATCCTGTCTTTATTGATATTGATCGAGACACATGCAATATCTCCCCCTCTGCTATTGAGAGGTATCTTGAATGTCTCTCGTCGGCAGAACGTAGGAGGATAAAGGCGATACTCCCGGTTCACTTCGCCGGTCAGGCATGTGATATGGATTCCATCTGTGATCTTGCAGATCGTTTTGATCTCCGGGTCATCGAAGACGCCGCACATGCCCTGCCTTCCACTTACAACAAGAGAATGATTGGCACGATAGGGGATATTACCGTGTACAGCTTCTATGTGACCAAGACTCTCGCCACTGGCGAAGGCGGAATGATTGTGACCGCGCGAGAAAAATGGGCTCGTCGTATGGAGGTGATGCGACTGCATGGCATAAATCGAGATGTCTTCGGCCGCTATACAAGCAGCCATCCTTCTTGGTATTACGAGGTTGTGGCGCCCGGTTACAAATATAATATGCCGGATATTGCCGCAGCCATCGGTATCCATCAACTTCGCAGGGTTGATACCTTTAGAGAACGCCGGTGGGCGATTGCCCGTCGTTACAGCGAGGGATTGCAGGGTCTGCCCATGAGACTACCTGTCAGTGTTCGTCCTGACGATATTCATGCATGGCATCTGTACGTCATTCAGCTGGAGCTGGAACAACTTACCATAGACCGGGATCGTTTTATTGAGCTGTTGAGTGAACAGGGCGTCGGGACAAGTGTTCATTTCATTCCACTCCATCTTCACCCCTATTGGCGGAAACGATACGGATTCGCTGCCGATGATTTTCCGGTCGCGCGGGATGTCTATTCCCGGGCGATCAGCCTGCCGATTTATCCTGCCATGAGCGATGCGGATGTCGAGCGTGTGGTGGAGGCGGTTCGGAACGTTGCAGAGATGTATGGTAGTGGATAGCGGGTCTTCGGCCAGCCGGCTCAGGAAGAATAAGAATAAAGCCTCATTTTACCTGCGCACAGGTAAGGGCATGTTTGATCGCGCCGCGGCGCTGGCAGGGCTTGTGCTTTTCTCTCCGCTCTTTCTGGTTGTCGCCGTAGCTGTCAAGCTTGATTCTCCTGGCCCTGTTTTTTTTGGCCACAAAAGAGTGGGACGAAATTTTATTCCTTTCAAGGTGCTTAAATTTCGTTCCATGGTCTGTGACGCTTCCCGTACAGGACCAGCGATTACCAGGGGAGGAGATCCGAGAATTACCCGGGTCGGCAAGGTACTTCGCGCCAGCAAGATTGACGAATTGCCCCAGCTTGTCAACGTGTTGCTTGGCCAGATGAGCCTTGTGGGGCCTCGACCGGAAGTTGCCCGTTATGTAGAAATGTTTGCCGAGGATTATAGGGAAATATTGACCGTATGCCCCGGCATAACTGATTATGCGGCTCTCGAATTCAGGGATGAGGAAGCCCTGCTGCAGGGCTTCAAGAGTATGGAAGATGCCTATATTAATATAATCATGCCTGCCAAGATTTCATTATATAAGAAATATATCAGTCGCATCGGCTTCTGCGAGGACCTGCGAATCCTGATGCGCACCTTTTTTCTGCTTCTCAGGCGATGAGCCCGTCGGTTGACGGACAGGTGCAGAAAACTCGTCCCCGGGTATTGCACTATAGGGTTCCCCCCTGCCAGATGTGTAAAGGGTCAGGGCGTGCATAGTTGAAGGTACGATCGGCCAGGGGGGAGGCGGAGAGTAGTGAAGACTCTGGCCATCACCTCATCTGGGCAGGCGGTCGCTATGGTGCAAGAACGCAGCGATTCTGATTAGTTGATGTTAGCCCGCTGGACTCCAAAAACTTGAGGCGCCTTGGCGTGCACACAAAGATAACCTCGTGTACCTCGTATGAATACACAGAGAATTAAGTTGATTTTGCTCAATCGCTGGGTTGCCTTTGTTCATGATATTCTGTGGATACCTGTCTCTTTCGTTCTGGCTGTATGGATCAGGTTCAACCTCGGGCATATTCCGGGCGATCAGATCCCGTTTCTTTATGAGGGAATAGCTATTGCTATACCTGTTCAGGGGGGGATCTTCTGGTTGTTCGGACTGTATAGGGGGATGTGGCGCTTTGCTTCGGTCCAGGATCTGGTCCGAATCATCAAGTCTGTTTTGCTGGGATTGCCGATAATTGCCACCATCATGGCATTGATGACGCGCCTGGAAGGTGTACCTAGGTCTTTTTTTTTACTCTATCCATTGTTGTTGGCAGCAGGACTGTGCCTGCCCAGGATCATGTACCGGTTGTTCAAGGATCACAGGTTTCACATTCCTTCTGATGTGGGAAAAAGAACATTGATCATCGGTGCGGGTTCGGCTGGAGAAATGCTGGCCAGGGACCTGCTGCACCGGGACGAGTATCAGCCGCTGGCCTTTCTTGATGACGATCCTGTCAAATGGAAGAAGGAGATTCATGGGATTCGGGTCTTTGGTGACGGGGATCGTCTCGAGGAAATGGTTGATGTCCTGTCGATCGAACTTGTCGTGATCGCTATACCCTCTGCAGGCAAGGCTGTCATCAACAGATATGTCAACAAGTGCAACGAGCTGGGTGTTGAATACAAGATCCTGCCCTCGCTTTTTGAAATGCAGGGCAAAACCATAGATGCGGACAAACTGCGTGCGGTGACGGTCGAGGATCTGCTCGGTCGAGATGTGATCACCCTGGACACAGAAGCCATTACCGAATACCTGCACAACCGGATTGTGCTGGTTACAGGAGGAGGCGGTTCGATCGGGTCGGAGCTCTGCCGTCAGATTGCTGCTCAGAATCCGAAGCAGCTTATTGTCTTTGATCACAGCGAGTATAATCTCTACGCCATTGATCATGAATTGACGGAGAATTTTCCCGATCTGTCGCTGATCGGTGTTCTCGGGGATATACGGAACAGGGAGCGTGCGAAGTGGGTGTTCAGAAAATTTACACCAGAGGTTGTTTTTCATGCCGCGGCCTACAAGCACGTTCCCATGGTGGAGAGAAATCCTGCCGAAGGAGTACGGAACAATATCTTTGGCACGATTACCATTGCCCAGTTGGCTGATCAGTATGGCGTCGACAGGTTTGTTCTGGTGTCGACGGACAAGGCCGTCAATCCTGCCAATGTAATGGGTGCAACCAAACGGGTTGCGGAGCTGTTTTGTCAGAATTTCAATAAGCTGTCGGGAACAAAATTCATTACAACCCGATTCGGCAATGTCCTTGGCTCGGCAGGCTCTGTGGTGCCACTGTTCCAGAAGCAGATAGAGGCCGGTGGTCCTGTCACCGTGACGCACCCGGAGATAACCAGGTATTTCATGACTATTCCGGAGTCAGTGAGCCTGATACTCCAGGCCGGAGCAATGGGGGGGGGCGGGGAGATCTTTGTCCTGGATATGGGAGAGCCGATACTGATTCGAAACCTGGCAGAACAGATGATACGGTTGTCCGGTTTCATTCCCGGTGAGGATATAAAGATCATTTACACCGGGCTGCGTCCGGGTGAAAAACTGTTTGAAGAGATACTGCACGAAAGCGAAGGACTTCAGCCGACCAATCATGCGAAACTGTTGCTTGCCAGGAGCAGGGAAGTGAGCTGGGACTGGCTTCTCCGCGAGCTGGATGTCCTCAAGGCCGCCGCAGTATCAAGGACAGTGGGAGACCTGAAAGAACATCTCAAGGCCATTGTCCCCGAGTATGCCTGGGAGGGAGGTGGAAGGGGGATTGAAACGAAGATCAAGGCTGCCTGCGCGGACGAGAGATAACCGTTTCCATGCGTTTTCGCCATGTACAGACAAGGCTGGTTTTGCCCGGCATCCTGGTTTTTTCTCCAGTTCTTCTCTTCCTGGCCGCGAACCTGGCTGCGCATCTTGTGGTTGTCGCATACCTGCCTGCGCCCGTCCAGGCACTCGTCTTGGCGGCTGTTTCCTGTATTATCTTTGTCATGTGCCGCCCCCGGTACCTCAACTACCTGGTTTTTTTTACATCCTTCTCTTTCCCCCTCTACGGGGTGCCGGCGTATCAGCCTCTGAGCCTCTTTTGCGAATTTGTTCTTTCTCTCGTCTGCCTGCTCCTCGTTTTTGAGGCGCTACGTTCCACCCCGCCTGTCGGTGGTTTCAATATTAATAGCCTCGGCCTTCTGGTGGGCGGCTATGTTCTGCTCGCGCTGCTTTCACTGCTGCAGATGCCTGTTGAGCACGCGATTCGGCTGGCCTCCCTGTGGGGCCTGTTTGATTTTTCCGGCGCCCTGTTGCAGAGTACCCCGGGTTCCGGCCTGTATCCCTATGCCGCTGCAAACAGGCTGGTGCTTTTTTTCCTGTTCGGACACCTTCTGGCCCGCTCGCGGCATTCCGGTTCGATATTCAGGGCATTGTTTGCAGGCTTGGTTATGGGCATGTTTGCCGCCTCCGGTATCGGCATCCTGGAGCACTATCACATGTTTTCTTTGGAATGGCTGCGCCCGGAGAGCATTGAGAGAGGCAGGCTTCAGTCCTTGTTCGGCAATCCGGGCTGGTTTGCTGAATACGTGGTTGTCACTGTCCCTTTTGTCTTCGTTATTGCGGCAAAGGGTCGGGCATGGTTGGCGTCCGTATTGTATTTTTTAGTTTTTGTATGTTTTTTTGCTGTTATCTTGACCAGGTCCAGGACGGCGTGGCTGCTGTATCCCCTGATTGTCGCCCTGCTGTGGAGCACCTGTCATTATTTTGCCAGTGCATACAAACAGGGTTTGCTGCGGGGCACAGTCCGATTGATCGGTGCAACTGGTATGTATACCCTGCTGTTTGTTCTTGTCGCAGGGGGGAGTTTTTCCCTGTTCCATATGGTAAAGGGAAGTGACGAGGGCCTGCTGGAGCAGCGTTTTGCCAAGTTGAGCACCATTGGCATGCGCGGCAAGATCTGGCAGGATGCCATGGCCATCGGTCGGGAATCCCCTCTGGTCGGGAGGGGCTACGAAAGTTACAAATACCAGGTTGTCACCCTGGCCAGCATCCCTGAATCCACCTATAGCAGGCAACATGAGAAGGTCGGTTTTCTGGCTGATACGCCGCATAACCTTTACCTCCAGCTTTGGGTCAGTAACGGCGTCGCCGGCCTGGCGATCTGGTGTATGGCAACCGGATACATGCTCATGCTCCTTTATCGTGATTTCAGGAGCACCGGGAATACCACGAGCCTTGCTGTCTTCTTTTCGGTGATCGCCTTTCATCTGTACGGCCTGACCCAGAGCATGCAGTATATCGGCGTGACCTGGCTCCTGGTTTTTCTGTGCTTTGCCTATGCAATGACTATCGACGACTCGGTGCTTTCACCACGGGGGCGTAAGACAGGACGGCTTTTACTGTGGAGCACCGGAATACTGGTCTGTCTCGGTGGTGCCGCCTACCTCGCAAACTACCAGTCACGCGCCCTTGCCGCGAAATATGGTTTGCGGATCTATGCCCCGGACCAGGAACAGAGCAGGTATTTCGGGTTTTATCCCCGGGAAACATGGGCAAAGGGGGAGATCTATCGCTGGACGGGAAAGAGGGCCGTGGTGAAACTGGACCGGGCCGGGGTTTATGATATGAAATTCTTTTGCAATGCTCCTGGCATGGGCAGGGATCCCATTGTCCTGGATGTCTTGCTGGATGGTTCCCCCATTGATCGGATCACCTTCTGGAGACCCCGAACCGTGACAGGGAGATATGCAGTACCCGCGGTCAGTGGTAGATTGACGGGGCGGCTCGAGTTGCAGGTCTCGCGGACCTGGAATCCCCGCCGGGAAGGTATCTCCAGGGACAGCAGAAACCTTGGGGTTGCTGTCAGCGAGGTGCAACCCGAGAGTCCGGGGCCGGGAAGGGATCTTGGTTTTTACCGATGGCAGTTTGGCAAGGTGGCTGTGGAGGACAGCGAGGCCAGGCCGCTTGCGTACCGGTGGACACACTGGCAGGCCCGGATCGGCCCGGACGAAGGTCGCAGCCGGCCTGGTGTGATGCTGGTGAAAAATGAGCAACCGTTTCCTGAAAGGTTCCCTCTGGAGATCAGATTCCTGCAGAACTCGCAGGTGATTGCCACCCGCCGCCTGACCGGGCATGGCTGGAGTGCCATTGTCTTGCCTGCGGCGCTTGATTCCCGGCTTCCGCTTGTAATCCATGCCGGCCGGACGTGGAATCCTTTACGGGAAGGTTATGGTAATGACCCCCGTGATCTCGGGGTTGCCGTGGCATTGCTGTCAGCCGCCGGGGAGCGGAGAAAGAAAGAAGAAAAAACGATGACCGCAGTGCCAAGAGCGTGCGCCGGATGGTTGAATAACTTATGAAGAGTTCCTTTTTATCGGTCGGAACCAGGCTATACGTCGCCGGTCACAGGGGCATGGTGGGCTCCGCCATCGTGCGGAAGTGCAGACAAGAGGGCATGGAAGATATTGTGACCCGAAATCACACCGACCTCGATCTCCTCGACCAGCGGGCCGTGCACGATTTTTTCCAACAGGAGAAGATCGACTGCGTCATTCTCGCCGCGGCCCGGGTGGGGGGCATCCTGGCCAACAGTACCTGGCCGGCCGATTTCATCTATCAGAACCTGGTGATCGAGACCAATGTTCTTCATGCCGCCTGGCAGGCCGGGATCAAGGACCTGCTCTTTCTCGGCAGCTCCTGCATTTATCCGCGCCTGGCGCCCCAGCCCATGAAGGAGGAGTACCTCCTGACCGGACCGCTGGAGCAGACCAACGAGCCCTATGCCGTGGCCAAAATCGCCGGCATCAAGATGTGCAAGGCGTGGAACCGGCAGTATGGCACAAACTACCTTGCCGTGATGCCGACCAACCTGTACGGTCCGGGCGATCACTATGACCTGCATGATTCGCACGTGCTGCCGGCCCTGATCCGCAAGATGCACGAAGCAAAGGAGCAGGGCGCCGACGAGGTGGTGGTCTGGGGCACGGGAACGCCCCGGCGCGAGTTTCTCCATTGTGACGACCTGGCCGACGCGGTCGTTTTCCTGCTGCATCGCAGCCGCGATGAGGTCTTTTCCCTCTTTCCGGACCAGGGTGATCCGCTCATCAACATCGGTTGTGGCCAGGATGTGACCATTGCTGAACTTGCCGGCATGGTCCGGGACGTGGTGGGATTTTCGGGCCGGATCGTCTGGGATCACAGCAAACCGGACGGCACGCCGAGAAAGCTTCTTGATATCAGCCGGATCAGCAGCCTGGGCTGGAGGCCACGGATTCCCTTGCGCGAGGGTATCGAGCAGACGTACCGCCTGTTCCGCCAAGAGGTCGCTCCCCGGCTTGCCGGCCGCCATGAGGGTTGACTTCTCACCTGATTCTTATATACTCCGATATTCTGCCAACAGTACCATCCACTGACAGCCCACGGCGGTTGCACAATTGCCGCGGCAAGGAAATTCCATGAAGAAAAAAGCACTTATTACCGGTGTCACCGGCCAGGACGGCGCCTACCTCTCCGAGTTCCTGCTGGGCAAGGGATACGAGGTGCACGGGATCAAGC
>WFUT01000087.1 GCA_015484845.1 Desulfobulbaceae bacterium
CCGATACACCAGAGCATGGAAATCGAACAGGGAAAACGATACGGGGAGAGAACAGGGGGGCGGAAACGGACATCTTGACGCGGGGAAAGAGGACCATACCTGAACTATAGCCACTGCCCCCGGGGGAAATCAAGGGGGGCCTCCACATTTTCTTGACGCCGGCTCGCCGGTCCGGGTAGGGTGGCGCCATGAGCGTACCAGGAAAAACAGCTGTTCTCCTCCTCAACCTCGGCGGCCCGGAACGACAGGAAGACGTGGAGCCCTTTCTCCGCAATCTCTTTTCCGACCGGCAGATCATCCGCCTCGGCCCGGCCCTGCTGCAGCGCCCCATTGCCCGCCTCATCGCCCGCCGCAGGGCCCCGGCCAGCAGGGCCAACTATGCCCGCATCGGCGGCGGCTCGCCCATCCTGCGCATCACCGGCGAGCAGGCCGCGGCCCTGGAGCGCGAGCTGGCCGGGGACGGCGACTTCATGGTCCGACCCTGCATGCGCTACTGGCGTCCCGGCGCGGACGAGACCCTGGCCGCGGTCCGGGACGCCGGTGTACGGCGGATCGTCGCCCTGCCCCTCTACCCGCACTACTCCATTGCCACCACCGGCTCCTCCCTGCATGACCTGCGGCGGGCAGTGGCCCGGCAGGCGCCGGCCATGGACCTCTGCGAGATCCGCTCCTGGCCCGTGCAGGCCGACTACATCCACTGCCTGGCCGACCGGGTGCGGGAGGGACTGGCCCGTTTCGGGGAAGACGACGTGCAGGTGGTCTACAGCGCCCACAGCCTGCCGAAAAAATTCATCGACGAGGGCGACCCCTACGTGGACGAGCTGCGCGCCACCATCCGGGCCCTGGAAGAGCGGACAGGGATGCCGGGCATCCTCTGCTACCAGAGCCGTTCCGGCCCCGTGGAGTGGCTCGCGCCCTCGACGCCGGATACCCTGCAGGACCTGGCGCGGCAGGGACGGCGCAACATCCTCATGGTGCCGATCTCCTTTGTCTCCGACCACGTGGAGACCCTCTACGAGATCGACATGCTCTACCGGGACATGGCCCGGGAGCTGGGCATGCGGCTGGAGTCCACCCGGGCCCTGAACAGCGACCCCCGGTTCATCACCTGCCTGCGCCGGCTGGTGCTCGCCGCCCTGGCGGACCACCCGGCCTGAAACAGCCTTCGCCCCCTGTTGCCTACTTCTGGGTCTGGTAACGGCGCATGCGGATATTCATCAGGATGCCGATGGCAAAGAGGGTGGTCAGCAGCGAGGAACCGCCGTAGCTGAAAAGCGGCAGCGGGATGCCGACCACGGGCAGGAAACCCATGATCATGAACAGGTTGATCACCGCCTGCCAGAAGATCAGCATGACCAGGCCAAAGGCCAGCAGGACCCCGAACTTGTCCCGTGCCGTCATGGCGATGTTGATCCCCCACAGGAGCATGAAAAAGTAGCAGCCCAGGAAGAAGAGCGCCCCGGCAAAACCCCATTCCTCGGCCCAGACCGAAAAGGCGAAATCCGTATGCCGCTCGGGCAGGAAGTGCAGGTGGCCCTGGGTGCCCTCCATGAATCCCTTGCCGAACATCTGGCCGCTGCCCACGGCGATCTTGGACTGCATGATCTGGTAGCCGTGGTTCATGGGATCACCCTCGGGATTGAGAAACGTCTCGATCCGGCGGCGCTGGTAGTCCTTGAGCAGGAACTTCCAGCCGATGACCGCGCAGGCCAGGCCGGCGCCCCCCAGGATGGTCAGGGTCGACCAGCGCAGCCGGACAAAGACGGTCATGGAGACGAACAGGATCCCGAGCATGAGCGCGGTGCCCAGGTCGGGCTGGATCATGATGAGGACAAAGGGGATGGCGGTGAGGATGCCGGGCTTGATCAGGTCGCGGATCCGGTACCCGTCCGGGGCCTCGGTCCGGGAATAGCAGCTGGCCAGGACCAGGACCAGGACCAGCTTGGCCGGCTCCGAGGGCTGGAGATGGAAGACACCCAGGTTGATCCAGCGCTGGGTGCCGGCGATGGAATGGACGAAGAAATCCGTATAGAGCAGGAGCAGGAGCACGGCCGCGTACATCAGGTAGCCCAGGTTCTCGAGCTCCTTGTAGTCAACCGAGACCAGGACCAGGATGAAGGCCGTGCCGAGTATGTAGAGGTAGAGCTGCTTGAAGAACACCGGCGAGGCGGTGTTGCCGCCGTTCCAGGTGGAGCTGTAGAGGTTTGCCAGGGCCATGCCCGCCACCAGGAGCAGCATGAGGAGCATGACCCAGTCAAAGTGGTGTATCAGTCGGCGATCGAAACGCAGCATTGTCACTGTCTCCGTCGGTTGGCGCCCCGGCCGGTGCGACTCCCTGCCGCTGCCGCGGCCCGGGTAGTGCCTGCTCCGGAGGAGCGCAGGATGGTGACGTTGATATCATCGGCCCCGTAGCCGCGGTCCCGGAAGTACTTCTCCAGCACGGCCCGCGCCACCGGCGCGGCACTCGAGCCGCCGTGCAGGCCGTGCTCCACCAGGACGGTGACCGCGATCTCCGGGTTCTCGGCCGGTGCAAAGCAGGTGAACCAGGCGTGGTCGCGGTACTTGTAGGGTATATCCTTGTCCTTCAGGTGCCGGTACTGCTTGAGGCGGACCACCTGGGCCGTACCGGTCTTGCCGGCCACCGTGATGCCGAGATCCTTGAGCCGGGCCCGCCGGCCGGTGCCGTGGCGACCGTTGACCGCATCGATCAGGCCCTGGCGCACGAGCTGCAGGTTCCTGCCCTGGCCCACCAGGCGGTCCACCACATGGGGCTTGAACTGTTCGATGACCCGTCCGTCCGGATCCCGCACCGTCTCCACCAGGCCCGGTTTGTAGAGCGTACCGCCGTTGGCCACGGTGGCGGTCATCATGGCGAGCTGAATGGGGGTGACCAGGTCGAATCCCTGGCCAATGGCCACGGACAGGGTCTCGCCCTCCTGCCACGGCTTGCCGAACCGCTTTCTCTTCCAGGCCGCGGTGGGGATCAGGCCCGGTTTTTCGTGCTCCATCTCGATGCCGGTCTTGCGCCCCAGGCCGAAGAGATGGGCATACTTGGCCAGCCGGTCGACGCCGAGGCGCTGGCCCACCTGGTAGAAGTAGACATCGCAGGACTCGGCCAGGGCCCGCTTCAGCTTGACCGCGCCATGGCCGCTGTGTTTCCAGCAGCGGTAGGTCCGATTGCCGAACCGGTAGTAGCCGGGGCAGTAGATGATGGAGTCCGGCGTGATCACCCCTTCGGCAAGGCCGGCCGTGGCCGTGACCAGCTTGTAGGTGGAGCCGGGCGGGTACTGGCCCTGGACGATCTTGTTGATCAGCGGGTGATAGGGATTTTCCAGCATGGCCTTCCATGCCTTGCGCGATATGCCGCCCACGAACTCGTCGATGTGCAGCGCCGGCGCGCTGGCCGCGACCAGGAGCCGCCCGGAGTTGACATCCACGGCCACCACGGCGCCGGCCTTGTCGCCGGCGGCCATGGTCTCCTCGGCCACCCGCTGCAGGTCCATGTCGATGGTCAGCTGCAGGTCGTTGCCCGGCAGGGGTTCCACGCCCTTGAGATACTTCTGCTCATAGCCCAGGGCATTGACCTCCATGTAGTTGCGGCCCTTTTCACCGCGCAGGTCCTTTTCCCGCAACCGTTCCAGGCCCATCTTGCCAACCAGGTCACCGCCCCGGTAGACACCGGGCCTGGAATTCTTGAGCTCCTTTTCGCTGATCTCGCCCAGGTAGCCGATCAGGTGCGAGGCGAGATTGCCATAATGGTAGACCCGGACCGGCACCACCTCGATCTTGATTCCGGGCAGGTCCATGCGGTTGTTCTCGATGTAGGCCACGGTCTCCCAGTCGATGTCCTCGGCCAGGCGGACCGGGATGTGGCCCGGTGTATTGGCCATCTTGCGGATCCGGGCCAGCAGGTCGGAGACATCCTGGCCCAGGATCCGGGCCATCTTCTTGAGCAGGGCGTCGTTGAGCCTGTTGTCCTCCCGTACCCAGACCACGTTGAAGGATGGGCGGTTGGTGACGATCTCGCGTCCCCTGCTGTCCAGGATGTTGCCCCGGGGCGCGGCCACCTCCACGTAACGGACCCGGTTGCTGTCCGCCAGGCGGCTGTACTCCGGCCCCTGCTGGACCTGCAGGTACCAGAGCCGGGCAACGAGGATGGCAAAGAAGAAGATGACCACAAAGGCGCTGTACAGGGCCCGCCTGCGCAGGAAATCCAGTTCCCCCTCGTCGCGGTGCGTGATCCTGGTCACGCCGTTGTCCCGGCGCCGCTCGGCCTCCAGGAGCCGCTCGGGCCGTCTCCTGTTACGTTTTCTGATGTTCTTCATGGTGCTTACCTGAACCGGTTGCCGGTGCGGACCCGCAGCCGTTTCAGGGGTGAAAAACCGCCCTGCAGCCGCTTGTTGACCCGCTCGAAGAAACGGAACAGGGGGAAGGAAAAGACGATGATCAGCCCGGCCCGCAGCAGGACCAGGGGCCAGGACCAGGGGATGAGGACCACGGGTTCCAGGAAGAAGAGGACCACGTAGACCAGCCAGTTGACCACCAGGTAGCTGACCGCGATCATGGGCACCTGGTAGAGCGATTCCCGGACCGGCAGCCGGTCGGCCATGAACCGGAGGAGAAAGAAACCGCCAAAACAGATGGCGGGATACATGCCGAGCACGGTGCCGGAGAGGACATCGAGCACGCAACTGAGCGGGAAGAGGATGACCAGGCTGCGCAGCAGGTCCATCCGGTAGGCCAGGTAGGCGACCAGGATGTAGTAGAGATCCGGCGCGGCCGGCCAGACCGGCGTGGGCATGAAAAGGGTGGTCTGCAGGATGACCAGCAGCAGACCGATGGCAAGAAAGGTGATAACGACCACCACGCTACTCCAGGGTACGCCGCTCCTGCTCGATGACGAGCAGGTCTTCCAGGGTCAGGAAGTCGACGGCCGGTTTCACCTCGATCTCCTGGAACATGCCACGTCGTTTGCGGATGACCCTGGAGACCACCCCCACCGGCAGGCCGGTGGGAAACAGGCCGCCGTAGCCGGCGGTGACCACCCGGTCACCCTTGGCCACGTCCACGGTCTTGAGAATGTATTCCAGCCGGTAGGTCAGGGAACCCGTGCCCTTGAGGATACCACGGACCCTCGATTTCTGCAGCAGGACATCGATGGCGCTGGACGGGGCAATGGCCAGCAGCACCTTGGCATAGCCCGGCGCCACGGCAAAGACCTGCCCGACAATGCCCTCGCCGGTGACCACGGCCATGCCCTTGCGCACGCCATCCGTGGAGCCGCGGTCGATGATCACGGACCGGAACCAGAGGGAGGGGTCCTTGCCGATGATGGTGGCGGCCACGGTGGGCAGGCGGGAGTTGCGCTTGAAGTCCAGGAGCCGGCGCAGCATGGCGTTGGTGGCCATGGCCTCGCGGCTCTTGTAGAGCGCGGCCCGGCACTCCTGCAGCTCGGCCCAGAGGCGGGTGTTTTCCTCGCGGACCCGCAGCAGGTCCACATACTCCTTTTTCAGGGAGCGGAAATAGTTGGTCGACCTGGCCACCACCTTCTGCACCGGGCCCACGGATTGGAAGAGCATCTTGTGCAGGGGACCGAACTCCTGGTTGCCCAGGGTCGAGACCAGGAAGATCAGGCCCATGGTCAGCAGAAGGCCGATCAGCAAGACCAGGCGGAATGCTCTGAAACGTGTTGGACGTTTCCTGCTGCTTTTTTTTCTCATCAGGCCGTCAGGGGATCAGCGGGAGATGGACGACGCGCCGCTCCGCGTCGCCGGCGCCGGGGACCAGCGGTCATTCCGGCGGACAGGCGCACCTCCTAGTCGATGGCAATCTCGCGGAGGATGTCCAGGTTGTCCAGGGCCTGGCCGGAACCGAGGACCACCGAGGAGAGCGGATCGTCGGCCACGATGATCGGCATGCCGGTCTCGTCCCTGAGCAGGATATCCAGGTTCTTGAGCAGGCCGCCGCCGCCGGTGAGCACGATGCCCTGGTCAACGATATCTGCGGACAGCTCGGGCGGGGTCACCTCCAGGGCCACCCGGACGGCGTCGACGATCACCTCCACCTGCTCGGCAATGGCGGACTGGATCTCCTTGGAGGTGATGGTCAGGGTCTTGGGCACGCCGGAGACCAGGTCCCGCCCCTTGATGTCCATGGTCTCGTAGGGCTCCTCGGGCAAAACGTTGCCGATGGTGGTCTTGATCAGCTCTGCGGTCCGCTCGCCGATGGCCAGGTTATGCTTGCGCTTGATGTACTGGAGGATGGACTCGTCCATCTTGTCGCCCGCCACCCGCACCGACTTGGCATAGACAATGCCGGCCAGGGAGATCACCGCCACCTCGGTGGTGCCGCCGCCGATGTCCACGATCATGTTGCCCGAGGGTTCGGTTACGGGAAGGCCGGCCCCGATGGCCGCGGCCATGGGTTCTTCGATGAGGTACACCTCGCGGGCGCCTGCGGACTCGGCCGACTCCCGCACCGCCCGTTTTTCCACCTGGGTGATGCCGGAGGGCACCCCCA
>WFUT01000088.1 GCA_015484845.1 Desulfobulbaceae bacterium
GTTTTGAGTATTTTAGAGTATGGTTCAGAATTGATTAGCGATGGAGAGTTTTTTTGTTGTGGACAAGTTGTTGATAATTTTTTCGTTATCCGCATAACCAATTGATTTTTATTAAAATAGTTACATTTTTCGAAAAAATGACGTTCTTTGGCACCCTTGGCGGATTGCCCCCTTGCAAACTCTCATCCTTGCAGGGAGTGGTATTTTGTGAAAAATATCTCCAGTGGCAGCCATAAATCAATCCATATCGTTTTTGACCCTCCGGCCGATTTTCAGTACCAATGCCCCCATCAACTTGATCGGGAACCTTCTTGTTTCCTGCTCCGTTTTCTCCTCCTTGTCAGGAGTCATTTATATACTTGTCAGAACCAGAAACCAGAGGATGAAAAGCCATAGCAGTTTCCGCCTGCGGCGGGGATGAGGGAGACCGGCTTCTCTGTTGCCTTTGTTTTGTGGGTGTATTGTGCCCGTGGCCTGAAATACCGCCCGGCCGGGCTGGTTCGTCGTGGTCCGCGGACCACTGCAGATTCATGGATGTACAGACAGAAAAAGGATGATGCCAATGTTGTGGGAAAGCATGAGAGAATCTTTGCAGCGGGCCCTTCCGGAGAGCGAGTACGGCTTATGGATCAAGCCGCTTGTCTGCCAGCGCCAGGATGAAGAGGTTCTTGAATTGGCTGCACCTGACAGGTTTTTCCTTGCCTGGGTGGAGCAGCGCTACCTGGGCCTGATGGAGTCCATCGTCAAGGAGCAGGGCCAGGGGCCGGCGACCATCCGCCTGCGGGTCTCCGATACGGCGGCCCTGCCCGTGGAGAGCGAGAAGAGCGGCCAGCTCCGCTTGCCGGGCATCACGGCCGGCGCCTCCAGGATCCGTTCCCTGCACCCCGGATATACCTTTGAGCAGTTCATGGTCGGCGAGTCCAACATGCTGGCCCGCTCCGCCTGCCAGGCCATTGCCACGGGAGACTCCCGCTATGGCAACTGCCTGTTTGTCAACAGCTCCACCGGGCTGGGCAAGAGCCATCTCACCCAGGCCGTGGTGCACCAGGTACTCAACAACGCGCCGTCCACCCGCATGCACTACCTGACCGCGCAGCAGTTCTCCGCCGAGATGGTCAAGGGGATCCGCACCAGGACCATGGAGCAGTTCTCCAAGAAGTATGTCAATGACTGCGATATCCTGCTGGTGGAGGACGTGCACACCCTGACCGGCAAGGCCAAGACGCAGGAGGAACTGAACACGGTGCTCGACTACCTGATCAGGTCGGGCCGCAGGGTGATCCTGACCTCGGCCGTGGCGCCGCGGAAGCTGGCCGGCATCGACGAGGACTTCCGTTCCCGCATGACCTCGGGCCTGGTCACCGGCATCGAGGCGCCGGAGTACGAGACCCGGGCCCGCATTATCCGGCACAAGGCCAGGCTCAACGGGCTGGAGCTCTGCGACGAGGTGGTGGACTACATGGCCCGGCACCTGCACGGCGATATCCGCCGCATCGAGAGCGCCATCATCGGGCTCAGGGCCAAGTCCTGCCTGCTCGACACGCCGCCGGACATCAGCCTGGTCAAGGACGTGCTGCGCGACCTGCTCGGGGACTCCAGCGATATCAGCGCCGAGACCATCCGCGATTTTGTCGGCTGCCAGTTCCGGGTCAGCGTCGAGGATCTCTGCTCCCGGTCCCGGAAACGGGCCATCTCCTATCCCCGCCAGGTGGCCATGTACCTGACCCGCAAGTATACCGACCATTCCCTGGCCGATATCGGGGCGCTCTACAACCGTGACCACTCCACGGTCCTGCATGCCATCAAGGTGATCACCCGCGATATCTCCCGCAAGCCATCCACCCGCGAGCAGATCGAGCTGCTCTGCAGCAAGCTGAAGAAGTAGGCCGGGACGATACGGCGGTCCGGCGGCCGGGAGGAGATCCTGGTCCTAGAAGTAGATACCCTTGACCTGGTTCTCCTCCTCTTCCAGCCGCTGGCTGAGGATCCGCCGGGCCACGGTCCAGGCCTCTTTTGCCATGTCGTTGATGCCGATCCCCTTCCAGCCGAAGCCGCAGATGTGCAGGTTGCCTGATTCCGCCACCAGGGCGTCCCGCCAGGCGAGCAGGGCCGGGTAGCCCTCTTCCAGCTGCGGGATGCCCCCGGCCGGCCGCAGGACCCGGGCGTAGCCGGGCGGTTCGGGCAGTTCCATGAGCTGGCGCAGGTCCTCGTACACCCTCCCGATGAGTTCCTCGTCCTCCATTTCCAGCCGCTCGGGGTGGCGCCTGCCGCCGACCAGGGCCTCGATGAGCTGGTAGCCCATGGGCGCGCGGCCGGGAAACATGTGCGAGGAGAACAGGGCGCCCAGGGCAAAGCGGCCTTCCGATTCCGGGGCCAGGTAGCCGAAGCCGAACGGGATCCCGGCCTGTTCGGAAAAACCCAGGGCCACGGTGGCGATGCGGGCCTCGGCGATCCGGGCCATGGGCGGTGGCGGCAGCTCCCCGACCCCGGCGAGCAGGGCCAGGGCCGCGTTGACCGGCAGGGCCAGGACCAGGTGGGATCCCCTGAACTCGTTGCGCCGGGTCAGGACCCGCCAGCCCTCCTCGTCGCGGACCAGCTCCCTGACCTCGGTGTTGTACATGATCTCGCGGTTGACCTGCAGCCTGGCGGCCAGCCCCTGCGGCAGCCTTGCCATGCCCGAGGCAAAGCTGGTCATGGCCGGCAGGCCGCCTTTTTCCTTTTTTCCTTCTGCCTTCTTTTCCCGCCGCCGTTGCCACAGGCCACGGATGACCGAGCCGTGCTGCCGCTCGAGGTCCCGGACACCGGCCATGACCGCGTCGATCTTCAGCCGCTCGATATCACCGGCATAGGTGCCGGTGAACACGGCGTCGGCAAAGGGCAGCAGGGCCGGGCCGAAGCGGTAGCGCACCCATTCGGCCACCGACGGCTCGCCGGCCAGCGGCTTCTTCCAGAGATCGGCCAGGATCCGCAGCTTGGCCGGCCAGGAGATGAGCGGCGCCCGGATGATCTTGAGCGGTTGCTGGGGCACGAGGTTGAGGCGGCCGTCCAGGCAGACGTAGCGGACGAATTTCTCCAGGGGCGCCTTCTCCACCTCCCGGGTCAGGCCGGCCAGGCCGACCAGGACCCGGCTTTCCAGGCAGTTGTCGAGAAAACCGTGCGGCCCGGCCTCGGCCAGGAATCCCTCCTCGCTGTGGCTGGCAATGGCGCCGCCGGGCCGGTCCTCCTTTTCCAGGACCAGGAAACGGATGTCGGGCCGCTTGTCCTTGAGAAAGCTGGCCACGCCGAGGCCGGAGAGGCCGGCGCCGATGATGAGGACATCGTGTGATGGTGGTGCCATGGGATACCCCTTCACCTTAAATGCTGCACTTTGCCGGTGGTCCCGGTCGCCGGGACGGCGGCAAACCCTGTCTTGACAGGGAGATAATCATGCTTACCATGTTGGCCGAAAAGAGTGGCCAGGCCGTGGATGCCGGAACGGACGGCATCGCGGCCCTCTGGCCACCGGCTTTCTGATATACTGAATAATCCTGAATTGAACCATAAAAAAGAGGGGAAAGAGACCATGACAGATACCAAGGTCGAAACCAGGGAGTTTCAGGCAGAGACCAGGAAGGTCCTGGATATCGTGATCAACTCGCTCTACACCGAGCGGGACATCTTTGTCCGCGAGCTGGTGTCCAATGCCGCCGATGCCCTGGAAAAGTACCGGCACCTGAGCCTGACCGAAAAGCCCGAGTTTGATGCCGACGTGCCGCTGGAGATCAACATCGACTGCGACGACAAGAAGCACATCCTCACCATCACCGACACCGGCATCGGCATGACCCGGGAGGAACTGGAGACCAACCTGGGCACCATTGCCCACTCCGGTTCCGGCCGTTTCCTGGAGGAGCTGGCCGAGGCGGCCAAGAAGGATGTCAACCTGATCGGCCAGTTCGGAGTCGGCTTCTATTCCGCCTTCATGGCCGCGAAAAAGGTGACGGTCAAGACCCGTTCCTGGGACGGCTCCGAGGGGCATGAATGGGTCTCCGACGGCGGCGGCACCTATACCATCAGCCCGTGCCCGGGCCTGCACCGGGGCACCAAGATCATCCTCGAGCTCAAGGAGGACGCCGAGCAGTATGCCAACAAGTTCACCATCGAGCGGATCATCCAGCAGTACTCGACCTTTATCCCCTTTCCGGTCAAGGTGGACGGCAAGACGGTCAACACGGTGCAGGCGATCTGGACCCGCTCCAAGGGCGAGATCACGGACGAGGAGTACACCGAGTTCTACAAGTTCATCGCCAATGCCGTGGACGAGCCCATGTACCGGCTCCACTTTTCCGCCGACGCGCCCCTGGCCATCAACGCCCTCCTCTTCGTGCCCAGGGAGAACTTCGAGACCCTGGGCATGGGCAGGATGCAGCCCGGCGTCAACCTCTACTGCCAGAAGGTGCTCATCGACCAGCACAGCGAGAACATCCTGCCCGAGTGGCTCCGTTTCCTCAAGGGCGTGGTGGATTCCGAGGACCTGCCGCTCAACATCTCCCGTCAGGCCCTGCAGGACAACGCCCTGGTGGTCAAGCTGCGCAAGGTGCTGACCAAGCGGTTTCTCAAGTTCCTGGACGAGGAGGCGAAAAAGGACCCGGAGAAGTATGCCCGGTTCTGGAAGACCTTTGGCATCTTCCTGAAAGAGGGCGTGACCACGGACTTTGAATACCAGAAGGAGCTGGGCCGGCTGCTCCGTTTCGAGTCCTCGGCCAGCGAACCGGGCACCCTGATCTCCCTGGACGACTATATCGGCCGCATGAAGGAGGGGCAGGAGGAGATCTACTATATCAACGGCCCCAGCCGGGCCGCCATCGAGCATGGGCCCTACGTGGAGATGTTCCGCAAGCGGGGCATCGAGATCATCTACACCCTCGAGCCCATCGACGACTTTGTCCTCAGCCACCTGCGGGAGTACGAGGGCAAGAAGCTCGTCTCCGCCGACCGTGCCGACCTGCGCCTGCCCGAGAGCACGGCCGAAGAGACGGAAGAGAAGAAGGACGAGGCCGCGGAACGGTTGCCCGAGGACAAGGTAAAGGCCCTCTGTTCCTGGATGAAGGAGGTCCTCGGCGACCGGGTCAAGGAGGTCAAGCCCTCCAGCCGCCTGGTGGAGAGCCCGGCCATGATCGTCAACGTGGATGGCTTCATGACCTCGACCATGGAGCGCATCATGCAGGCCCAGGGTGATTCCGGCCTGGCCATGGCCGGCAAGAAGGACATGGAGATCAATCCGGCCAGCCCGATCATCCGGAAACTGGCCGACCTGCGCGAGAAGGACGGCGAGTTCGCCTCCATGCTGGTGGAGCAGATCTATGACAATGCCATGATCCAGGCCGGCCTGCTGGTCGATTCCCAGGAAATGGTCGGCCGCAGTTACCGGATCATGGAGCGGATCGCCGACAAATAAGCGGCAATCGTCTGCCAGCCCGGACTCTTGCCTTGAAAAAAGGTCGTGTTCACGATATATGAACATGACCTTTTGTCCTTTCCCGGCCCCGGCAGGGGCGGGAGGGGAGACTGCCAAGCGTATATTTTTTCGAGCCCGCCCCGGCCCCTGCCGGGGCGGGCGATCACGTGGAGGAATGCGATGCGTCGCGTGCTGGTTGTGATCTGTGCATGTCTGTTGCTGCTCGGGGGGTGTGCCTCCAAGCCGGTCCGGCACCTGGCCTCCGAGGCCTCGCTGATCAAGCCCGGCGTGTCGACGCGCAACGACGTGCTGCGCTACCTGGGCGAGCCCAACGGCCACCGCACGGTATCGCCCGGCGTGGAGGAGTATGTCTACTACCAGAACCGCAAGGGGCTGCTCGGCAAGGCGCCGGTGATCGGCTCCTGGGTCGGCGGCGAGGGGTACGAGATGATCGTCATCACCCTCAAGAATAACGTGGTCACCAGCTGTGAATACCGGGCCTTCAACGAGGCGGACCGGGACTGGATGAAGGATTTCACCTGGGAAGATGTCAAGTGAGCGCCCTGTCCGCCTTTGACATTAACCGGGAACGGATGGTGGAGGAACAGCTCATCCCCAGGGGGATCAGCGATCCGGCCACCCTGGCCGCCATGCGGACCGTGCCCCGCCATCTCTTTGTCGAAGACGCCATGCAGGTCAGGGCCTATGGCGATCATCCCCTGCCCATCGGCAGCGGCCAGACCATCTCCCAGCCCTATATCGTGGCCCTCATGACCCAGGCCCTGCACCTGGAGGGACACGAGCGCGTCCTCGAGATCGGCACCGGCTCCGGCTACCAGGCCGCGGTCCTCTCCCGGCTCTGCGAGCGGGTCTACACCATCGAGCGGATCGACGCCCTGCTGAGGCAGGCGCGCAAGGTCTTTGACCGGCTGCGCTACTACAACATCGTCTCCCGCATCGACGACGGCACCATCGGCTGGCCCGACCAGGCGCCCTTTGACGGTATCGTGGTCACCGCGGCCGGGCCGAAGATCCCGGAACCGCTCCTGGACCAGCTGGCCGACGGGGGACGCATGGTGATCCCGGTGGGCGGCCAGGATGGCCAGAACCTGCAGCTCGTGGAAAAGCAGGGAGACGGGATCACGGTGCGGACCATCGAGCTGGTGCGGTTCGTCAACCTGATCGGCATCCATGGCTGGCAGCGTTGAGTTCCCGGGCAGGGGCGGGGTTGCTGCCGCCCGCTGAGCCGTTTGCCTCTTTTCCTTTCCGCCCTCCTCTCTTTGACCGCTGCTTTCGCCTCGCTCCCCTTGCCTGCCCCGGTAATCTTCCTGATCGCCTACGAAAAAACTTGATTCTCTCCTGCCCGCGGTGGATGATAGAGAAGGATTGACCACCTGAATCCTGCAATTGCCAATCCCCGGGGGCGAGAAAGGGAAGAAAAAAGTCTTCACACGGTCAGTGAGGCGAACAAAACGATCGCGTTCGCGTAATCCGTTGATATGGCAAAGAAAAATTTTTCTTCATTTTCGAAGTGCAGGATTTAGATAACAGCTTTCGGCAGCAAGTGCATGGCATTCTATAACTCCGACGCCTTTCTCGATATCCTTGTCCGCCAGGGTCTGCTCAGCAGGGAGCAGAAGCAGTTTGTCGTCCTCCAGAAGGGCAAGCAGCGGCAGAAACTCCTCAAGCAGTTCGGTGGTCGCCGCCAGGGCGACAGCCGCCGCATGGACCGGGGATTTCCCGACCTGGTCGACATCATCGGCTCCCTGCGCCTGGAGGTCCCCGGCAAAAAGGAGGTGGTGCTCAACGAGGAACTCATGGTCCGGGCCGTGGGCCGGGCCCTGAAGATCCCGTTCAAGAAGCTCGATCCCCTGGAGCTGGACATGGAGGTCGTCACCAAGACCATCCCGCGCTCCTTTGCCATCACCCACCAGATCCTGCCCTTCGAGATGCAGGACGGTGTCCTCGAGGTGGTGATCTACAGCCCGGACAGCCAGTCCGTACTCGAGGATATCGAGCGGGCCAACCAGGTCAAGGTCCGGCCCTATATCTCCACCCGCACCGACATCAAGAAGATCCTGGCCGAGTTTTTCGGCTTCCAGCGCTCCATCACCGCCGCCGAGACCCAGTTCGGCACCACGACCACCGGCGCCACCGTGGATATCGGCAACCTGGAGCAGTACGTGCGCCTGGCCTCCGCCACCGAGCTGAGCTCCACGGACCAGCACATCAAGGCCGCGGTCAACCACCTCTTCAGCTATGCCCTGGAGCAGCGGGCCAGCGATATCCACGTGGAGCCCAAGCGCAACATCTGCCTGATCCGCTTCCGCATCGACGGGGTCCTGCATACGATCTACAAGCTGCCCAAGGCCGTGCACTCGGCCATCACCTCCCGGATCAAGTCCCTGGCCCGGCTGGATATCGCCGAGAAACGGCGGCCCCAGGACGGCCGGATCAAGATCGGCCAGGGCCGCGAGGGCCGCGAGGCCGAGATCCGGGTCTCCACCGTGCCGGTGGCCTTTGGCGAGAAGACGGTCATGCGGATCCTGGACCCGGACGTGATCTTCCAGGACCTGGACGGGCTGGGATTTTCCAGCCGGGACCGGAAGGTCTACGACTCCTTCATGCACGCGCCGCACGGCATCGTCCTGGTCACCGGTCCCACGGGCAGCGGCAAGTCCACCACCCTCTACTCGACGCTCAAGCAGATCGCCACGCCGGAGAAGAACATCGTCACCGTGGAGGACCCGGTGGAGATGGTCTACGAGGAGTTCAACCAGATCGCGGTCCAGTCGCAGGTCGATGTCACCTTCTCCTCCATCCTGCGCAACATCCTGCGCCAGGACCCGGACATCATCATGATCGGCGAGATCCGCGACCTCGAGACCGCGACCCACGCCGTGCAGGCCGCCCTCACCGGCCACCTGGTCTTCTCCACCCTGCACACCAACGACGCGGTCTCCACCATCATCCGGCTGGAGGACCTGGGGCTGGAACCCTTTCTCATCGCCTCGACCATGCTCGGCGCCTTGGCCCAGCGCCTGGTGCGGCGCATCTGTCCCCACTGTGCCGAGACCTACACGGTGGAGGCCACGGAGCTGCAGAAGCTCGGTTTCCCGGTGACCGGACGCGACAGCGTGGAACTGCAGCGGGGCAAGGGGTGCCGTCAGTGCCGCAACACCGGCTACCAGGGACGGATGGGTATCTTCGAGATTTTTCCCATGTCCGAGCAGCTCAAGAAACTGATCTCTGCCCGGGCCACGGATGCCGAGCTGCGCCAGACCGCGGTGCGTGAAGGCATGTCCACCCTGCGCGAGGATGCCTGGCGCAAGGTTCGGGCCGGGCAGACGACCCTGGAAGAGGCCCTGCGTGTCACGACCCAGTAGTCACGGCCCTTGCGCGTTCTGCTTATTTTTCGTAATATAGAGAGTTCTCCGCCGATGGGCGCCCCGGCCTGGGGTGCGGCAGACCGGCTTTGAACAGGAAAATCATGAAGATCGTCTGCAAGAACAAGAAGGCCTTCCACGATTACCACATCGACGATACCCTGGAGGCGGGCATCGTCCTGACCGGCGGCGAGGTGAAGTCCCTGCGCGCCGGCCGCGCCAATATCAAGGACGGCTATGCCGGCATCAAGGACGGCGAGGTCTTTCTCTACAATGTCCACATCTCGCCCTACGCCTTTGCCACCCATGGCACGGCCGATCCGTTGCGGGTGCGCAAGCTGCTCCTCCACAGGCAGGAAATCCGGAGATTGATCGGAAAAATAAAGGAAAAGGGGGTTGCGCTTATCCCCCTCAAGATTTATTTTAAGAGTAATGGCAAGGTCAAGGTGGAACTGGGCCTTGCCCGCGGCAAGAAACTCTACGACAAGCGGGCCGCACTCAAGGAGCAGCAGATGCGGCGCGAGGTGCAGCGGGAGTTTCGCAACACCAAGATCTCCTAGGGCCGCGGCAGCGAATACAAAAATACAAAAAATATGGGGGTGAAACGGATTCGACGGGGATATGTAAGCTCAACGTTGCATGCCGAGTGTTCCGT
>WFUT01000089.1 GCA_015484845.1 Desulfobulbaceae bacterium
TGTTGAGACCGGTCTGCCCTCCCAGTGTCGGCAGCAGGGCGTCAGGACGCTCCCGCTCTATTACCCGGATCACGCATTCCGGGGTGATGGGTTCAATATAGGTTCGATCGGCCAGCTCCGGATCGGTCATGATGGTGGCCGGGTTGGAGTTGATCAGCACCACCTCGTAGCCCTCTTCCTTCAGGGCCTTGACCGCCTGGGCACCGGAATAGTCGAACTCGCAGGCCTGGCTGATGATGATCGGCCCGGAACCGATGATGAGGATTTTTTTCAGATCTGTACGTTTGGGCATCGCTTTTTCAGAAGAGAGCAACCAGGGACAGGGGCCGGGCCAGTCCGCGCCCGCGGCGGGGCGGACCGGGGAACGGTCCTCCTGTCTGCCGGTTGCATTGGTTGTTGTATCGCGGGGCTCCCGCCCGTGCTCACCCCTGCTCCCGCATGAGGTCCATGAAACGGTCAAAGAGGTACTCGGCGTCATGCGGGCCCGGCGCGTGCTCGGGATGGTACTGGACCGAGAAGGCCGGCAGTTCCCTGTGCCGCATGCCCTCCAGGCTGCCGTCGTTGAGGTTGACGTGGGTCACCTCGATCTCGGGCGGCAGGCTGTCGGGATCAACGCAGAAGCCGTGGTTCTGGGAAGTGATCTCCACCCGGCCGGTGGTCAGGTCCTTGACCGGCTGGTTGCCGCCGCGGTGACCGAACTTGAGCTTGTAGGTGGAGCCACCATAGGCCAGGCCCAGGATCTGGTGGCCGAGACAGATGCCGAAGACCGGTTTCCTGCCCAGCAGGCTGCGGACATTCTCGACCACGCCGGCAACACCGGCCGGGTCGCCGGGACCGTTGGAAAGAAAGATACCATCGGGTTCCAGGGCCAGCACCTCGGAGGCCGGGGTGGTGGCCGGCACGACGCGCACATCGCAGCCCCGCCGGCTGAGCAGGCGCAACTGGTTCCACTTGATGCCGAAATCATAGGCCACCACCCGGAAGCGGCGGGCGGTGGCATCACGCGCCTGCGGCTCCCAGTCAAAGGGGACCCGGGTGGTGACACCCGCCACCATGTCCCTTCCCACCAGGCCCGGCCACTCCCGGGCCCGCCGGACCAGGGACTCGCCGTCCAGGTCCTCGGTGGAGACAACGGCCTTCATGGCGCCCCGGTCCCTGATGATCCGGGTCAGCATGCGGGTGTCGAGCCCCTCCACGCCCAGGATATCGAACCGGCGCAGGAAATCGGCCAGGGTGGCGGTGGCGCGGTGATTGCTCGGCATCCCCTGGTACTCGCGGACCAGGAAGGCACGGGGATGGATGGCGGCGGACTCCATGTCCTCGTCGTTGACGCCGTAGTTGCCGATGAGCGGATAGGTCATGGTCACGAGCTGGCCAGCGTAGGAGGGATCGGTGAGCACCTCCTGGTAACCGCTCATGCTGGTGTTGAAAACGATCTCGCCCACCGCCTCGCCGGCGCCGGTGAAGGAGCGGCCGGCCATGACCGTTCCGTCCTCAAGTCCGATCAGTACTTTCATAAAATTTTCGCGTTTCGCGTTTTGAGGTTCGGGGTTTCGCGTTTCAGGTTCCGCGCCTGGGGTTGGGGCTCCGGGTTTGGGGGTCAACAGCGTTCAACCTGAATCCTGCACTTCGGTCAGGATCAAGGGGCAGCAAGAGAGACGTCCGCGCCTGCGGCTGCGGCTACCATGGCGGATCACCCCTGCCCTGTTCACGACCCCGCCGGCAGGAGGGCCAGGGCCATCTCTGCCTGGCGGCGGGCCGCGCCCTGCTGCGTGCCGGCCACCTCGGCCGCCAGCCGGCCGATGGCGCGGCGCCGCTCCGGCTCGGCCAGGTGCGCCAGCATCAAGTCGGCCAGGCCGTCGGCATCGGCGACCTCGAACCCTGCCCCGGCCGATAGCAGCAGGTCCGCGGCATCGCGAAAATCTTTCATGCTCGGCCCGAAGTAGACCGGCACGCCCCAGCGTGCGGCCTCCATCACGTTGTGGCCGCCCCGTTCGACCAGGCTGCCGCCGCAGAAGACGAGATCAGCGGCTGCATACAGGTCGGCCAGCTCGCCCATGGAGTCGACCAGGATGATGCCGCTGCTGCGGCCCGAGGCCCTAACCGAGCTGAGATGATCCCAGGCCAGGCCGGAGCGGGTCAGCAACGCCTCCACCTCGGCCAGGCGCCGCAGGTGCCGTGGCACCACGATCCACACCACGGGCTGTTCCGCGTTGTCCCGCAGCCGCCGGTAGACACGAACCAGGAGTTCCTCTTCGCCGCTGTGGGTGGAACCGGCAACAAAGACCAGGTGGCCGGCGAGGTCCAGTTCGCGGCGATACCTGGCACGCAAGCCCCTTTGATCCCGGATCTGCAGATCATACTTTATATTCCCTGTCACCTGGATCTGCCGGGCCGGGTAGCCGAGGCCGGCAAACCGCCGGGCATCGTCATCACCGATGACGGCCAGGGCCGTGAATCCCCGGAGGATCCGCGTCATGAAGCCGCGTACTCTGCGATACCGCCTGAAGGACCGCTCGGACATGCGGCCGTTGAGGAGAAGCATCGGGATGCCCGCCCTTCCGGCCTCGATCAGCATGACCGGCCAGAGCTCGGTTTCAAGGCAGATATACAGGTCCGGCCTGATCAACCGGATCGCCCGGCGAACGGCTGGCGGCGTGTCCAGGGGCGCCATGAGGCACGTTACCGTCTTGGGCAGCAGGTCGCGGGCCACCCTGTATCCCTGGGCGGTCATGGTGGTCAGGACGCAACGGAACCGGCCATACCGTGCCGTCAGTTCACCGATCAGGATCCTGGCCGCCTGCACCTCGCCCACCGAGGCGGCATGGAGCCAGACGCGGGCCACGGCGGACCCGGACCCGGCGGCTTCGGGATACCTGCCCAACCGCTGGTCAAGGCCATACCCATACCTGCCACCCAGGGCCCGAAGCAGGGGCGCCAGGGAGGCCAACAGGAAATAACCGCCTGTTCCTAAAATTCTGTAACCCCGGTACAGCACCGTTCCCCTGCCTGCTCAGCTCACATAGACACAGCACATAAATTTGGTTATCTAAACAGGATTTTTGAGCCGCGTCAACAAGGATCCGGGGGGATCCGGCGAAAAAGGGCTCTGGTTTTTCTTGACAAGGCGAAATCACCCTTGTAAGCAACCGGCATCAGATACACCGGCATGGCAA
>WFUT01000090.1 GCA_015484845.1 Desulfobulbaceae bacterium
ATTTTATTGTACGTATCCAATTTTGATTGTACAGATTTTTTTGTTGGATTATGAAAAAGGTCGGTTGCCGCCGCTGCCGGACGGGTCCGGGGCCGGCGGCGCCACGGTGCCCCGTTTTGGCAGGACAAAAAAGAGGCAGGGAGGACGAGTGGAAGAAAAAGTCGCTTTTTTCAGGAGGTACCCTTTCCGGATCGGGGAAAGGCTGCACATCGAGGATGGTCCGCGCCGGGGGGACTGGGAGGTGGTCTCGGTCTCTGAGAAAAAGGTGGGCCTGCGGTGCCCGGTGAGCGGTACCAGGGTGGAGTGGGACCGGTTCTGCTACCTGGTGGACGAGCGGCCGGCGCCCTGGCCGGGTGAGTGAACCGGCCGCAGCAGGGCCCCTGTCCGGACCCGCCGGGCGGCTGCCGGCGCATCCGGACAGGGACCGGGTCCCGGGGCTGGCGGAGGCGCCTGCCTAGAGGATCTCGTGCAGGGTGACGGCATAGGTGAGCATCTTGCCGGCCAGGGGATGGTTGTAGTCGATGGTCACCGTGTCGCTGCCCACCGCGACCACCGTTGCCGGGACCTGCTGCTCGGTGCCGTCTTTTTCGATGGTCAGGGAGAGGATCATGCCGGGCTTGGGGTCGATCCTGCCGGCAAAGGTGGAGCGCTTGACATTGTGGAGCAGCTCCTTGAAATGGGGGCCATAGGCATCCTCGGGCTGGATATGAAAGACCCGGGTCTCGCCGGGACGCATGCCGAGCAGGCCGGCCTCCACCGCCTTCAGGACCCGGCCCGAACCGATGGCCAGGGCAATGGGTTTTTCAGGTGGAACCCTTTCAAAAACCTCTCCATTCTCCAGGGTCGCGGTGTAGCTGATGGCGACCCGGTCGGTCAGTTGTACGGTATTCATGGTAGATCGTTGTTCTCCCTTGTCAGGAAACAGAAGCCAGGAGGCAGAAACCGGGTCAGTCTCTGCCATGTCTCTGTTTTCATGGATTATTGAGGTCGGGACCTGGAGATCCGGTCCAGCCATGTCGGTTCCTTCGAAAATGGCGCAGTCCGCCTGCGGAGGTGTTGCACCGCCACGCGGCACAACAGGCGACCATCCCCGGGCTCTGTCCCGGGCACCGGGCGCCACCTCAACCTCGTGACACTGCTCTGCGGTATCACGTAAGGGCTGCGGCTCATCTTCATGGTTGGTTGTGGCTGTGGCCTGAAAACCTGGTCCAGCCGTGCTGGTTATCCTCTCATCTTAGTCTACTTGTCAGCCCTTTGACAAGGGCATCCTGGGACCATGAAAACCATGCCCGGACTTGACAAAGAGGGCGCGAAGGCATAAATGTGCAGGTCCGTTGCAGGACAACAGGACAACAGGACAACAGCAGGCGGCAGGGACATTCTTCCCGGGCCGCGTGTATGACCTCAACCCTGCAATTGGCAATTTTGCCGGAGCTGCGAGGCCTCAAGGGCGCAGACGTATATGAAGACTTCAACCCCTTGATAACGAGGCAGATTCGGTAAAATTACCGATTCGGTAAAATTACCAATGCCTGCGGGCGAGAAAATGAAGAAGAAATCCTGCATACGGTCAGTGAGTCAAAAAAACGATCACGTTCGTATAATCTATTGATATTGCAAAAGAAAATTTTTCTTCATTTTCGAGGTGCAGGATTTAGGTATGACAAGAGCAGCTTGAGCCAGGGAACATGGAACTCGAATGTGCCAAGTACCACGACAAGGTCTCCTCGGATGAGCCGGCCTGCGCCCATCCCGGAGATTACTGCCAGTTCCGCTCCTCCTGCATGATCCATTTCATGGAGGGTGAGCGGCGGCGGAGCAGGAAGGGGAAAGCGGCCAGGGACGGAAAAGGCGGCCAAGCCACGGACAAGGACGATGATAGAACTTGATTTTGCAAAAAGTGAGCAGGGATTGCTGCCGGCCATTGTCCAGGACGCGGCCACGGGCGAGGTCCTGATGCTGGCCTATATCAACAGGGAATCCTGGCAGAAGACGCTGGAGACCGGCAAGGCCCACTTCTGGTCCCGTTCGCGCAACAAGCTCTGGCTCAAGGGAGAATCCTCGGGCCACGTGCAGCTGGTCCGGGAAATCCTCGTGGACTGTGACCAGGATACGGTGGTCTTCAAGGTGGAACAGCTCGGCGGCGCTGCCTGCCACAAGGGGTACCGCAGCTGTTTTTTCCGCCGGGTGGATGGCGATGGCATGGTCGTCACCGGCGAACGGGTGTTTGACCCGGCAGAGGTCTATGGCCGCTGAGCCGGCGGCAACAGGAGATCGTTACCGGGTCCAACAAGGCATGTGGCTGCCGGACTGTTGCCTGGCCATTCCCGCGGAAGGCCGGCGCCGACAGGCGGATATCCCGTCACTGCCTGAAACGCGTACAGTAACACCTAAATCCTGCAATTGGCAATCCCTGCGGGCGAGAAAATGAAGAAAAAATCCTTCATCCGGTCAGTGGGTCGAAAAAAACGATTATGTTCGCATAATCCGCTGATACGGCAAAAGAAAATTTTTTCTTCCTTTTCGAAGTGCAGGATTTAGGTGGGAATCATCACGGATTTGATCAATGAACCAACTCAAGATAGGAATACCCAAGGGAAGCCTGGAGAAGGCCACCATCGAACTGTTCGAAAAATCGGGCTGGCGGATCAAGCTCATGTCCAGGAACTACTTTCCCGAGATCGACGACCCGGAGCTGTCCTGCTCCATCTGCCGGCCGCAGGAGATGTCGGCCTACGTGGAATCGGGCATGCTCGATGCCGGCATCACCGGCAAGGACTGGACCATGGAGAACGGCTCCGACGTGGAGGTGATCGCCGACCTGGTCTACTCCAAGGTCAGCCGGAAACCCACCCGGTGGGTCATCGCGGTGCCCGGTGATTCCGGCATCACCCGCGTCGAGGAACTGGACGGCAAGAGGATCTCCACCGAGCTGGTCAATGTTACCCGCCGTTTTTTTGAAGAGCGGAACATGAAGGTGGACATCATCTTCTCCTGGGGCGCCACCGAGGCCAAGGCGGTATCCGGTCTTGCCGACGCCATTGTCGAGGTGACCGAGACCGAGACCACCATCCGGGCGCACGGCCTGCGGGTGATCCATGAGCTGATGCAGTCCAATACCCAGCTCATCGCCAACAAGGCTGCCTGGCAGGACCCGTGGAAACGGGAAAAGATCGAGAATATCGCCCTGCTCCTCCAGGGTGCCCTCCGGGCCGACCGGATCGTGGGCCTGAAGATGAATGTCTGCCACGACCGGCTCGACGAACTGATCGATGTCCTGCCCAGCGTCACCGCGCCCACGGTCGCCCAGCTCTACAAGCAGGACTGGTTCTCCGTCGAGACGGTCATCTCGGAGCACCAGGTCCGTGACCTGGTGCCCCGCCTGAAGAAGATGGGCGCCGAGGGTATCATCGAATACGCCCTCAACAAGGTGATCTGAGACTTGAATCCTGCAACCGGCGATTTCGAAGTGCAGGATCCAGGAGAGAGGGTACCGGGTGCCGGGGCGGCCAGGAGCAGGCCGTCCCGGTCCCGCGGGAACAGGAGCTCCCCAGGCCAGTCATGAATTTCAACAACGTCCGATTCCTCCTCTCCGCCTACAGCCTCGGGCAGCTGCCCGAACCGGTCTGTCCCGACATCGCCTTTGCCGGTCGCTCCAACGTGGGCAAGTCGAGCCTGATCAACCGGCTGGTGGGCCGCAGGAACCTGGTCAAGACCAGCTCGAAACCGGGCAAGACCCAGAGCCTCAACTACTTTCTCGTCGACGATTCCCTCTACCTGGTGGACCTGCCGGGCTACGGCTTTGCCCGGGTCTCCCGCAGGGTGCAGTCCTCGTGGCAGCAGCTGATCACCGGCTACCTGACCGGCCGCGGCTCCCTGGCCTGCGTGGTGGTGATCATCGATCTCCGCCACGAGCTCAAGCCCCATGACCGCGAACTCGTGGACTGGCTGCGGCATCACGGCCTGGCCTTTTTACCGGTCTACACCAAGGCGGACAAGCTGGCCAGGAACAGGCAGGCGCGGAATGCCGCGGCCCTGGATGCCGCCCTGACCATCACTGCCGACGAGCGGATCATCTTTTCCGCCAGGACCGGCCAGGGATGCCGCGAGCTGCAAAGCAGGCTTGCATTGTACCTTGAGAGCTGGTAAAGTGGGTGATTGATACCTTGCAAGAGAGATCTTTTCTTATCTGCATGCAGAGGGAGGCTGCGTCCAGTTTCAGGGGAAGTTGTTTTCGGGCAACCAAAAAGGAGGAGGACTCTGATGCCACTCAGATCAGACTGGCCCTGTTGGGAGATAATGAAGTGCAATCCCGATGAAGCGGCCCAATGTCCGGCCTATCATTCAAACAGACCCTGCTGGGAGGTCATGCGGGATCTGGATTTTCGATCTTTTAACATCTGCAAGGACTGTTTCGTCTACGTTTCCAAACAGAAAAATTCCATCTTCAGCAAGGAAGAAATCCTGAGCATCATGTGCCAGAAGGGCATTGATGTAACCGGTCACTGTTGCCCGAACTTCCGTTAAGATCTCCGGAGCAGGAATCATCGCATGGCAAAAGGCCGGGCCCGTGGCCCGGCCTTTTGCGCTCTCCTCCACCTCTTCCCTACTGATCCGACTTGAGGACCGAGAGAAAGGCCCGCTGCGGTATCTCGACGTTGCCCACTGTTTTCATCCTCTTCTTTCCCGCCTTCTGTTTTTCCAGGAGCTTCCGCTTGCGGGAGATATCACCGCCATAGCACTTTGCCGTCACATCCTTGCGCAGGGCCGAGATGTTGGTCCGGGCGACGATGTTGCCACCCACGGCCGCCTGGATGGCGATCTTGAACATCTGCCGCGGGATCTCCCGCTTCAGGCTTTCGCAGGCCTTGAGACCGCGCTCGCGGGCGTGCATGCGGTGGATGAGCTGGGACAGGGCATCCACCTGCTCGCCATTGACCAGGATATCGAGCTTGACCAGGTCGCTGGGCCGGTAGTCGATCAGTTCGTAGTCAAAGGAACCGTATCCCTGGGTCACGGACTTCAGCCGGTCGTAGAAATCGTAGATGACCTCGGCCAGGGGCAGCTCGCAGGTGAACTCGATACGGCCGGGCATGGGATAGTGGTAGTTGGTGTTCTCGCCGCGTCGTTCCATGCACAGGCTCATCACCGCGCCCATGTAGCGTTCCGGGATATGGATGGTGGCCTTGATAAAGGGCTCCTCGATCCGCTCGATGGTGGCCGGGTCCGGGAAGTAGGCCGGGTTGTCGATCTCCTGCATGGTGTTGTCGCGGAGGTAGAACCTGTACTTGACCGTGGGCACGGTGAGGATCAGGGAGATGCCGAATTCCCGTTCCAGCCGCTCCTGGACCACCTCCAGGTGGAGCAGGCCGAGAAAACCGCAGCGGAAGCCGAAGCCCAGGGCGGCCGAGGAATCCTTCTGAAAGGTGAGGGCGGCATCGTTGAGCTTGAGCTTTTCCAGGGCGCTGGCCAGGTCCTCGTAGTCGTCGGTGGAGATGGGGTAGATGGAGGAGAAGACCACCTGCTGCACCTCGCGGAATCCAGGCAACGGGGCAGGGCAGGGGCGCTGCTGGTGGGTGATGGTGTCGCCGGGCCTGGTGTCGGAGACCGTCTTTACGCCGGCGATGATATAGCCCACCTGGCCCGCGGTCAGCTCCTTCTGCGGCTCCCGGTTCAGGCGGAAGAGCCCCACCTCCTCCACCCGGTAGGCGGCGTTGTTGGACATGAAGAGGATCTGGTCGCCGGCCCGGACCCGGCCGTTGACGATCCGCACCGAGATGACCGTGCCCCGGTAAGGGTCGTAGTTGGCGTCAAAGATCAGCGCCTCCAGCGGCTGCTCCGGGTCTCCCTCCGGCGGCGGCAGCAGGGTGACGATGGCCTCGAGCAACTCGTCCACGCCCTCGCCGGTCTTGGCGGAGCAGAGCCTGATGGACTCACGGTCCAGGCCCAGGTCCTCCTCGATGGAACGGGCCACCTTTTCCGGCTCGGCCGCGGGCAGGTCGATCTTGTTGATGACCGGGATGATCTCGAGATCGTTCTCCATGGCCAGGTAGAGATTGGCAAGGGTCTGCGCCTCCACGCCCTGGGCCGCGTCGATGAGGAGCAGGGCGCCCTCGCAGGAAGAGAGGGCACGGGAGACCTCGTAGCTGAAGTCGACATGACCCGGCGTGTCAACCAGGTTCAGGGTATAGGTGACGCCGTCGCGTGCCGTGTAGGGCAGGCAGATGGTCTGGCTCTTGATGGTGATGCCCCGTTCCCGTTCAATGTCCATGCTGTCGAGCAACTGGTCCTTGAATTCGCGGTCAGTGACCATGTCGCAGCGCTGGATCATGCGGTCGGCCAGGGTGGACTTGCCATGGTCAATATGGGCGATTATACTGAAGTTCCTGATATTTTTCATGTAATCCACTGTGGATTCCCAAGTGAGGTTGTGTGGAGAGCGGGTCGGCCACTAGATAGCACAGATGGGGAGAAAATAAAACCGTTGCCACCATTATTCCCTTTATTCAAGTGAATTTTTTCACCGCATGGGGTAAGATACTGACCAGCTTCCACCCTGCATGTGAGTTTTCTCCTTGCAGGGTTGTGTTTTTCACCTGAATCCTGCACTTCGAAAAGGAAGAAAAAATTTTCTTTTGCCCCGTATCAGCGGATGATGCGAACGTGATCGTTTTTTTCGACTCACTGACCGGGTGAAGGATTTTTTTCATTTTTTCGCCCGCAGGGATTGCAGGATTTAGGTTTCACGCTTTGAACCCCGGACCTTCATGCCGCAAGAGACAAGAGAGAAGGAAACAGCAAAGACAGCGCCGATACCGCATCAGCATCATCCCCTGGTGGTGATGCCGGATGAAGAGAACCTTCCCGCGATCAGTAATCCCGCCCTGCACCGGTACCTGCAGGAGATCAGCCAGTATGACCTGCTTTCCCGGGAGGAGACCGAGGAACTCGCGGCCCGTTACCGGGAAACCGGTGATCCCGAGGCGGCATACCGGCTGGTATCCTCCAACCTGCGACTGGTGGTCAAGGTGGCCATGGATTTCCAGAAGTACTGGATGCAGAATTTCATGGACCTGATCCAGGAGGGCAACGTGGGCCTGGTGCAGGCGACCAAGAAGTTTGATCCCTACCGGGGGGTCAAGTTCTCCTACTATGCCGCCTACTGGATCCGCGCCTATATCCTGAAGTTCATCATGGATAACTGGCGGCTGGTCAAGATCGGCACCACCCAGGCCCAGCGCAAGCTCTTCTTCAGCCTTAACAAGGAAAAGAAACTCCTCGAGGCCCAGGGCTTCAAACCCGAGGTCAAGCTCCTGGCCCAGCGCCTGAACGTCAAGGAGAGCGAGGTCATCGAGATGGGCCAGCGCATGGACAACTGGGACGTCTCCCTGGAGGCGACCGTGCGCAACGATTCCGATGACGAGCAGAAGAGCTTCCTGCCCGACACCGGCCCCGGGGTCGAGGAGGTGGTGGCCAGCCAGGAGATCCGGGAACGCCTCTCCGGTATCCTGGACGAGTTGAAGGATTCACTCAATGACAAGGAACGGCGGATCCTCGAGACCCGTCTGCTCAGTGACGAGCCCCGGACCCTGCAGACCATTGCCGACGAGTTTGGCATCTCCAGGGAGCGGGTCCGGCAGATAGAGGCCAACCTTTTGAAAAAGTTAAAAAAACATTTCGAGAAGGTGATGCCGGACGTCCGCGATTTCTTTGACAGCGACACCGTGGTCCTGGCCGGTGGTCCGGAGCAGCAGGGAGAGGGCTGAGCCGATACGACCGTTGCCCGCAGCGCGCGGGGCGGCGGTATTGTCAGGATTTGTCGGGACGGTGAGCTGAAAAAAAACGGCCCGGCCGTGCCGGATCTGAACAGTAAGGGAATGCCCCGGGCAGGGGAGATGGCGGCAACGATGTGACCATTCGTTGCCGTTTTGTCGTGTCAGTCCGGCCGGCAGCCACGCCACAGACGACAGGAATGAACAAAGATCACGCATGAACGTACCATTACTGGACCTGCACCCGCAGATGTCACTTTTTCGCGACCAGATCGTGGAGGCGGTGACATCTGTCATCGATTCCACCCGCTACATCCTCGGTTCCGAGGTGAGCCGCTTCGAGGACGAGGTGGCCGCCTACTGCGGCACCGGTTTCGGCGTCGGGGTCTCGAGCGGAACCGATGCCCTGCTGGCAAGCCTCATGGCCCTTGGTATCGGGCCCGGCGACCTGGTCCTGACCACGCCCTATACCTTTTTCGCCACCATGGGCTCCATCCTGCGGGTTGGTGCCAGGCCCGTGTTTGCCGATATCGACCCGGAAACCATGAACATCGATCCCGGCCATGTCGAGCGGATCCTTGCCGGGCAGGGCGGGGACAGGCAGAGGATACGGGCCATGGTGCCGGTGCACCTGTTCGGCCAGTGTGCCGACATGGGACGGCTGCTGGAGCTGGCCGACAGGTACGGTATTCCCATCATCGAGGATGCCGCCCAGGCCATCGGCGCCCAGTATCCCGTGGTCGAGGAGGGCACTGTTACCTGGAAAAGGGCCGGTGCCATGGGAGCGCTCGGCTGCTTTTCCTTTTTTCCCAGCAAGAACCTCGGCGGTATCGGTGACGGCGGCATGGTCGTGACCAGTGATCCCGAGCTGGACAGGATCCTGCGCTCCTGCCGCAACCATGGCGCCGAACCGAAGTACTACCATAGCCGGATCGGCGGCAATTTCCGCCTTGACCCGGTCCAGGCCGTGGTCCTGTCCGTCAAGCTGCCCCACCTGGAAAAGTGGCACCGGGCCCGCAGGCACAATGCCGGCCTCTACCGGGAGTTCTTTGACCAGGCGGGCCTGACCGACAACCCGGTGGTCCTTCCCCGGGAGGCCTACAGGGGAATCGATGGGGCGGCGGAGGTGAACTACCATATCTACAACCAGTTCGTCATCCGCGTCCCGGACAGGGACAGGCTGCGGAGCTTTCTGCAGGAGAATTCCATCGGCTGCGAGATCTATTATCCCCTGTGCCTGCACCAGCAGGCCTGCCTTGCCTCCCTTGGCTATGACAGGCAGTCCTTTCCGGTGGCGGAACAGGCTGCCCGGGAGACCCTGGCCCTGCCGATCTACCCGGAGCTGGAACAGGAACAGATTGCCTATGTTGTTGACAAGATATCCGAATTCTACTAAACGGCTCGTCCCTGCCGCCTGAACTGCCGTGAATCCGCGGATTTCCCTTCCCATCCTCCTGCTGGCCGCCAGCCTGGCCGTCGCGCCGCCGGTTCCCGTATCCGCTGCCGAGCAGGGAAAAGCCCCGGCCGGGCAGGCTGCCGGCCTGGTCCCTGACCGTGACATTCTCTACCGGGATGCCAAGGCGCCCCGCTGGAAGGAGGCCTGGGACAGGGCAAGGGAACTGTCCCGGCAGGGCAGGTACGAGCAGGCCCTGGCCCGGTACAAGGCCCTGCTTGCAGGCAAGGAGAATGTTGACGAGGCGCGCTGGGAGTACACCTCCATTCTCCTCTATCTCAAGCGGTGGCGCGAGGCGGGACGGCAACTGGATATCCTCCTGCGCAATGACCCGAAAAACCGCCGGTATCTCCTTGCCCGGGCCAGGGTTGACCTGGCCACCGGCCTGGTGGACCAGGCGGTGACCATCTTTGGCCGGCTCTACGAAGAAGAGCCGGCCGCGGATGACGCGGTGCAGGCCCTGTCCGGCCTGATCAGGGCCCTGGAGAAACAGAAGAAGGGCGCCATCATCCTGCCCCTGGTGGAACAACTGATTCTGCGCCGGCCCGATGATCCTGACCTGAAGATCAAGGCCGCCGACCTGGCAACAGGCGCCGGCCAGCTCGTCAAGGCAGAGGACTTTCTCCACAGTGTTCTCGGCCAGCATCCCGATGATGTCCGGGTCCTGCGCCGGCTGGCCCTGCTCAGTGAGCGGCGGCGCATGCTGAAGGCGGCCGCCTCCTACTGGCAACTGGTTCTTGCCAACAGGCCCGGCGACGTGCAGGCGCACCGGCACCTGGCCCGCTATTACGACCGTACCGACAACCGGGTCGAAGAGCTCCGGCACGTCATGGCCCTGCTCGCCGTCTTTCCCGCTGACCCGGCCCTGCTCAAGAGGGCCGGCGAGCTGAACCTGCAGACCGGCAGGGCCGACAGGGCCCTGGACTATTTCAGCCGCTACCTGGTCCTGCGTCCAGATGACCGGCAGGTGCAGGGGCAGCAGGAGGATGCGAGGAGGGAGCTGGCCGCCAACCTCCTGGCCCTGGTGGAGAACGCCAGGACCCGGGAACTCTGGCAGGACCTGGTCAAGGTCACCACCGACCGCATCGGTGTCTACCGGGCCATGGCCGATCTCCTGCGCAGGCAGGGCAAGCGGCACGAGCTGATCGAGGTCCTCCGGATCATCCACCGCCAGCAGCCCGGCGACCGGGGCGTGGCGGCAGAGCTCAGGCGGCTGCAACAGGAGGAGGCCGGCCATGGGGGCGGAAACAGCAAGGCGCCACCGGCCGCTGGCCGGGAAACAGGGGCCGGGGGAGAGAAGCCGGAGTAGGCCGCGGCCGCGGCAGTTTGACAGGAGGCCCAGGTCTCTTTTGTTTTTTGCCGTCTGCGGTGCTCGCAGGCGAATGACGGTATCTATGGGTTTTAACTTTGTGATATATGGAGGAGATGGATATGGTGGAGCGGATCCCGATGTCCAGGCAGGGAAACAAGCGAATGCGAGAGGAACTCGACCACCTGGAACGGGTTGAGCGGCACAAGGTGGTCAAGGCCATCGAGGTGGCCCGGGCCCACGGTGACCTGAGTGAAAACGCCGAGTACCATGCGGCCAAGGAACGGCAGTCCATGATCGAGGGCCGGATCATGGAGCTGAAGGACAAGCTCGGCAGGGCCGAGGTGATTGACTGCTCCCAGGTCAACACGGAGAGGGTCGTCTTTGGTACCGTGGTCACCCTGCTGGACCTGGAGACCGACGAGGAGGTCACCTACCAGTTGCTGGGACCGGAGGAGTCGGATGTCAAGAAGGGCTCCATCTCGGTCCTGTCACCGCTGGGCCGGTCCATGCTGGGCAAGGAAGTGGGGGACGAGGTCGTGGCCAAGACACCCGGTGGCATCAGGGAGTTCGAGGTGGTGGATATCCGCGCCGCGGAGTCGGACTGAAACCAGGGGGGCAGGAAACAGGGAGGCGGCGGCCGAGGCGCCAGGGAACGTTGTCGCCGGGGGAGACGGTGACGGGCCGGCGGGAAGGTCAGTCTTTCTTGGCCAGGATGCCCTTCTGGAAGATATCGGCCACCTGGCGAGCCGTCTCCTCCACTGTGTAGTTGGTCTCCAGGTTCAGGTTCCAGATCCTGGAGATCTCGTCAAGGGCTCCGAAGATGGCCCGCTTGGCGATACCCGGCAGGACGTCCTCGCGGAAGATCTTCTCCTCCTGTCCCTTCTTGATGATGGTGGAGACGATATTGACGTACTCTGCAAACCGGTTGTTGCGGTAGTCCCGGACCAGCTTGTTGGTCTGGCGCAGTTCTATCTGGATAACCTCGGCCAGGTTGCGGTTCTTCTTCATCTCTGTCAGGTGCTTGGTGATGAAGATCTCCAGCATCTTCCTGGGATCATCTTCCTTGTCCAGCAGTATCCGCACCTGGTCGATCAGCTTGCCGATCTCCTGCTCGAAGACCGAGATCAGGATATCGAACTTGTTGTTGAAATAGAGATAGATGGTACCGTCAGCAACCTTGGCCTCCTTGGCAATGTCAGAGATCCTGGCATTGAAAAAGCCTTTTTTGGCAAAGACCTTGGTGGCAGCACGTATGATCTTTGCGTGCTTGTCTGCTGATTTCATTAGGAAAAGATCCGGGAGAGTAGGAATTATACGGAAAGTGAATGAATGTTCATTCTGTAGTTTACCAGGGAGCGGCCGCGACTGTCAAGCAAAATGGGGCCGCAGACGGCGGCTGCGGCCGCGGTCCGGCCGTGATCATACCCTGTCGTGGTATTGGCTATTGAGGGGGCGGCCGCTTTTTGCTAGAGTGGGGCAGATTTTGCCGTAACCCCGAGGCCGCGGCGGTCCGGGACCCTGGCGGCGTTGGATGCCCCTGTTTCGCGCGCCAGGGTTTTTTTACCTGTTTCGTACCAGGAAGAGGAGGGAGGAATGAAGATACTCGTTGTCGGCTCCGGTGGCCGTGAACACGCGCTGGTCTGGAAGATCCACCAGTGCAGCAGGGTGGACAAAATCTACTGCGCCCCCGGCAATGCCGGGATTCGGAAGCTCGCCACCTGCGTGGATATTGATGCCGGCGATATCGACGGCCTGCTGGATTTTGCCGTCCAGGAGGGCATCGACCTGACCGTGGTCGGCCCCGAGGACCCGCTGACCGCCGGTATCGTCGACCGGTTCGAGGAGGCGGGCCTGCGCATCTTCGGCCCATCGGCCAGGGCGGCAGTGCTGGAGGGCAGCAAGGTCTTCACCAAGGACTTTCTCAGGAAGTATGATATCCCGACGGCCCGCTACAAGGTCTTCACCAAGCGGGGCGCGGCAAAGAAGTACATCGACAAGATCGGGGCGCCCTGCGTTGTCAAGGCGGACGGCCTGGCCGCCGGCAAGGGCGTGATCGTGGCCCGCACCACGGCCGAGGCCAGGAAGGCGGTGGACATGATCATGAAGGACAAGGCCTTTGGCGCTGCCGGCAACCAGGTGGTGGTGGAGGAGTTCCTCACCGGCGAGGAGGCCTCGTTCATCGCCTTCACCGACGGCAGCACGGTGCTGCCCCTGCCTTCCTCCCAGGACCACAAGGCGGTTTTCGAGGGAGACCGCGGTCCCAATACCGGCGGCATGGGGGCCTACTCGCCGGCGCCGGTCATGACAGAGCACATGGCCATGCGGGTGATGAACGAGGTCATGCTGCCGACCATTCGCGGCATGGAGGCGGAAGGACGGCCCTACAAGGGCATGCTCTATGCCGGCATGATGATCGACGGCGACCGCATCAGTGTGCTCGAGTTCAACTGCCGTTTCGGCGACCCCGAGTGCCAGCCGCTCATGATGCGCCTTACGTCCGACCTGGTCGAGATCCTGGAGGCGACCATTGACGGCCGCCTGGACGAGATCGATCTGGAGATCGACCGCAGGCCCTCTGTCTGCGTGGTCATGGCCTCCCAGGGGTACCCGGGCAGGTATGTTACCGGTAAGCCCATCACCGGCCTGGTCACGGTGGCCAGGATGAAGGATGTCATGGTCTTTCATGCCGGCACAGCGCTCCGGAACCGGCGGATCGTCACCGCCGGCGGCCGGGTCCTGGGGGTGACCGCCATGGGAACGGACATCGCCGCCGCCATCGAGCGGGCCTACGAGGCCGTGGACAAGATCAAGTGGACCGGCGCCTATTACCGCCGCGACATCGGCCACCGGGCGCTGCGGCGACTGCAGCAGGAGAAGGGGCCACGGGTGGGGATCGTCATGGGTAGTGATTCGGACCTGCCGGTCATGGAGGCGGCGGCGGATCTCCTCAAGTCACTGGGCATCAGCTACGACATCACCATTGCCTCGGCGCACCGGACACCGGCCAGGGCAGCCGAGTATGCCGCATCCGCGGCCGAGCGGGGCCTGAAGATCATCATCGCCGGTGCCGGCATGGCGGCCCATCTCGCCGGCGTGCTGGCCGCGCACACGACCCTGCCGGTGATCGGTGTGCCCATCGACGCCTCGCCGCTCAACGGTCTTGACGCCCTGCTTTCGACGGTCCAGATGCCGCCCGGCATCCCGGTGGCCACCATGGGGATCGGCAAACCCGGCGCCAGGAACGCGGCCGTGCTCGCGGCCCGGATCCTGGCAATCGGTGACCGTGAGATCGCTGCTGCCCTGGAGGAGCTGGGCCGGAGCATGGCCGAAGAGGTGGACCGGAAAAACAAGAAACTGCATGGCACCTGAATCCTGCGACCGCCGATCCCCAGGAGCCGGAAAATGAAGAAAAAATCCTCTCGCGCGGCCGGTTACGTCAAAAAATAACCACAGGTTCGTCTGCTCACTTGATGATACGGCGAAAGAAAATTTTCTTCATTTTCAAAGTACAGGCTGGAGGTGGCAGGCGGTGAGGGTACCGGACGCGGCGATCCGGGAGGCGGTCCGGGTCGTCCGGGCCGGGGGAGTGGTCGCCTTTCCCACCGAGACCTGCTACGGCCTCGGGGTTGATCCCTTCAACAACCAGGCCCTGGCCCGCCTGTTTGCCGTCAAGGGGCGGCAGCGACTGAAACCGGTCCTGGTCCTGGTCCGTGACCGGGAGCAGATTGATCGGCTGGCCACCTCGGTGCCACCGCCTTTTCTGCCGGTCATGGCCAGGTTCTGGCCCGGGCCGGTGACCCTGGTCTTCCCGGCCAGGCCGGGGCTGCCCGAACTGCTGACCGGTAACACCGGTACCGTGGGCATCCGGCGGTCGCCGCATCCCTGCGCGGCACGGCTGCTTGAGCGTCTCGGCAGCCCCCTGACCGCGACCAGCGCCAACCGCAGCGGCGCTGCGCCAGCCCGCACCGCCGGCGAGATCAAGGCCGCCTTTGGCCGCGACGTGGACCTGGTCCTGGACGACGGTGCCACTCCCGGCAACCTGCCATCGACCCTGGTGGGCTGCCGGAATGGCAGGCTGGTCTGCCTGCGCGAGGGCGCCATTCCCTTTGCCCGGATCCTGGCCAGCCTGGAAGGGTGAGCCGGCAGGGGGACCAGGACAACAGCACCAAGGAGCTAACTGGAGGAGATATGAGCCAATTACAGTGGAACAGGGAGTTTGCCCTGGAACAGACCGCGGGAGATGAAGAGCTGCTGGAGGAACTGCTGGCGCTATTTAAGGACGCATCGGCGGGTGATCTCGAGAAACTGCGCCGGGCCGTGGGCGACAGGGATGCGCCGGCGGTGGTGGAGGCGGCCCACAGCCTGAAGGGTGCCTCGGCCAGCCTGGGATTCGAGGCCATCCGTTCCCTGGCCCAGGAGATGGAGATGGATGCCCGCCAGGATTCCATCGAATGTGCCGCATCACGGCTGGAGGAGATGGCCGCCCTGCTGGCCGAGGTGGAAAAACTCTGATCCCCTGCAGCATTCCCGGAACGGGCCGCTCTCTGTCATGACGCCGGCTCGTTCCGCGGGCCTGCCCCCTCCCTTTTTTCAATCCTGCACCTGCCGCCGGTGCAGCGCACCCGGGCCGCCAGAAACCAGGCCCGAAATCCCTTTTTGGCCAGGATCTTCCGGGCCATCCCGGCCCGCGGGCCGCTGGCGCTGTAGACATATATCTTCTTGTCGCCAGGCAGTTCGTGCATCCTTGCGGCCAGCTGGTCAAGGGGGATATGCCAGGCCCCGGGCAGGAGCCCGTCTGCTGTCTCCTCGTCGGTACGCACGTCAAGGAGGAGCGTATCCGTTGCTCCCTTCATCGCTTTTCTGAACTCGGCCGGCAGGACCTCGCCGGCCGCGGGCCTTCTCTGCCAGGTAATGGCGGTGACAGGCTGTCCCCGCACCACGCGGCCGCCATCCCTGATCCAGCCCTCCAGGTTGCCCTCTACCAGGGAGACCTTTCTGAAGCCATGCCGGCGCAGGAGCTTCAGGCCCTGCCGGGCCTGGGCATCGCTGTCGCCATAGAGCACGATGGGAGCGTCGGCCGGGATCCGGTCAAGGTTCGCCTCCAGGTGGGCAAGGGGGATGGAGACCGAGCGCGGAATCCTGGCCCGGGCGTCCTGGTCCCCGGGGCGGAGATCAATGAGCACCATGTTGCCCTTTCTGACAAAGTCGTTGCTGGCATAGGTGGCGTAACCGGCCCTGATCCAGCCGGGAAAGCCGGCTGCCATGACCCGCACGTTGCTGTATCCTGCATCTTTCGCCTGACCGGCGGCCCTGGGACTGTTCCCTCAGGTGGGGCCTTGCCCGTAAAAGACCAGCAGGCGGTCCCTGTCCCGGGGCAGCCGGCCGGAAAGCGCATCCCTGCGGCCGGCCGGTATGGAGATGGCGCCGGGCAGGTGGGAGCGGCTGTAGCGTTTGCCTGGCCGCGTATCGACCAGGACAGGGGCCTCGCCGGCGGCAAGGGCCTTTCTGACCTCGTCCACGCCGATACCCCGGACCCCGGCCGGCAGGCTGATCAGCATCGGCCTGATCTCCCGGGCAAGGGGCCTGCCATCCTGCATCTCCCAGACAACAACAATGCCGCGACCGCGGCCGACAAATCCCATGCCGCGGGTGGTGTCGTCAAAAGCGACCTCCTGGTCACGGCCAGCGGTGCCGGTGCCTGTCCGGATGGAGATGGAATGGTCCCGGTCGGACCTGGCCAGGACCGTGCCGACCAGGACGCCATCGGACTGGCGGGTCTGCCGGCCCGGGGCCGTACCGGCCCGGTCCGGGCCAGGACCGGCACAGCCCCAGGCAAGCAGGGCGGCCCCGAGCAACAACCCCGTGGTGCGAAGAAGATCGGTAAGGCGCATGGTGTTTTCCCGGCTGGCTCTCAGGAGGCAGGGAGCAGTGTGTCCCAGTTGAACCCTGCAACCTCCATCCTGCAACTTTTTCTTCCTGCTCCCGCCCTTCGGGACGGGCAATTTTATCGAATCTGGTTCGTTGGCAAGGGGGTGACATGTTCGTCCATGTCGGCGCCCCTGATGCCCCTGTCTCCGGCACAATCGCCAATGGCGCGATGCAGGGTACTATTCTTTATCCGGGCCGGGTTGTAAACGAAAAGGTGAGTTACAGCGGGAAAAGTGGCCCGGCGCAGGAGAGGGAAAGTGCAAAAAAAGAGGCAGCCGCGGAAGATCCGCGGCTGCCTGGGGAAGGAGTAGGAGAGGAGAGTGAATCAGGAATTGAAACGGAGGGAAGGCGTCACCTTGTTGATGAGCCAGAAGAGCACGAACGGTGTGATCCCGACCAGGAGCGCGCCGCCGAGTCCCTCCTTGAAGGTCTCGATATTGTGGGGAATGATCGGCATGACATAGTGCATGTAGCCGTCAAAGGAGAGCGAGAAGGCCTGGCCGCCGATGACCACGTTCCAGCGCATCATGAAGACGCCGAAAAGGATCAGGACCAGGGCAAGTGCTGTCCGCCTGATGGTGAGCCTGGGCAGGATCAGCAGAATGAAGGGGATCAGGTTGCCAAAGCCGTACTGGAGGACAAAGATATTGAAAAAATCCTTGCCATACATGACCGAGCGCAGGATGTCCCAGGACTTCATCGCCGTGTACCCCCTGAAGATCAGGTCGAGCAGCTCCAGGGTGATGGCAGCGATGAGGAAACCGATCAGGTAGCGGGAGGTCTTGAGAATCAGGTCAAGCTCCGCTCCCTTGATCAGCTGGACTGACTCATCACCACGGCCCTTGGCGAGCGTGGTGGTGAACTTCTTCCACTCCATGATGATGATGTAGACCAGCATACAGAGGGCGATGCCCGAGACCACCGCCGACATGATGAAGATCACCGGCATGAGCGGTGACATCCAGAGGGCGTTGGCCTTGACCGAGCCAAAGATAAATCCGGCATACCCGTGGAGGAAGCAGGCAACCGGAATGCCGATACCCGCCAGTATCTTGATGGCTTTTTTATCCTTGGCTACGGCGGCCTCGCCCAGGTCCCACGCTCCGAGGGAGAGGACGATGAACAGTCCCCTCATGAAGCTGTTGGCAATCCCAGCCTTCCCCTTCAGTGCCCTGGCCTGTTCCACGAAATGGGTACGGTAGACAAACCAGATCTCGCTGAGCACGATGATGGCGTAGGTGGTGAACACTATACCAAAGGCCGAGATGGCCGATGTGAAGTGCGGCGTGAACAGGACCTCCATGCCGCGCAGGGGCTGCTGCAGGTGCATGAGCAGCGGCATCATGGCCACCGGCAGCAGGGCCAGGGAGAAGACCAGGGAAAAGCGGGCCATGTCCTTGAGGTCCTGCTGGCCGAAGACGTGGTACAGGGAGGAGAGGACAAAGGCGCCCGCCACCAGACCCGTCATGTAGGGGTAGAGAACGATCTGGATACTCCAGTAGATGAATTCATTGGGATAGACGAATCCTTCCTTGATCGTCCAGTCCATTCCATGTGCTATCAGATGTCCGTTTGTTGCTAACTGATCCAGCATTGCTCACCTCACGTTCTCGTCCAGGCCGATATAGAAAACCTGTGGTTTGGTACCATATTCATCTTTGAGGACCGCGACTCTCTCGGTCAGGATCGCCTTGGTCACCGGGTCGTCCGGATCCTTCAGGTTGCCGATCTGCCGGGCCCCGAAGGGACAGGCCTGGACGCAGGCCGACTTCATGCCCTTGGTGATCCGGTGGTAGCAGAAGGTACACTTGTCGGCCACCTTGTAGACAGGATGAAAGAAGCGGACACCGTAGGGACAGGCCATGATGCAGTAGCCGCAGCCGATGCACCAGGTCCGGTCGATGAGGACGACACCGTCCTCGGTCTGGAAGGTGGCACCCACCGGGCAGACCTGGACACAGGCGGGGTTTGCGCACTGGTTGCACAGCTTGGGCACGAAAAAGGCCTTGGTGATCTCCTCGGCCGGGATATCCTTGCCCTCGATCTTCGGGCTGGTGTAGCCGTCGCGGCCACCGGCCGGCGAATCGATGTGATCCTCTCCGTCGCTTGTGATCACGTATCGTTCCACCCAGGTCCTGGTGATGGGCAGGTCATAGGGCACCCCGTTCTCCTTCTTGCAGGCCTTGACACACATGCCGCAGCCCACACACTTGTAGGTGTTGACCAGGAATCCCCAGCGCACGGCCGGGTCCCCGACCGCGGCCCTGGCCTCGGCCGGGGAAAGAAACTTGAAACTGCTCAGCGGCAGGGAGGCTGCAACGGCGCTCCCGAGCCCCTTTTTCAGAAAACTTCTCCGGGAACACTTCATTCCATATCCTCCAGGTTCGGGTTGTGTGGATTGTGGCACTCGACACAGGCCTCCCCGGGATTGTGCTCCGCGGGATCAATGGCCGGCAGTTCACTGCGCAGGCTGCCGGGGTAGGGGAGGGCCGCATGGCAGCGCAGGCAGAGGTCCCTGCTCCTGTTGATGGTCAGTGTTTCCGGATCCTCCGGGTGGTTGCGGGCCGGGCCATGACAGTTTTCGCACTGGATGACCCGGTGCTTGGAGGCCGCGATACTCTCCGCATTCTCGTTATGACACTCCACACAGTAGGTGCTTCCCTTGTAGCTGACCGGGAAGTTCTTCCAGTCAGAGACAGCCCCGGCCCGGTAGAAGTTGTAGGTGAAGCTCTTGCCATGCACCCCGAAGTCAGGCGGCACCATGATCGCCCTGGCCGTCAGGATCAGGGCGACGAGCGCCATGGCCGCAAACAGCGGCCGCAGTACGTGGTTTTTCATACAATGCTCTCCTTTTATACCGAAACAAAGAAAAGTGAAGCCAGGCCGGTCCGCTGCGCGCCCGGCATGTTCATTCCGCGCCGGCCGGCTAGCCGCCCCCCCGGAGCACCGGCCACGACCGGGTGGCTGCGACCGTCGGAAAAACAGCAGGTTGCCCGCCTGGTCCACGTGTACCACATAGTGGGAAAAAATTTTTGGCCCTTTATACAACTTTGTGGTATAGAAGTAAACACCCAATTTGCTTTATCCCGGGAAAATTTATGGTATTACCGGGCGGCCATTTCCTGGCCGCAGGTTGAAATACCCGCAAAGACCGGAAGATGTTGCACCAAGACCACTGGAACGGAGTGCCATGGCAGACAAGGCTATCGAGACAAGACTTGACCGACTGACGGACCAGATCACCATCCTCACCAACCAGCTCAGTAAGCAGAACGCACGCCTGACAGCGCTGGAGGAGGCCGTGGCCGGTATCGGCCACCGGGAATCCCTTGCCGCCGCCGACCGGCAGGCCGGCGCCCCGGCGCAGGAGCACTTCGAGGAGGGCCCCCTGCCCGTTCTGCCGGTCACCTCCTCCTGGGCCGGCAGTGGCTCGTTTCTGGCCAGGCTGGCGGCCATCTGTTTTATCCTGGTCATTGCCCTGATCCTCCGGACCCTGACCGACAACGGCATCATCGGCGCCAAGGCCGGCTCCATGATCGGCACCGCCTACGCGGCCCTGCTCATCGCCATCGGCTGGAAGCTGCTCCAGTCCGGCCGCAAGCTGGGGCCCATCTTCCCTGTCTGCGGCGCCCTGCTCATGTTCTCCCTCATCCTGGAGACCCATGCCCGCTTCGCGGCCTACACCTCGGTCACCGCCTACACCATTCTCTTCTTCACCATGCTTCCCCTGGCCATCATGGGCCATCGCTACAAGCGCTCCCTCTTCCTGGCCGTGGGTCTCATCGGCGCCGCCTGCACCGGCTTTGCCCTGGACTTCCCGTCCCCCTTTTTCCCGCAGCTCGCCTTTTTCCTGCTGGCGGTCAACGTGGTGGCCCATCTCCAGGTCACCGGCAGGAGCAGGTGGGTGCACGCCATCCTCTACGGCATGACCATCTTCTTCTGGTTCCTGTGGGCCCTCAAGCTGCACGCGCCCATGGTCAAGGGGATCGAGACAACGCCCGAGGTCGCCCTCTCCTGGTACCTGCCCATGACCCTGGCCACGGTCCTCATCCTGATGGGGTTCTCCGTGGCCAGGTCGTATCGCCACGGCGACTCGCTGACCCTCTTTGACATCGTCCTGCCCACGGTCAACGTCCTCTGGCTCTACCCGGCCTGCAGCCTGGTCGCCGTTCCCCTGCTCGGCGATGACACCATGGTCGGCTACGCCGGCCTTGCCCTGGCCATTGTCCACTTCCTGGTGGCGGGCGCCATCTACAGGTTCTCCAGGCATGGTGGGCCCGGCATCTGCGCCTATGTCTTTGCCGGCGCCACCCTGATGGTGATGGCCACCCTGGCCGCGGTGGAAAACATCCTGCCGGCCCTGCCGCTCTGGGGCGCGGTGGCGGTGATGCTCACCCTGGCCTCGCAGGCCTGCGAGATCGGTGGTATCCGTCTTACCTCCTACCTGCTGCAGGTCGTGGCCACCATCCTGGGCATCGGCTACGGGGTGCTCCTGCCCGGGACCCCGGACAGCATGCTTGCCACCCTGGCCGCCGGTTCGCTCGCCGTGATGAGCGCCTTCCAGTTCTCCTGGAGCCGGCACCATCCCCTTGCCTGCAACGTCGGCTTTTTCAAGAAGGTCGATCCCATGGATCACACCGCCATCCTCCTCCTGCTTTCCGCGCTGGTGGACGGTTTCCTCATGCTGCAGCTCGTCGCCTATGACCTGCTGGCCTCTTCCGCCGATCCGGTCAATGCCCTGCTCGGCGCCCAGTCGGTCTTCATCAATCTCGGCGCCATGGGCCTGATGATCTTCGGCCTGGTGAAACGGCAGCGGGAGATCCTCTACACCTCCATCGGCATCGTGGTGATCGGGGCCTTCAAGGCCCTGGGATACGACCTGTTCAAGGCGCACGGCGTGCCGCTGGTCCTGAGCGTTTTTTCCTTTGGCGCCGTGGCCGCCGTGGGCTCGGTGGTCTTCAGCCGCTGGTCCCAGACCTCGCACACCATCGGCCAGAACTGAGCACACCGGTCCGGGGCCGATCCGGCCTCCTGTCGCAGCCGATGGCCTTGTCCCCCCGGCGCAGGTGGTGTAGGGTTGCGCAGAGGAGGCAGAATCATGATGGAAAAAATCTTTGTAACCATCACCGGCTGTACGCTTGACTTCGAGACGGTCCGGCAGATGATGGAGCCACTGGCCCTGCGGGACAACGAGTTCGCCACCCTGGTGGCCTGGAACGACCGGGACAAGGGCATCCACTCGCCCCAGTGCCTGAAGTGCGAGATCAAGGGAGAGCCGGGCTGGGAGGTGTACGGCCGCAACCATGGCGGCCGCTTGCGGATCAGTGTCAATGACGACACCTGGGTGCTGATCTACAGCTGAGGGAGACCGGGCCGGACTATTTTTCCACCCGTTGGCAGTGCTCCAGCACCTGTTGCCACTGGTCCTGGAGCCGTTTCTCCGACACCGGCACAGCGGTGCCGAGTTCAGGGGCAAAAAGCGAGACCTTCAGTTCATTGACCATGAATCGGTAGCGGGCGGCTGCCTCGCGGCACTGGCACGAGCCGGACTCTTCCAGCCTGGCAAGCTGGTGCAGCCGTTGCAGGGCCGGCTCCAGCCGGGCCGCCTTGGCCGCGTCCTTGGCCGGCGCCTGTTCGGCGCGCTCGATGCGGCGGGCCAGGGCCAGCAGGTAGCGCTCCAGGTGCTGCAGGTCGGCCGGGTCGTTGTCCAGGAAGTCGGGCGGCACGATCTCTGCCAAGAGCGCCAGGTAGTGGTCCAGCCGCTGCCGGGAAAAGGAGCGGCTCCTGCGCGCCCGCTCGGCCCAGCGCGTGATCTGCGCCTGCACGTCGCGGCGCGTGGTCAGGATGTCGAGCACACGCTGCAGCTCCTGCCGGCCGGCACGGAGAAAACCCTGGTCGCGGACCGCCGCGATCCGCTCTTCCCACTGCCCCTGGTCCGGTATCTCGCCGGAGCTGGTGTGAAAGAGCCGGTCCATGATACAGCCGGCCAGCCGTTGCTTGAGTTCGGCTGCCGTGCCGCGCGCGCCCAGGGCCAGCCAGGAGGCCGAGTGGCTGTTCACCGCGGCCTTGCATTCCCGGACCAGGGCGCGATACTCCTTTGCAAACTGCCGGCCATAGAGCCAGCGCATGCCCTCGCGGTTGCGGGCCAGTGCCGTGTCCCGGTCCCGGATGAACGAGAGGGTCAGGCCCTCCCTGTTGACAGACAGGGCAGGGTGGTAGAGGGTCGGCTGGCCGCTGTCCGGATCTCGGCCCTGGATCGGTTGCCGCAGCCCTGCAAAGTCCCAGCCGGTGATCCCCTCCTTGACGGGCAGGCGTCTCGTCCCCTGTTTTCTTTTCACTCCCCGGTCCGCTGCGTCCGGCCCTGGTCCGCCTGTTTTGTCCAGTTGGCGCAGCTCGGCAAAGGAACGGCTGCTGCCGAGAACGCGGCCATCCCCATTGACCAGGGAAAAACGCATCCTGAGATGCGGCGGCAGGGTGTCGGTCCGCCAGTCCGTGCGCCGGACCTCCACCTGGTAGCAGCGCCGGATCATCCGTTCCAGGGCGGCATAGAGCGAACCCTGGGAGATGTCGAGCCCGTCCAGCAGCCGGTCCACGGCATCGGGCAGGGGGACCAGCCTGCGGCGCAGTTTTTTCGGCAGCCGTTTGAGCAGGTGGAGTACCTTGTCCGGCAGCAGGCCGGGCACCAGCCACTCAAAGACCGTTGGATCCACCTCGGCAAGCAGGTCGCGGGGGATCTTCACCGTGACACCGTCGGCCTCGTTGCCCGGTTCAAAGAGATACTGCAGCTCGAGCTCCAGGCTGCCGGCGCGCAGGACGGCCGGGAAACGGTACAGCTCGTCCGCGGCCGGCCTGCCCTGGCAGAGATCCGCCTCCCCCATACGCAGTATGTCCCGGTTTTTCCCCTGCCGGAGAAACCGGTTCAGGGTGTGGCGGTCGTGAACCCAGGCCGGCAGCCGCTGGTCGTAGAAGGCGTGCAGGGTCTCCTCGTCCACCAGGATGTCGCGCCTGCGCAGCCGCTGTTCCATGGCCGTGTAGGTGCGGGCAAGCTCCAGGTTCTGTTCGAGAAACCTGTACCTGCCGCCCAGCTCGCCCCGGACCAGGGCCTGGCGGATGAAGATCTGGCGGCTCTCCTCGCGGGTCGCCCGGTTGATCCGGCCATAGTTGACCCGGCGGCCGGCAACGATGGTGAGACCGAAGAGGGTGACCCGCTCCAGGGCCACCACCTGGCCGGCCCTGCGGCTCCAGTGGGGTTCGGACCAGGAGCGGCGGCACAGCTCACCGCCCAGCCGTTCCAGCCACTGCTGGTCGATGATCGCCGCGGTGCGGGCAAAGAGCCGGGAGGTCTCGACGAATTCGGCAGCCACGATCCAGCTGCCGCCCCTGTTGTACAGCACTGAACCGGGAAAGAGCGTGATCTCGCGGCCGCCCGCGGCCTGGTAGAGATTTTTTTCCCTGCGCTGGCCGATGTTGCGCAGAAAGCCCGCGGCCAGGGCCTGGTGGATGGCACCGTAGGAGGCCGGGCCGGGATTGTCATGGACTATGTTCCTCTTCCTGTCCCGGCCGAGTTCGCGCCGGATCTGGTCGTGGACATCGAACCATTCGCGCATCCGCTGCCAGGATAGGAAGTTGCGCCTGCAGAACCTGCGCAGCCGGGCCGCGGTCCGCGGTCCGCCGGTTTCGGCATGAAAGGCGTCCCATATATTGACAAAGGCGAGAAAATCGGACCGCTTGTCGGCAAACCGCCGGTGCGCCTCGTCGGCCTTTTCTTCCTGGTCGGCCGGCCTGATCCGCGGGTCCTGGATGGACAGGGCCGCGGCGATGATCGTGACCTCCCGCAAGGCGCCCAGCTCGGCGCCCTCGATGATGATCCGCGAGATGCGGGGATCCAGGGGCAGCCGGGCCATGGTGCGGCCCCGGTCCGTGATCCTGTCGCGGCTGTCCAGGGCGCCCAGTTCGCGCAGGACCTGGAAGCCCTCCCGGATGGCGCCGGGCGAGGGCGGGTCGATGAAGGGGAAGGTGCGGGGATCGCCCAGGTCCAGGGCGATCATCTGCAGGATCACCTCGGCCAGGTTGGAACGCTGGATCTCGGGCAGGGTGTACTCGGGCCGCGCCAGGTAGTCGTCTTCGCTGTAGAGCCGGACGCAGACACCGGGGCCGGTGCGGCCGCAGCGGCCGGCCCGCTGGCGGCAGGAGGCCCGGGAGACGCGGGAGACCAGGAGGCTGGTGGTCCTGGCCCGCACATTGTATCGGGCCAGGCGGGCAAGGCCGGTGTCCACCACGTAGCGGATGCCGGGCACGGTGATGGAGGTCTCGGCGATGTTGGTGGCCACGATGATCTTGCGCCGGCCGGCCGGCCGGAAGATCCGCCGCTGATCCGCGCCCTGCAGGCGGCCGAACAGGGGCAGGACCAGGGCCTGGTCGCGCAGGTGGTGCGCCAGGGCGTCCACGGTCTCCATGATGTCGCGCTCGGTGGGCATGAAGACGAGGATATCGCCTCGTTCCGGCAGGGAGGCCAGTTCCAGGGTCCTGGCCACGGCCCGTTCCACGTAGGTCTCGTCGTTCTCCCCCGGCTCGTGCAGGACGCGTACCGGAAAGGTGCGGCCCGAGACCTCGATGACCGGCGCGTTGTCGAAGTGGGCGCTGAACCTGTCCGTGTCAATGGTGGCCGAGGAGATGATCAGTCGCAGGTCGTCGCGCCGGGCGAGCAGCCCTTGAGGTGGCCGAGCAGGAAGTCGATGTTCAGGCTGCGCTCGTGCGCCTCGTCGATGATTATCGTGTCATAGGCCCGCAGCAGCCGGTCGCTCCTGGATTCGGCCAGCAGGATGCCGTCGGTCATGAACTTGATCCTGGTCGTCTCCGAGGTGTGGTCGCTGAACCGGATCCTGTAGCCCACGGCCGCCGGCTCGCGCAGCTCCTCGGCCACCCGTTCGGCCATGGCCACGGCCGCGATGCGGCGGGGCTGGGTGCAGCCGATCAGCCCCCTGCGGCCGCGGCCGGCCTCCAGGCACATCTTGGGCAG